>RPRB01000249.1 GCA_003818285.1 Myxococcaceae bacterium
GAGCGAGGCGAAGGTGGCGCAGCACGTGCCATCCAAAGTGCACGGCCTGCCCGGCCAACGCGCAGCTCTTCAGGGGCGGGCAAAGCGCAAACCGGGTCGGGCGTTTCGGGCGCTCGGCCCGGATCTCTTGCGGCCTCCGATCGGCAAGAACGTGAAGCCCGAACCTGGATCGGCAACAGCCACCTAGGTCCGGGCTCTTGCTTATCTTCACGACGGCGAGGGATGGCTCTTAGGCGTCGTTGTCGGCGATTCTACGGATTCACCGATCCCTGTCGTCGTCGTCATCGTCGCCATCGTCGCGGTCGCTATGGAGCGGTTTCAGAGCATGTGTGAACGCGAAGCCGCCGATCTTCTTCCCCTGGGCGATCCCGTCCTCGACGGCGGAGCGGAAGTGAATGCCCGCGTAAATGCGGGACTCGCCGTTCTCCGTCGCCGCCTGCGAAAAGCTCGTAAACGAGCGCGTCAAGCCGGCGAAGGGGACACCGCTGGTGACCGTAAACGGCACATCATCGTCATGGAAGAATCGACGCAGCACCTTGGAAGCGGCACCGCCGAGGACGCTGTGGGTCGAGGTGTAGTCGGGAACATTCGGCGTGTTCAGTAACGTCGACCACGTCGGATCCGCGACCGTCGCATCGTTTCCGTCCGTGTCGCCGGCGCGGATCGCGGTCACCGGCCGCCAGAAATTCAAGCGGTACTTTGTCTCGAATCCTGCGATGAACCCATCGGCCATTGCGAGGTTGACGAGCGCGAGCAGACGCGCCGTGTCCCACGAGTCGAGGCAGTGCGACTGCGCAACCACCCGTGCGATTCGGCTCCACCCGGCCGGCGAGGGTTCATACCAGAACCTGGCGATGGAGGTCTGCTCGGCCGTCCGAATCGCGCTGTTCTTCTCGCCGATCGCCTTCACCTCATTGTAGTCACGTGCGTACCGCTTCGTTGACAGGTGCGGCGGGCCATTCGGCTCGAATTGGTTGCTTCGCCGCAGCACGAATGGGGTGACCTGTCCCCAACCGGGAAGCGCGGCCGGCAAGTTGTCGGCAGCCGCGGGCGGATCGAACGGAACAGGGTTCGGCGTCGGCTGCCAGCTGCCCGGCCCGGTACCCGGGGTGTAGGTCACCAGCGTGGTGGCGTGGTCGGTGCTTCGGAGCGCAACAATCGCAGCGGCGGCCGCTTGTCCGATGGCGATGCCGTCGCTCTTTGAAGGCCCGTCCGGGATCCCGGCCAACGTTGCGGCATATTCCGCATCGATCTGCGCCACGGCGAGGGCCTGATTCGCCGGCGTTCCGAAGCCCGGAAACGGCAAGGCACCGACCGCGATCGCACCGACGAGGGCATCCCGTGCCGCAGCCGCAATTGCCGCGTCCACGGATGCCCCGGCTTGCGCGTCGCCGGTGAACGCGTATCGCTCATAACGAGAGTCGATCGCGTTCAAGGCGTCGTGAATCGCCACCTGCACGATCGCGAGTGTCCGCGATTCGGGGACGGCGCCCTGTCCCGCCGTCAAGATGGCCTGGACAGCAAACGAGTTCCAATTGCTCACAGCCGAGTCTGTGCAGAGAGCCGGCGAAACCCCGGCCGTGGCGCTATTGGCTTCTGGAGTTGGAGATCCAGGGCTCGTTGCACCGCACCCCAGGATCAGAACTGCGGCGCTGGATCGCCACAAGAGTCGCATCATGGTGTTCGCTCCTCGTGATTGTGTCCACGAAGGCTCTGGGGCAAACGCCGTGCCTCTGCCAAGTTGGCGGAACTCGGTTGGACGCCGGAGGAACTTGCCCAGGGTGCGCAAGTCGATATTGCGCATGGTGCGCAACCCTGAGAGGACCGGACCTCGGTCGCGCGGGGGCGCGTCGTGAGGCAAGGGCCTGAGGCTTGGGTGCGCTCGGCGTCTTGCGTAGTATTCCCCGAAACGCCCGAGGGAGTGCCATGCCCGAGGCCGGTACCGAGACCGAACGACTTTCCACCGCCGATTCTCGGCGGGGGGACTGGCGACTTCTGGTCTTGGTTGGCGATGCCCATCGGGTGGAGCTGCTACCTGAATCCGGCGCGGTGACCGTCGGGCGCGGAAGGCACGCGGACATCCGCGTCGAGGAGCCTGCGATCTCCCGGCGCCACTTCACCCTCCATCTCGGAGACGGACTCAGGCTGGAGGACCTGGGCAGCGCCAACGGGACGATGGTTCGCGGGCAGGTCATCCCCTCCGGCGAGTCCGTGGAGCTACGACCTGGAGACGCCATCGAGATTGGCCGTGCACTCCTCGTCGTCCAGCGCCGCGGCGTCGCTCCGCTTCGAGCGATCAAGATCAAGACGCATGAGTACGTCGAGGACCGGATCGACGAGGAGTGCCGAGTCGAATCGAATCGAAACTTCGCTTTGTTTAGGTTGGTATGTCCGTCTGGGACAGCCAGCGTCATGCGCCCCCGTCTGCTGAAAGAGCTCAAAGCCACCGAAATCCTTGGAACCTACGGGCCGGACGAGTTCGAACTTCTCGTCTTCGACATCCAGGCGAAGGACGCCGAGCTCCGCGCGCGCGAACTGGCCTGTGACGGATTGGAAGTGGGGCTGGCCTGTCACCCCGGCGACGGTCGAAGTGCCGCTGAGCTGCTCGAGCGGGCCTCGCCGCGCCCTTCGCGGGCGCACGACGGAGGCGGCGTCGTCGAACTCTTCGCGCCGGTGGTGGACCGGGTCGCGCAGTGCGGCTTGAGCGTGCTGCTGGTGGGTGAAACTGGCACCGGGAAGGGAGTACTGGCGCTCGAGCTCCACCGGCGATCGGCTCGACGCGACGGGCCCTTCGTCCCGCTCCACTGTGCCGAATTCCCTGAGTCTCTCCTGGAGGCCGAGCTCTTCGGATACGAGCGCGGCGCGTTCAGCGGGGCGACCAGTGGCAAGCCTGGTCTGATTGAAACGGCGACCGGCGGTACGCTGTTCCTCGATGAGGTGGCGGAGATTCCCATCAGCGTGCAGGTCAAGCTCCTTCGCGTGCTGGAGAGCGACGAAGTGCGAAGGCTGGGCGCGGTGAGGCCGCGGAAGATCGACCTGCGCATCATCTCGGCGAGCAGTCGCGATCTCGAAGAGGCATGCGCCCGCGGCGAGTTTCGGCCAGAGCTCTTCTTCCGCCTCAATGGAATGCCACTTCTCATTCCCCCGTTGCGGGAGCGGGCGCACGAGATCGAGCCGCTCGCTCGAGCATTCATCGAGCAGTACAGCCGCACCCAGAAAGTGCCTACTCCGGCGCTGACTTCGGAGGCGTTGGAGGCTCTGCGACGGCATCCCTGGCCAGGAAATGTCCGCGAGCTCCGCAACGTCATGGAGCGGGCGGTCGTCCTGTCCCGCGGCGGGCTGATCGGCACCGAGCACCTTCCCTCGGACCGGGCGCGGATGAGTTTCGTTCCTGCCTCCCCACCACGAGGTCCGGCGAGCGGACCGCCAGGAGGGGATGCAGAACAGCGAGACCGAATCGCCACGGTGTTGCAGGCTTGCGGAGGCAACCAGAGTCGTGCCGCGAAGATGCTCGGTATCTCCCGACGTACCCTGGTGAGTCGGCTCGCAGTGCACGGCTTTCCTCGACCCTTGAGAAAGCCCTGAGGCAGCGGCTCGTTTGCAGCCCCTGGGCGGCCGGGAGGATGTTCCCCCTCCGGGGGGTGCCTTCTGAGTCAGGACCCCAGCAACCGCACGTCGGGAGGACCGGACGGTCCGGCGACCGAGAGACTTGCGCCGGCCGCACGGGCGGGCCGCGTCGGAGAGGAGACAAGGGCCGTCACGGGTAGCGCGGAAACCTCGCCATGGCCTGAGCCCACCCAGGGCGCTCCGCCGCGTCTGCACGTCGGCGAGAAGGTCGCCGGCCGCTTCACCATCCTGCGCTTCGTTGCTCGGGGTGGGATGGGGGAGGTGTACCAGGCGTACGACGAGCTGCTGCGCTCCGACGTCGCCCTGAAGACCCTCCTCCCAAAGTTCGGCGCAGACCCAGCGATGCTCGAGCGCTTCCGCCGAGAGGTGCTCCTGGCCCGGAAGGCCAGTCACCCAAACGTCTGCCGCGTCTACCACTTGGACTCGACCCAGACGAGCGCCGGAGAGGGTCTGGACTTCCTCACCATGGAATTCCTGGAGGGGGAGACGCTGAGCGAGCGGCTGAAGCACCAGGGACGGATGTCGCCTGCCGAGGTGATGCCGCTGCTGAGACAGGTAGCGGCAGGGCTGGATGCAGCCCATGCCGAGGGCGTCATCCACCGGGACTTCAAGACGAGCAACGTCATGCTGGTGCCCCGGCAGGCCGGAGATGCGCACTCCGGGGAGCTGCGGGCGGTGGTGACGGACTTCGGCATCGCGAGGGCGTTGCAGAGTCAAGGGGGCTTGGAGGAGCAAGTCACCGGCACGGGCCTTCTCGGGACTCCCGAGTACATGGCACCAGAGCAGGTGAGCGGCGGTGAGGTGGGACCGGCAGCGGACATCTACGCCCTGGGACTGGTGCTCTACGAGATGCTGACGGGGAGCTTGCCCTTCGCCGGGGCCACTCCACTCGAGGTGGCCGTGAAACGGGTGAACGAGCGCCCGCCCCCACCCCGGTCCGTCGTCCCCGAGCTCGACCTGCGCTGGAATGCCGCCGTCCTCAAGTGCCTGGAGCGGGTGCCCGAGGCGCGCTTTTCTACCGCAGCCGACGTCGTGCGTTTCCTGGACCGGCCCTCGCCGCTCGTCAGCCGTCGGAAGGTCGTGACAGTCGCACTGGTAGGCCTGGCCGTCGTCGTGGGTGCTTTCAGCGTTCCAGGCCTACGTCGTAAGTTGGCTGGCCTGACGCAGGCGACGCCGGAGTTCCACACGAGGATTCCGGTGGCGGTCGCGGGATTCACCAGTGTCGGTGACCTCGGCGACCTGAAGTGGGTGCCGTCGACGCTTGCAGAGCTTCTCCGGATGGAACTGGAAGCCGGCGAGACTTCGCTCCGCGTGTCCCAATCCCGGCGAGGAGAGTACTTCCCGGACTCGAGCGTCGGCATGGCGAAGGCATCGCTTGGGATCAGCAACGCGGACCTCGCCACGCCCGAAGCAAGGCGGCGTCTGAGCGAACTGCTCGGCACCCAGTGGCTGCTCATCGGCACCATTCGGCCGAGCGCCCAGTCCCCAGGGTGGATCGAGGTCGAAATGCAGTTCCAGGGGGGGAGCGAGCCCTCGGCCGCGATGAACCCCTTCTCTGAGTCCTTCGCACCAGATGACCTCCTGGCCGCTTCAGGGCGTCTCGGCGAGCAACTGCGTACCGCGCTTGGGGTTTCGCTCTCTGGCAAGGAGGTGGAACAGCTTCGCGCGGCGCGCCCTCGTTCGCTCACGGCCGCGCGGCATTACGCCGAGGGTCTCGAAAGGCTCACGCGCACCGATTACCCCGGGGCCCAGCAAGCCTTCGCCGCCTCCAGTGCGGCCGATGGCGCGTTTCACGCAGCGCACGTCGCTGAAGCCGGGGCCTGGCTCAAGCTTGGGTACGGCCGGCGGGCGCGCGAGGCCGCACAGCGTGCCCGTGAGACAGCTGCGGCCCTTCCGGAGAGCGAGCGACAGCTCACCGAGGCACTCGTGCTATTCGCGTCGGGTGACGAGCACGGCGCACGAGGCATCGACAAGAGACGCTTCGAGACCTGGCCCGACGATCCAGACCTTGCGCTGGAGTTCGTCGAGGACTCCTCTGAAGCCACAGCGCTCGAGCGCGGGTTCGCTGTCCTCGCCCGCTGGCGAAAAGCCGCTGGAAACCGGGAGCCACATCTCTTTCTGCAGATGGCCGAGGCCCAGCTGAAGAATCGAGCCGGCGACAGAGAGGGAGCGAGCGTTCTCCTGGACCAGGCGGAGCAACGCGCACGGGCGATGGGAGCACGCATCGAACTGGGCGAGGTTCTGTGGTGGCGCGGCGAGTGGTTGGCGGGCAGGAGTGACCTGCCGAAGGTTCTTGAGGTCCTGGCTGCCGCGGAAGCGCTCTTCAGGGCTGTTCCCGAGCCCGCGGCCGCTGCGCGCGTCAAGATGGATCGGGCAATCAGGCTCATGAAGAGTGGCAATCGGTCTCAAGCCGTCGCCCTGGCGACCGAAGCGCTGAGCGAGCTTCGCCGGTTGGGCATGCAGGGCGGCGAGGCCTCGGGCGTCCTGGAATGGCTTGGATGGATGGCCTGGTTTGCAGGAGACGTGCGTGGCACGGACCAGCGTCTCTCCGAGCTCGAAGACCTGGAACGCTCGACAGGTACCCCTGAGAGTTCCATGGCGTTTGGCCTCAAGGGATGGCTTGCCTTGTTGAAGGGAGAACTCCGGGAAGCTCGCCAGGCGCTCGTTGAGCGCCACCGGCGGGCGCAGGGCGAGGGTTCGGAGGTTGCTCTGTCGCTCGCGAGTCGCATTCTGCGCGAGGAGGACCGACCTGCGGAGGCCCGCGCACTTCTAGAGCGCGATCATCGGCTCGCTATTTCCAAGGGAGACACGCCTGACGACTACTCACAAGTGGCATGCAGGGCTGAATGCGATTCAAAGAAGTACAAAGAGGGCCTCGCCTGTCTCGATGAGGTTTCCCGATACATCAAGGAGGACATTGTACGTGTTCAGGTCGCGGTCGCGAGGGGGGAGTGTCACCTGGCAATGGGCGACGCAACTGGCGCGCTATCGGCACTCGAGCAGATGAGCGAAGTATCCAAATTCCCCCCCGTGGCCGCATGGCGCGACGTGCTTCGTGCTCGGGCGGCGGC
>RPRB01000250.1 GCA_003818285.1 Myxococcaceae bacterium
TACGACAAGGCGGCGCACATCGCCCACGAGGCGCATCAGAAGGGGATGACCCTTCGGGAGGCCGCGCTCGCCTCGGGTCACGTCACCGCCGAGCAGTTCGACAAGGTGGTGGTGCCCCGGTCGATGGTGGGGAACCCGCGAAAGGACGCCGGGCTCGAGTAGCTTACCGGTCGGAGAGCGCCGGCCGAACACGACCGGCGCCCGCAGCGACTCGACTACTCGTGCCGCGCGTTGTGCTTCGCCGCGTAGATGCGGCGACTCTCGCGGTTCTGCTGGCGGTTGATGCTCCGCCGCTCCGCCGGCGTGAGATGCCCGCCGTTCTCCGCTCGTTCACGGTCGATCCGCGCGTCGATCCGAGCCTCCTGCCTCTCCAGCCGCGCGGTCTCGGCAGGGGTCAGCTGGCCATCCTGCACGCCCCGGGCGATGCGGTCCTGCTGGCGGTCCTCGCGGTGGTCCACCTCGGCAGCCATCGCCACCGACGACAGCGCGCTCACCACGACGATCATCTTCACCAAGGTCTTCACGGGTCGGTCTCCTGACGGCGGGCGCGGCCTCGGCGCCGTGCCCCTTCATCGGACTCGAACCCGGGCCCCCGCTCCGGAGTTGCGGGACGCCCCCCGCGGTCTCCGCCGACCCTCCGCAGCTCAGCGCCCCGATGGGATGACGACCACTCCTTCCTTCATGACGAAGGAGACGCGCTCGGTGGCGGTGATGTCCTTCAGCGGGTCGTCCTTCATCCCGACGAGATCGGCGTAGGCGCCGGGCGCCAGGGTACCGAGCTCCGACTCCTTTCCAAGCAGCGACGCCGCGACGACTGTGCCCGAGCGGATCGCCTGCCAGGGCGTCATCCCCCGGTCCACGTAGATCTTGAACTCCTTCGCCTGGTTGATCTGGTCCCAGGGGAAGCCCCCGGCATCGGTCCCGAGGGCGATCTGCACCCCCGCGGCCAGCGCGCGCCGGAAGGACTCCTCCGACGCCTTGGCGATCGCGTTCCAGATGGGGTTGGTCTTGCTGCGGGGCGCGTCGACGTACCCGATGACGGTGAGCGTCGGCGAGAGAAACACCTTCTTCTGTGCCATCTGCTTCGCGGTGGCGTCGTCGATCACCTGCCCGTGCTCGATGGAGTCCACGCCTGCCGCCAGGGCGATGGCGTGTCCGGTGGGAGTGATGCTGTGCGCCGCGACTCGCCGGTTGGTCCGGTGCGCCTGGTCCACGATGGCGTTCAGCTCCTCCTGCGTGAAGTTGGGCAGGCTGCGGATCTGTCCGTCGGGGCGCCTGTAGTAACCGCGGTCGGCGTAGACCTTGATCCAGTCCGCGCCGTGGGCGATCTGGTCCCGCACCGCGCGGCGACAGGCATCCGGCCCGTCACACATCTCGACGCCCTTGGGCATGTCCAGCTGCCAGCTGTAGCTCGTACCCCCGAGCCCGTAGGCACCGGTCGGGGCGAGCGCCTTGGTGGCGACGAAGAGTCGTGGTCCGACGATGATGCCGGCGGCCACGGCCTTCTTCATGTCCACGTCGGCGAAGCCGGCGCCCTCGTTCCCGATGTCCCGGAGCGTGGTGAAGCCGTGCTCCAGCGCGATGCGCATTGCCCGGCTCGCTCGCAGAGCGCGATAGGGCAGCGACTCCTTGAGGATCTGCTCGTCGTACTCGACGTCGGTCGGGTCGCCCTGAAGCATCACGTGGGTGTGGGTGTCGATGAAGCCCGGCGAGACGGTGAGCCCCGAGGCGTCCACCACCTGGGCACCGGGCGGCACCGCGTCGCCGACCGACTTGATGCGCCCGTCCTGGACGACGACCACAGCGCCGGTGCGTACCTTCTGGGCCACCGGATCGAGGAGCCGGCCGGTCTTCACCGCGATGACCGGAGCTTGCTGCCCGAACGCGACGCCACACAGAAGCACCGTCACACACACCAGGTGCCGCATGAGACCTCCCCTCCTGGATGAGACGGCGGCGGAGTGTGGCACGTCTCCGGCGGGCGAGTCTCTTGCGAACGCACCGGCCAGCCGCTCCCCGGTGCGGCGGGACGGCCCCCGGGCGCGAGCTCCGTCCGGGACTGCGCGCAGGGCCTGCGCTGTTCCCCGGTCGATCATGCCCGATCCCCAGACACCCGCCCCTCGCTACTTCCTCTGCAAGCTCATCCCGCCCCGGGCGTCCTTCCCCAGGACATGACTGCCGAGGAGCGCTCGGCGATGGAGGAACACGTCCAGTACTGGACCGCCCGCATGGTCGAGGGGATCGCCTGCGGGCCCCTGGGGCCTGGGCATCGTGCGCGTCCAGGACGAGGCCGCCCTCCAGCGGCTCCAGGAGCAGGACCCGGCGATCCAGGCCGGCATCGGGCTCCGCTACGAGGCGCTCCCGATGGCCGCGGTCATCGCCCCTCACGTCGAGGGCTAGGGCGACGTCGGCGGAGAGGTCGTCTGCCGGAAACAATCTCGGGCCCCGGGCTGGGCCCGGAGGGAGTACCAGCGCACACTGGAGAGTCCGGGGGGAGGAGTGGGCGGCATGGGGCGGACCATCCTGGTGGTCGAGGACGACGCGGCTCAGCGCGAGCTGCTCTGTGCCCTGCTCGAGGAGCACGGGTACGCATGCATCGGAGTCGAGGACGGCCAGCGCGCCCTGGAGGTGATCGCCACCGGGGCACGGGGGCCCGACGCGGTGGTGCTGGACATGGTGCTCCCCCGACTCAACGGACACGAGTTCCTCCAGGAGCTCGGAGCCCGAGGCGAGCAGCACCTCGGCGTGGTGGTGGTCAGCGGCTTCGGACCGGTGTCGCGATTCGCGGATCGCTTGCCGCTGGTCCGGGCCGTGGTCCAGAAGCCGGTGGACGTCGAGGCGCTGCTCCGGGCACTCCGGAGCTGCGTCCAGGACGACGCCAGCCCGACGGCCGCGGTCTGACCGTCCGGAGCACGGCTGCTGGGCGCCGAGTGTGCGCCAGTCACGCACGCGGACTCCCTCGAGCCTGGCGTCCGGTCCGGGTGACCCTGCCCGGCAGGGGGGAGCGGCCCTAGACTTCCGAGGTCGATGACCCGCTCGCTCCCGACCGCCCCCGGACTCGTCCTGCTGCTCGCGCTCTCCGGGTGCGACCTCTTCGACCCGGAGAACGGCGGTGACGGACCGAGCCCCTCGGACCCGACCACGGACCTGGCGAGGGTGGCGCTCCAGGCGCACGATCAGGTCCGGAGCAGCGCGACGCCCACCCCGACTCCCCCGCTCCCCGCGACGCAGTGGTCCGCCGAGGTGGAGGCAGTCGCGGCCCAGTGGGCGGCGCACTGCGTGTACCAGCACAACGCGGGCCGCGGGAACCTCGGTGAGAACATTGCCGCGAGCTCGCCTGGGCACTGGCCCAGCATCGCCGAGGTGGTGCAGGCCTGGGCCTCGGAAGCGGCGGACTACGACTACGCCTCGAACAGCTGCGCGCCGGGGAAGGCCTGCGGCCACTACACGCAGATCGTCTGGCGGGACAGCACCCTCGTGGGATGTGCCTACGCGCGCTGCACCACCAACTCGCCATTCAGCGGCTTCCCCACCTGGGACTTCTGGGTCTGCAACTACAGCCCCCCGGGGAACTGGATCGGCCAGCGGCCGTACTGATTGACCGATCCCGAGGGCCCGGGCTGCCGTAGCATCCTCGTCCCCCCTCACGCTCGGAGGTCCCCACGGTGCGCCCACTCTGCACGCTGCTGGTCCTCGCCGTCGCCTGTGCCGGAGGTTCCTCGGCGCCACCTCCACAGACCGCCAGCAGCGCCGCAGCGAAGGCCCCGCCCCCGCCGGCGGTCCCGGCCTCCGTCGTCGCCCTCGCCCAGGGAGCGCAGCTGTTCGACGACCTGGGGCCCCACACCCGCCCGGTGGGGACTGCCTCTCCCGAGGCGCAGCGCTACTTCGATCAGGGGCTGCGGCTGGCGTACGGCTTCAACCACGACGAGGCGACTCGCTCCTTCGCCCGCGCGGCGGAGCTCGACCCCGGATGCGCGCCGTGCTTCTGGGGCGTGGCCTGGACGCTGGGGCCCAACTACAACGTTCCCATGCTCCCGGACCGGGCGCAGGCGGCCTGGGACGCGCTGCAGGCCGCCCGCGAGCGCGCGGCTCGGGCCCGCCCGGTGGAGCAGGCGCTGATCACCGCGCTGGCCTCGCGCCACCGGGGTCCGCAGCCCCTGGACCCACCGTCCCAGCAACCGCTGAACGAGGCCTTCGCCGCGGCGATGCGCGAGGTCGCCCGGACGAACCCGGCCGACGACGACGTGCAGGTCGTCTTTGCCGAGTCCCTGATGGACGTGAATCCGTGGCGCCTCTGGACCCTGGACGGAAAGCCGGCGCCGGGAACCGAGGAGATCGTCACCACCCTGGAGAAGGTGCTGGCGCGCAACACCACGCACCCCGGCGCCAATCACTATTACATCCACGCGGTCGAGGCCTCCGCGAGGCCGGACCTTGCGGTGCCTTCCGCGGAGCGGCTCGGCGCGCTGATGCCCGCGGCCGGGCACATCGTCCACATGCCGGCGCACATCTTCCAGCGGGTCGGCCGGTACGCCGAGGCGTCCGAGGCGAACCGCCGCGCGGTGCGTGCCGACGAGGCCTACCTCTCGAAGACGCGGGCGCCGGGCTACTACCCCATGTACCTGGGGCACAACCACGGGTTCCTCGCGTACTCGGCGTCGATGCTCGGGCGCTCCGAGGAGTCGCTCCGCGCAGCGCGGGAGGCAACCAAGGCCCTCCCGCCCGAGATGCTGGACATGATGCCGGGGATGGACTTCTTCGCCTCCGAGCCGCTGCTGGTCATGGTGCGGTTCGGGAAGTGGAAGGAGATCCTGGCCGAGCCTCGCCCACCCGAGAAGTACCCCACGCTCACCGGGCTCTGGCTCCACGCGCGCGGGATGGCGCTGGCCTCCACCGGAAAGACGCGCGAGGCCCTGACGACAATGCGCGAGCTGCGGAGCCTGGCGACGAAGATTCCGCCGGAGGTGATGGCCGGCCAGAATCCCGCGTCGGCGATGTGCCGGCTCGGCGCGGACGCCATCGAGGCCCGCGTCGCCGAGCGGGCCCGGAAGTGGAAGCCGGCGATCGCCGCCTGGCAGCGCGCGGTGGCTCAGGAGGACGGATTCGCCTACGACGAGCCGGCCGACTGGTTCTATCCGATGAGGCACCACCTCGGCGCCGCGCTGCTGGACGCCCGGAAGCCGAAGGAGGCCGAGGCGGTGTTCCGCGAGGACCTGAGGCGGAACCCCGGCAATGGGTGGGCGCTCTACGGGCTTGCGGCCTCGCTCGCGGCGCAGGGAAGGAAGGACGAGGCTGCCGCCACGCGCAAGAAGTTCGAGGAGGCCTGGAAGGAGGCGGACATCACGCTCACCCGCGCGGCGCTGTGAGCGGGTGCGGGGGGTGAGCGCGGCGCTCGACGCCGCGCCAACGACCGCAGAGCGGGCCCGTCAGCGGCCGGACATCAGCAGGGACAGCGCCGTCGCCACCTCCGCGTCCGACCAGGTGGTGAGGATGGTGGGCAAGGTCACGCCGACCTGGATGGGATTGCCCCCGCAGCTCCGTGGGCCCACGTAGGCCTGGCCCTGGAAGCGGAGGTCGTAACCGCACTTGCCGAATCCGCCGTTGATCCGCGACTTGCTGATGGTCACGGTCGAGGGCGTGCCGCCGATGAGCCCGTTCACCACCATCCCGTCCGCGCCCGGGGTGACCTTCAGGTTGAAGGGCGTCTTCCCGACAACGCCCTCCGCCCCGTCCGAGGTGACCGTCAGGTTGACGTCACGACCGAAGGCCGTTCCCCGCCAGCCGGTGGGCCCGTTCTGCGACGGGTAGCGGCCGAGGTTCACCTTCGGCCCCTGGATCCCGTTCGGGGTGATGAGGGCCACGATGGGCTCGCGGATCCCGGTGAGCACGAAGCGCCCGCTCTCCGGGAGGGCCTGCGCCTCGGGGGGAATCACGTCGTGGGGTGGGAGCGGCTCCTCGTGGGCACAGCCCGAGACAAGACCGGTGAGAACCACGACCAGGAGCGAGACGACGGCGCGCCGCATGCTCGGGACCTTAGCGACGGTCACGGCCATCGACCACCGCATTGAGCACCACCCGCGTCAACCCGATGACCAGGGCGCCGAGGAAGGCCGGGACGAAGCCATCGACGCGCAGCCCGAGCCCCAGCGAGCCCGCGGCCGCGCCCGTCACCCACAAGAGAATTGCGTTGATGACCAGGGCGAAGAGCCCGAGGGTCAGGAGCGTCACCGGCAGCGCCAGCAGGCGGAGGATGCTTCCCAGCACCGCGTTCACCACCCCGAACAGGAGCGCGACCAGCAGCAGCCCCGGAAGCGGTCCTTCGTAGCTGAGCCCGTTGACCAGCCGGGTGGCGACCCAGAAGGCGACGGCGGTCACCACCAGGTGCAGGAGAAAGCGCATGTCCCCTCCCACCCGGCGTGTCCGGTCCCGGGTCGACCGGCGGTCAACCGCCGCCGGGCCGGGGGCTTACCAGATCCCGCTCGTCGGGGTGGCGCTCGAGCCACTTCTGCACGAACGGACAGGTCACCACCAGCTTCGTCCCGTTCCCGCGGGCCCAGGCGAAGGCGGCCCGGGCCAGCTTTCCACCGATTCCCTGACCTGCCGCAGCTTCGGGGACCTCGGTATGGACCA
>RPRB01000251.1 GCA_003818285.1 Myxococcaceae bacterium
ATGAGCGCCTTCACCGTCCACTGCTGTGTCGACGCTGACTTGACCGCGGGTGATGGTTCCGGTCTTGTCGCTGCACAGGACGTCGATGCTGCCCAGGTTTTGGATCGCAGGAAGGTGCTTGACGATGACCTTGGCTCGAGCCATCCGCAGCGCGCCCGACGCGAGCGTCACCGTGCTGATCATGGGAAGGAAGTCGGGCGTCAGGCCCACAGCCAGCGCCACCGCGAAGAGGACGGACTGCAGCGGCGGCCGGTGCATACCCAGGCTGACCACCAGGATGAAGAGGACGAGAAACAAGATGGTCCGGGTGATGAACAGACCGAACTCTCGAATTCCACGCTCGAACTCCGACTCGGGCGGACGCTCGGCCAGCCGCGCGGCGATCTCACCGAACAGAGTCCGTGGTCCGGTTCGCTCGACTTCAGCTTCCGCCGAGCCACTGGCGACCGAGGTTCCGGTGTACACCCAGCCCGTCGAAACTCCACCTACCACCTCCGGGTCACCTACCTGCTTCTGGACGGGGAGCGACTCGCCGGTCAGCGCCGCCTCCATCAGGTGAAGGTTGGTCGCCTTTACGAGTCGGGCGTCCGCCGCAACGAGATCTCCGGCTGCAAGACGGATCCGGTCTCCGGGAACAACCATCCGCCGCGGAATCTCGACCCAATGTCCATCCCGGAACGCCGTGGCCGTCGCTGCCACCCGGTCTCGTAAGTGCTCCACGGCACGGGCGGATCGGAACGTCTGGGCGAAGTCGATGGCGCCACTGAGAACGACCATAGCCGTCACGATGATGGCGTTGACGGCCTCTCCGAGCAGGGCCGAAGCCACCGCGGCAATACAGAGAATCCCCAGGAGTGGGTTGGCGAGGCTGGAGACGAGCTGCCGGAGCGGCGACGGAGGACCCCTTCGCGCTGGCTCGTTGGGGCCGAAGGACTTGAAGAGCAGCTCGGCCGCTCGGGAGCTGAGCCCGACCGACGTCTCGGCAACGAGCGCTTCCTGAGCGTCCACGAGTCACGAACCTCGGCGAGGCGACACGCGCCCGGCATCCCACTCGCACGCCTGCCAGTACGAGCAACCTCAGCTGCATCAGTCGTGCCTCGAAGACCGTCCCCGGGACGCATCCACCCGAGGTTCCTCTAGAAGCTCACCGCCCGAGCTTTGCACGCGCGCCGATCGCAGCGACGCAAGGTGTGCGCACCGGGGATGACCCATCCGTCCCTGACGCAAAGGCTATCCTTCGCCACTTCGGCCTGCGGAGGCGCTGCCTCGGCAGCGGTGCTCTTCCGGGAGGCCCTCGAAGACTCCAAGCTTTGCGCGGGCTTGGCCCGGAATCACTTGGACTCACTTGGGCTTGTTTCTATTTTCGAATCCTGGTTTCCGAAGGGTGCTGGTCGTCACTGTCGCCGCACCCGCTTCCGAGGGATTCCTCGCTGGGGCACGGCCGTCCACCCGGCCGCCAGAATTCGTCCATCCACCGTGAAATCCTCTGGACCGCCAGCCGTGGCCAGGAGCTCTGCCGCACTCGGATGAAGGGGGTTGATGAGGAAGTTCCACTCGCCGGCTACATGAACGCTCGGCACACGGAGCACGGCGGTCCGGCGCTCGCGAATCCACCGCGTGCCAAGTGCGCGGGTGGCAGAGGCGTGGCGGACGCCATTCCAACGGGCTGGCAGTCCGCTCGGGTCGACCGCCTCGACTTCCGTGCGTGATTCGTCCAGGTCCAACCACCACCACGCAGCGGCAAAGGGTGTCGAGCCAGGGGTGAGGTGAGCAAGGTACTCGAGAACGCCGAGGGCCTTGCTTCCGACTGTGTAGACGATGCGCACCCCGCGCTCATGCCACCGGCCCGCGACGAGGATGCCACCCTCACCCGAGAAGGGGTCGTGGCGCCGCTTCGCCACGCGCCAAAGCCGGGTCAGGCGAGCATCCCGTATTCGAGGCGGAGGAGGGTTTCCTCTACCGCCCTTGCTCCTTCGTCGGTGTCGAGCAAGTCGATGGGACGCTGTCCACCCAGGGCTGGCACTGGTTCCGTGAGCCAGGCCTGACCCCGATCGCGGTCCTCCAGAACGTACTCTGCGAGGAGAACGGCCCGCGCAAGGCGGACCACCTTCTGTGACTCGTCCGGATCGAGCAGCCGTCTTGCCGCAACCTTGCGAAAGACACTCGCGCGCGCGAGGCGCAGAACCCGGATGGCCTCCTCACGGGAAACCCCGGCCCGCTCGGCCGCGCGCTGAAACGTGGAGGACGGCAGCCCCTGCCGCAAGGCCTCGACGAGGTCGATTCGGCCAGGCCGCCCTCGTAGGCCGAGCAGTTCCAGAACCTTCCGGTCGTCGGGGCGAATGTCGGGAGTTGCCGTGCTTATCATGGGAGCCACCAATCTCATCTGAGACTCTAACAACGGCTCATCTGAGATGCTAGCCGTCTTGTAGAGGGAGGCCGCCTTGTCTGTGATGACCATCATGGAATATAAATAGAACCTACATACGGCTCGCGTCAACAAGGCGGACGGCCCATGCCAGGCGACTTTCCAGAACTCATTGACCCTTGGCGGCTGTTGCGCGCGGCGGATGTGGCTCGCGCACTCAACGTCAGCAGGTCGACGGTGTACGCGTGGGCCGAGTCAGGCATCCTCCCCACCGTGCGGATCGGCGCCACCATTCGATTCGATCTCGCGGCCGTGCGCCGGGCTGTGGAGAAGATGCAGCATGGCGGGCCGACAGGGGAACCGGCTTTCCCGAACCGGAGGAGCTGATGGCTTCCGCGTACAAGGACGGGCGCTACTGGTACGCCAGCTTCAAGACTGCATCCGGACGCTGGCGGGCGGTCGCCACTCGCGCGGCCACCAAGAGCGAAGCAAAGCGGGTGGCAATCGAGCTTGAGCAGCGCGAGGGGCGCATCCGGCACGGTCTGGAGACAGCGCTTCCGAGCGACGGCGGGGGCACGGTCGGCGATCTTCTGACTTGGTGGCTTCGACAGACCGCGAACGCTGCCGACGCTGTTCGGAGCGTCTACTCCGTACGACAGCACTTCATGTCAGCGCCTCTTTCGCGCTTGACGCTGGCTCAGGTCCGGCCTGAAGACATCGTCAACTTCCTCGACGAGCGAGCTTCACGCGGCGGTCGGAAGGGCGGGCCACTATCTCCACAGACCCTCAATCACCTCCGGGGGTTCCTCTCACGGGCGTGGCGGCTCGCCAGGCAAAAGGGTTACTGGAAAGGGAACAATCCCCTCCCGGACGTCGCGAAGCGTCCCGTGACCCGGTCCCTGCCCGAGACCTACCTCCGGCCAGAGGAGGTTCCACGCGTCCTGGCTGCGCTTCATCCACGCTGGCGGCCGCTCTTCGCCACCGCGCTCTACACCGGGCTTCGCAAGGGCGAGCTCTCGGGCCTGCAGCGGCAGGACGTGGATCTGGAGCGGCGATTGCTCTTTGTCGGCAGGAGCTACGACCGCGACACCACCAAGGGCGGCCACCGAATGCACATCCCCTTGGCGGAGGAGGCACTGCCCTTCTTACGCGTGGCTCTGGAGCAGAGTCCCCACCCCCGGCTTGTTTTCCCCGGTGAAAACGGCCGGATGATGGCCAAGCAGATCGCGCTGGAGAGCGTGCTGCGGCGCGCACTGGCGCGCGCGGGCATCGTCGAGGGCTATCGCCACGTCTGCCGCCGGCCGCGCTGCCGGTACGAAGCGCAAGCGCGTAACGCCGAGCTCCGCCGATGTCCCCGCTGCCGGATGAAGCTGTGGCCGACACCTGTTGTTCGGCCCATCCGGTTTCACGACATGCGCCACTCCACCGGTGCCCTTCTCACCATGGCCGGAGCGAGCGACGCCACGGTGCGGCGCGTGCTCCGGCACAAGAACCCACGGATGACCGAGATTTACCAACACCTCTCGCCCGAGTGGCTGCAGACCGAGGTGAACCGCCTGAGGTTCGGACTGCCCGAGCTGCTCGGGCTTCCGAGCGAACCCGCGGCAAGGCGAGCAGCAGACCCACAGCGAATTTCTGCGACGCCAGAAAGGGTCCCAGAAAACGAGAGCGGAACTGATGGATTTTTTGGAATGGCTGGACGCAACGCGGCGCAGCACCAGACGTTTGAGCCCAGTTCTCCCGAAGGCTTGGACATAATGCCACTCGCCCGGACGGAGCGGACAGCCGCCGGGCATGAGCTGTCACGCCGAAGGTCACGGGTTCAAATCTCGTACTCCTCGCTTCGGGAGAGCCGGATAGCCGCCGGAATCTGGTGCCGTCTCCGGGCTCTGCTTCACCCTCCCGTGCCGACGTCAGAAGGGGTCCCATAAAGCCATTCGCGGATCCGCGGCCCGAGTGGGGCGAATGCTGACGGTTAGGAAGGTGGCAGCACGGCTGCGAGTGCATCCCTCCACCGTCTACGGGCTCTGAGAGCGCGGGGAACTGCGGCACGTCCGCGTCAGCAACGCGGGACAGCTCCTGCGCCACCCTCTGCTACCCTACAGCTCGTCACCGACTCCGAGGCGGGGGCGAGCGTCGAGCGCCCGCGTTCGAGCCGACCGCCGTGCCCCCAGCTGCGTCCAGATCAGGAAACGGGCGTGCCACGAGCCGCTCGGCTTCCGAGCGGGTGGCCCCCAGCCCCCGGAGCACCGTGTAAGCAATGTCCCGGTCGTGCCCTCGGCCCGCTCGACCATCCAGCACCGTCCTCATGCCAGCGAGGGTCGTTCCGAAAACCAGGTCCAGGGCGGCGGCTTCGGATTCGTAGCGAAACGTTCCCGCTTTCAACCCACGCCTCAGATTTCCAAGCGTCTTGAGCGTCACCGTGTGGCCGAGCCTGGCCGCCGCCGCGGAGACCCGGAGAAACACGAGCCCCCAGGCGCGATCCTCGGCCGCCCGGAGGACGAAGTGACGGACCGCCAGGGTCAGTCGGGCGGCGCCCTCCTCCAGGCCGGCAAACATCTGCGATTGCTGCTCCGAGAAGTCGTCGGCCAGCCGCAACGCGACCGCGTCGACGATCTCTTCTCGGGTGCGGAAGTAGTTGTACACGGTCCCGTGCGAGACCTCAGCCTCGTGAGCAAGCTCCAGGATCGAAAGGGCCGCCGCGTCCTTCCGGGCGATCACTCGCAGGGCGGCATCGACCAGCTGGGCATGCGTGCGCTCGCGCTTCCCGGGCCTGGCGACGACTGATTCCGGACGTTCGCTCGTCTCCACATTGACAATTCTTCCATTTTTGGAAAAGTTGTCAATACGCAGCGCAACGCTCCGGTCGCCCAGGAGGCTCCCGATGGTCATCGTCGTTCTCTTCGTCACCCACTGGATGACCTCGGTCTTCCTCCAGAGCTTCTTCCAGCACCGGTACGCGGCGCATCGGATGTACACCGTGTCTCCGCGGGTGGAGCGCGTGCTCCACCTCCTCACCTACCTCGTCCAGGGCCCGTCGTTCCTCTCGCCGCGCGGGTACGCGATCCTGCACCGCGAGCATCACGCGTTCTCGGACACCGAGCGGGATCCGCACTCGCCCGCGTTCTTCTCCAGCGCGCTCAAGATGATGCTCCACACCAAGCACCGGTACGACGCCTACGCCTACCACCGCGAGGAGCCGGAGCCCCGCTTCCTGGGCGGATTCCCCGAGTGGCCACTCATCGACGACCGGCTTCGGGCCTCCTGGCTGATGCGGATTGGCTGGGGCGCTCTGTACTCCGTGCCGTACTTCCTGTTCGCCACCCACTGGTGGTTGTGGATGCTGCTTCCGCTGCAGTGGGTGATGGGCCCGATCCACGGGGCCATCGTCAACTGGGCGGGGCACAAGTACGGCTACCAGAACTTCGACAACGGCGACCGCTCGCGCAACACGCTGGTCGTCGACGTGCTCACCATGGGCGAGCTCTTCCAGAACAACCACCACAAGTTCGGGATGAGCCCCAACTTCGCGGCACGGTGGTTCGAGGTGGACCCCACCTGGCAGGTCATGCGGTTGCTGGCCCGGGTCGGAATCATCGAGATCGCCACCACGCAGCGTGCGCGCTACCCAGAGCCTCACGCGCAGGCGGCGTGATGCGCGGACGTTCCTCCTGTACCACCCCTAGCGGTCGACGACGGCCATGTTGCCCGCGTCGTGACGCTCGCCGGAGGCAGGCGTGAGTTTGTTCAGCCTGGCGATCTGCCCAGCGCTCAGCTCGATGCGGTCGGCGGCTGTGTTCTCCTCGACGCGAGCGACCCGCTTCGTGCCGGGAATCGGAGCGATATCGTTGCTTTGCGCGAGCAGCCAGGCCAGAGCGATCTGAGCCGACGTTGCACCCACCTCGGCGGCAACGGCCTCGACCTCACGGACGATGCGCAGATTGCGCTGGAAGTTCTCTCCTAGGAAGCGAGGGTTGGTCTTGCGCCAGTCGTTGGCGGCGAGATCGTCCGGCGAGCGGATCTTGCCCGTGAGGAAGCCGTGTCCGAGCGGCGAGTAGGGAACGAAGCCGATACCCAGCTCGCGCACCAAGGGCAGCAGCTCGACCTCCGGGTCACGGCTCCACAGGGAGTACTCTGTCTGCAACGCGGCGACCGGGTGCACGGCGTGGGCGCGGCGAATCGTCGCCGGGCCAGCCTCGGACAGGCCGATGTGGCGCACCTTGCCCTCGGCGACCAGCCTGGCCAGCGCGCCGACGGTCTC
>RPRB01000252.1 GCA_003818285.1 Myxococcaceae bacterium
ATCACCACGATCGGCCTGAACCCGGCGATGTTGTTGATCTCGTGCAGGGTGATCCAGTGATTCGAGAGCCAGCCGGTGGTCGGGTCCTGGTACGTCACCGCCCAGCCGATGCCCGGCATCGTCCCCACGGCCTTGAGGTCCGCCAGGTACACGTCCCAGCTGGAGAAGCTTCCCTCGGCGGCGGCCTTGAGCTTGCTTCCCGGATTCCCCGAGCCGCCCGGCTTCATCCCGGCGAAGTAGTACTCGTGGAGGACCATCCCGTTGTACTCGAACCCCAGCCGGCGGGTCATCTCCGCGTAGGCCGGGTTGGTGCCCGCTGCTTGACCCTCCTTCGCCAGCCCGAACAGCGTCTCGGTCAGCTTGTTGGTCCGGTTGACGTAGCCCTCGTAGAGCTTGAAGTGGGACTCGAGCACGCCGTCGCTGATGCCCTTCAGCCCCTTGAGGTGCGGGAACGACTTGGGGGTGTACTTCTTCGCCAGGTCTGCCATGGGATGACTCCTCCTGTCGCCGAAGGTGGGGCTTAATGCCGAGCCGGGCTAGATGGCGATCTGAAAAATGCCCGAGCTTCCAGAGGTGGAGATTGCGCGACGGACCTTGGAGCGATGGCTCGGCGGGTCCGAGGTCACCGGCGCACAGGCCGAGCGTACGCGGGTCTTCCGGGCGGGCGGCCGCGCCGACTTCGATCGCCTCCGGGGACGCCTGGCCCGGGCCGACCGCCACGGGAAGGTGCTCCTCGTCTCCCTGGATTCGGGCCAGGGCTTCCTCTCGCACCTGGGCATGACCGGGAAGTGGGTCCGCCGACCCGCGGGCGAGACCGTCCCCTACAGCCGGGCCCGATTGACGCTCTCCGACGGAACCGTCGTCCACTACCGCGACCCCCGCCTGTTCGGCCGCATCGAGCCCCACCCCGCCGACACGCTCCGGGCGCTTCCCGAGCTCCGGGCGCTGGGGCCGGATCCGCTCCTCACCCCGCTCTCGGGCCGGCAGCTCCGGGACGCATTCGGCGCAACGCGGGTGCCGATCAAGGTCGCGCTCCTGGACCAGCGCCGCCTGGCCGGTCTCGGGAACATCCACGCCGCCGAGGCGCTCTGGCGGGCGAGGCTTCACCCCGGCCGGCCCGCCCGCTCGCTCGAGCTTCCGGAATGGAACCGCCTGGCGACTGCCATCCGCCGGGGTCTGGCCTTCGCCCTGGCCGCCGAGGACGGGGAGGAGATCGCCTACGTCGAGGAGCCCGGGACGGAGAACCCCTTCAAGATCTACGCTCGGGAAGGAGAGCCCTGCCCTCGCTGCGGGACGCCGATCCGGCTCCTGCGGCAGGCAGGTCGAAGGACCGACCTCTGTCCCCGGTGTCAGCCGGTGAGGAGAGCCAGCAGATGACTGTTCGTGCGAAGGGACTCGACCACGTGGCCATCGTGGTCCGGGATCTCGAGGAAAGCATCCCGCTGTGGCGGGACGCGCTCGGGCTCGAGCTGACCCACGTGGAGGAGGTGCCCGAGCAGGCCGTGAAGACCGCCATCTTCGGCCACGGCATGGGGCGGGTGGAGCTCATCTGCCCCACCACGCAGGACTCGGGTGTCGCGAAGTTCCTGACCTCCCGCGGGGAGGGCCTGCACCACGTGTGCATCGAGGTGGAGGACATCGAGTCGGCGATGGATTCGCTCCGCAAGGCTGGCGCCCCGCTGATCGACAAGGAGCCCCGTCCCGGTGCAGGCGGCGCGCGGGTCGCCTTCGTTCACCCCAAGGGGATGCGGGGGGTGCTGACCGAGCTCCGCCAGGGACCGCCGGATCCGGCCACCCCGGTCAGCGGGGGAGGCCGGCGTCGGCCTTGAAGCAGAACAGGTCCTGCTGGTTGGTCGCCGGGTTCTGGCCGGGGAGGCAGAAGTTCCCGCTGGGGCAATCCCTGTCCTGCTCGCAGCGATGGGTGCAGACGCAGTACGGCGCGCCCACCCGGCACTCGCAGAGGTTTGGCGACTCGCAGCTACTCTCCACGGCGTACACCGAGCACGCCTCGCCGAACTGGGACAGGTCGCTGCCGCAGGCCTCGATGACCGCGAGCACCAGCGCAGCACCGAGCGACAGCAGGGGAATCCGGACGCTCCGATTCATGTTGTCCCCGATGCTAGCGCAAGAGAGAGGGCCGGGGCGCGGAGCAGAGCACACCTCATTGACACGGATGCGCGTGGGTGTCTTCATGCCGCGCCCTTCGTCCTACCCCTCCGGAGAAACACAGTGAAGGTCACTGCCCTGGCGGCGCTGCTCGTCTCCGCCACCGCGCTCGCGCAGACGCCACCACCCGGCGCCCCCGTTGCCGAACCGAAGCTGCGGACCGACGCCGACATCCAGCGGGAGATCGACGCGCGGGTCGAGGCGGCGAAGAAGGAGCTTCGGGAGGAGATGCGGGCCCAGGCAGCGACGGTGGCCGCGACCTCGGCCGGGAGCACCTGGGAGACCGAGGCCACCGCGCACCGCAAGCTCGACCTGGTCGAGCTCCACGGCTACTTCCGGGTCCGCCCCGAGCTGTTCCACAAGTTCGACCTCGACCAGCCGCCCGACAACTCCGGCTACTGGCTGTTCCCCCGCCCCGACGGTCAGTTCACCACCGGCGGGCTCACCGGCGGTCACAGCATCGCCGGGACCAACATGCGGTTCCGGCTGGACCCGACCCTCAACATCTCCGAGGAGGTCCGGATCAAGGCCCAGGTGGACGCGCTGGACAATGTCGTCTGGGGGAGCACCCCCCAGTACGCGTACGTCCGGCAGGACCGGGTGGACATCGGCATCCTCGGGGCCAGCGCGGTTCCCCCCGTCCCGGGCGTCAACTCGACCCAGAGCAACCTCGCCGTGAAGCGCGTCTGGGGCGAGGTCGCCACGCCGATCGGTCTGCTCAAGTTCGGCCGGATGGGGGATCAGTACGGGCTTGGCATCGTCCACAACGACGGCAACTGCCTGGACTGCGACTACGGCTCCACGGCGGACCGGTTCCAGTTCGTCGCCGAGCCGCTCCCGGGATTCTTCCTCGTCCCCACCATCGACTTCGATCTGGAGGGGCTGGTCAGCGGCCGGGTCAACACCCAGGGACAGCCCTACGACGTCACCAACTCCGACGACGCGCACACCTTCGGGATCATCATCGCGAGGAAGGACACCGACCAGAAGGCCCGGACCCGGATCGATTCCGGCGGCACCATCTTCAACTACGGCCTGTTCTTCCAGTACCGGAGCCAGAATTACGAGTACAAGCAGAACGGCTCGAGCTTCTCCGAGCAGGATCCCTACACACTCCCCTCTGGCTCGTTGAGCCGGATTCCCCGCAGCGCCTACCTCTTCATCCCCGACGTGTGGGTGAAGCTCGAGCGCAAGGCCTTCCGCCTCGAGCTGGAGGTGGCGGCCTACCTCGGCAAGGCCAGGGGCTGCCTCTCCAACCTCAACGGGACGAGCACCAACTGCGACTTCGCCCAGGAGCTCACCATCGCCCAGTACGGCGGCGCGCTCCAGGCCGAGTGGCGGCTCATCGAGGGGGCGCTGAAGATCGGGCTGGAGGTCGGCGCCGCGAGCGGGGACTCGGCGCCGGGATTCGGAAGCAAGCCCAATCGCCCGAGCCGGCAGACCCGCCCGGCCTCCACCGCCTCGGGCGCGCAGTGGGGGGACTACGACGGCGCGCAGTACGGGCAGCGTCCGTGCACTCCCACCGGGCCGCAGAACCAGCTCTGCCAGGACAACGACATCCGGAACTTCCGCTTCAACCAGGATTACCGGATCGATCTCATCCTCTGGCGGGAGATCATCGGCGGTATCACCGACGCGCTGTACGTGAAGCCCGGCGTCTCCTACGCCTTCAACGACTCGCTGAGCGTCTTCGGCGCGTTCATCTATTCCAAGGCGCTCAAGCCGACCAGCACCCCGTCGGGGGACAGCACCCAGCTCGGGTTCGAGATCAACGCCGGGGTGCGATACCAGACCGACGATGGCTTCTACGCCCAGCTCGCCTACGGGATCCTCTTCCCCTTCGACGGGCTCAAGTTCAACTACACGCAGCCCCCCACGGCCAGCCCGTTCATCAGCACGCCCATCTCTCCTGGAATTGCCCAGGCGATCCGTGCCCAGCTCGGCATCCGCTTCTAGGCGCGCCGGGCTCGCGGCGCTGATCCTGCTCGTCACGGGCTGCGGGGTCCGGCCGAACACCCTGCGCTCGCCGACTACCGCCCCATCGGGCGTCCCCGCATCGCCGACCGCCCCCGTGCCGCCCCCCGGCGACGCCACTCCCGCTCCGGGCCGTCCGCCCACCGCTCGAGGACCGTTCGAGCCCTCCATTCCGGTCGACGGACCCGACGCCGGGCTCTAGCGTTCGGCGGCACGATGGACCACTTCCGTCCAGTCCGCGGCGTGCTGCATGCCGAGGGCGTCTCGCTGGAGCGCCTCGCCGCCCGCGTGGGGACTCCGACCTACGTTTACTCGGAGGCGACCCTCCGGAGGCACTACCGCGTGGTGGACCAGGCCTTCGGTGGTGCGCCGCACCTGGTCTGCTACTCGGTGAAGGCCAGCGGGAACCTCGCCCTGCTCGCCTCGCTGGCCCGCTGGGGCTCGGGGTTCGATGTCGTCTCCGGCGGCGAGCTGGCCCGGGTGCTGGCGGCGGGCGGGGACCCTGGCCGCACCGTCTTCGCCGGGGTGGGAAAGACCGAGGCGGAGATGGCCTTCGCGCTCCGGACGGGCATCGGGATGTTCAACGTGGAGAGCGCCGAGGAGCTCGAGGCGCTCGACCGGGTGGGACGCCGCCTCCGACGCCGGGCTCCGTTCGCCATCCGGGTGAACCCCGGGGTCGACGCCGGGACCCACCGCCACATCTCCACCGGGCTACCCACCTCGAAGTTCGGCGTGCCGTTCGAGGAGGCGCGGCGGCTCTACACGCGGGCCCGCCGGATGCGCGGGCTCCGGGCTCGGGGCGTGGACTGCCACATCGGCAGCCAGCTCACCCGACTCGGCCCACTGGCGGCCGCGCTTCGCCAGGTGGCCGGTCTGTACCGGGTGCTCCGCGCCGAGGGCCATCCCCTGGAGTGGCTCGACGTGGGCGGTGGGCTCGGTATCCGCTACCGGGACGAGGAGCCTCCCTCGCCGGACCGCTGGGCGGCCACCGTGCGCGCCGCGACCCGCGACACCGAGGCCACGGTGCTCGTCGAACCCGGCCGGGTGCTGGTGGGGAACGCGGGGGTGCTCCTCACCCGCGTGCTCTACCGCAAGCGCGCCGGCGGCCGGACGCTGGTGGTGGTGGATGCGGGCATGAACGACCTGCTGCGGCCCGCGCTCTACGGTGCCGAGCACGCCATCGTCCCGGTGCGGGCGAGACGGGGAAGGTCGCGGGTGGTGGACGTGGTGGGCCCGGTGTGCGAGTCCACCGACGTGCTGGGCCGGGACCGGCGGCTGGTCCTTCCCGAGGCCGGGGAGCTGCTCGCCATTCGCGGCGCGGGCGCGTACGGGATGAGCATGGCCAGCACCTACAACGGGCGGCCCCGGCCGGCCGAGGTGCTGGTGTCCGGGAAGCGAGCCCGGGTGGTCCGCCGGCGGGAGCGCGTCGAGGACCTCTGGCGCGGCGAGGCAGCCGGACGGTAGGGTGACCGGCGCCATGAAGCTCCAGGGATCGATGACCGCGCTGGCCACGCCGTTCAGGGGCGGAGCGCTGGACGAGGATGCGTACCGTGCGCTGGTGCGCCAGCAGCTCGCCGGCGGCACCGCGGGCCTGGTGCCCTGTGGGACCACCGGCGAGGCGGTGACCATGACCGCCGCGGAGAAGGTCCGGGCGGTCCGGGTGGTGGTCGAGGAGGCGAAGGGCCGTGTCCCCGTGGTGGCCGGAGCGGGGAGCAACAGCACCGCGGACACCATCGAGGCGATGGGCCGGGTCCGCGAGGTCGGTGCGGACGCCGCGCTGGTGGTGACCCCCTACTACAACAAGCCGAACCAGGCCGGGCTCATCGAGCACTACCGCGCCTGCGTGCGCGCGCACCCCGGCTTCCCCATCGTGGTCTACAACGTGCCGGGCCGCACGGGCGGGGACATCCTGCCGGAGACGATGCAGCGGCTCTGCGAGCTGGAGGAGATCGTCGCCATCAAGGAGGCGACGGCGAGCATGGTCCGCGCGGTGGACCTACGGGAGAAGTGCGGCCCGCGGCTGACGATGCTCTCCGGCGACGATTTCACCGTGGTGCCGTTCATCGCCTGCGGCGGAGAGGGCGTCATCTCGGTGTCCTCGAACGTCGCGCCGCGGCTGATGGCGGACCTGGTGGAGGCGGCGCGGCGCGGCGAGCGGGAGCGGGCGCTGGAGCTCCAGGTCAGGCTCAATCCGCTCCACCGTCTGCTGTTCGCCGAGCCGAACCCGATTCCCGTCAAGTGGGCGCTCCATCTCATGGGGATGTTCGGGCCGGAGATTCGCCTCCCCCTCGTGCCCCTGGGCGAGCCCCACCGCATCGCCCTGGCGACGGAGCTGCGGCGCCTCGGCCTGCTGAGCTGAGATGCCGTCAGCTCCTGCAAGCGTTTCATGCGGGCACCCCCGCCAGTCGGGGTGAAAAGGGCTGACGATCGCGGGACACCGCGTAGATGGCATGCAGCAGCTTGCGCATCGCGGCG
>RPRB01000253.1 GCA_003818285.1 Myxococcaceae bacterium
TCCGGGCGGAGGGGCTTCCGCTCGGCCCCGGAGACACGCTCGACGCGACCCGGGCGCTCGGCTTGGTGGACCTCCTGGACCGGGAGGACGTCCGGCTGGCGCTCCGCACCGCGCTCCTGAAACGGCTGGAGGACTCGCCGGTCTTCGATGCGCTGTTCGAGTCGTTCTGGGGCGGGCCCGTTCCGGTACCCCGGAACCCCCCGGTCGTCCCGCCGGACGCCGAGGAGGAGCGAGAGAGTCGGGCGGCGACGTCGCAGCGGAAGCGAAGCGTGGAGTCCTGGCAAGAGCTGGAGGAGCTCGCGGTCCCGGCTCCCAGCTCACGGGAGGCGCTGGGCCGTCAGGACTTCGCGGCCTTCGGCGACGAGGAGCTGCGGGCGGTGACCGCGCTGGCCCGGCGCATCGCCCGCCGCCTGAGTGCCCGGCCCGGACGCCGGTGGAAGCTCTCACGACGCGGGGAGCAGGTCTCGCTCCGGCGCACCCTTCGCGACGCGCTCAAGACAGGCGGCGAGCTGTCGACGCTCACCTACCGCCGGCGGAAGCTCCGGCGAACGCGGCTGGTCATTGTCGCTGACGTCTCGGGGTCGATGGACCTCTACGCCCGGCTGCTGTTGCAGTTCCTGTATGCCCTCCAGAACGCCTTCGCTCGGGTCGAGACCTTCGTCTTCGCCACCCGCCTCAGCCGAGTGACCGACGAGCTCCGGACGCCGGGATACCGCGAGGCTCTCGGGCACCTCTCGGAGCGGGTGCAGGACTGGAGCGGTGGCACGCGCATCGGCGAGTCGCTCTCGGCATTCCTGGCGAGCTGGCCGCGCCTGGTGGATCGGCGGACGGTGGTCGTGGTCCTGAGCGACGGGTGGGAAACCGGCGACCCCGAGGTCTTGGGCGAGGCGCTCGCAGTGCTTCACCGCCGGGCCGGTCGGCTGGTCTGGCTCAACCCGCTCCTCGGAAGTCCCGGGTACGAGCCGTTGACGCGGGGCATGCAGGCGGCGCTCCCGCACCTTGACGTGTTCGCGCCGGCGAACGACCTCGCGAGCCTCGAGCAGCTCGCGCGACATCTGAGCCTCTGACGCAGCGCGGGATGGTCCGGAACGGGGGCGCCCGGCAGGTCTCCGGGACGAAGGTGTCAAACACCCGGAACCGGAACGAAGGTGTCAAACACCTTCGAAAGGGGTCGGAGGTTTCGGGGTCGGAGGTGTCGGGGTCGGAGGTGTCGGGGTCGGAGGTGTCAAACACCTTCGACGAGCCGCGCAACGCCGCTCATCCGTCCGAAGGGGTCCGAAGGTGTCGGGTCCGAAGGTGTCAAACACCTTCGACGAACACCTTCGACGAACACCTTCGACGAAAACCCCTTCGACGGACGGGCGACACCCTCACGCCGGGGCTCACCCCTCACGGCCGGACGGTGGGAACGGCTGCCCCGCGGAGGCGACCTTCCTGACCGAGCTGCCCTCGACCAGCGCCCGCCCGTCTCCCCGGGGTTCGGTCCCCTCCACCGCCACCACGTCGCCCCGCCGCAGCGAGAAGAAGACCTCGTTCCCTGCCGTCCGGTGCTTCTCCTGGAGCGCCAGGCCGAGTCTCCCCTCCGGCCCGCAACCCATGTACCGCTGGCGCCCCTTCCCCTCGAGCGGCTCGGAGACGATCCGGAACAGCCGCCCTGCCGGCGGATCGACCCACGCCTCTCCACGTGGCGCGAGCACGAGGTAGCTCATCTTCAGCGCTTCCTTGTGCAGCCCCGCCTCCCGCGCCAGCACGTCCAGCAGCGCCGGCGGCGACCAGCTCCGCTCTGCGTGACACCAGTCGGACGCCTTCACCAGCGCGGGGCACGGCCCACGCCACAGACACGGAGCTCGCACCGCGAACCCACGCTGAACGAGGAGGTCACGTGTCTGAAGGAGCTCGCGCGAGGTGTCCCGCAGCGCCGGCTCCAGCACCACCAGCGAGCCTCCCGGCCGGAGCTGCCCCGCCGCCCGTTCGAGCAGCGCCGCCCGCTCGGCGATCGCCGCCGGCCCGCGCCCCAGCTCGTTCAGCACGTGCCCGAGGGTGATGGTGTCGAATTGCCCCTCCGGAAGCGCCGCGCCGCCTTTCCACGTCCGGGTGGCCAGGGGCTCCTCCGCCTCGGCTGCCAGAGCCCGCGCCAGGGTCAGCGCCGGCGCGCTCCGGTCGGCTGCGGTCACCTCGGACGCGCCCGCATCCAGCGCCGCGAAGGCAACCGGCCCCGGACCACTGCCGAGGTCCAGCACCGAACGCGGCCGCCGCGGCAGCTCGCCCAGGACCGCCCGGGCCTGGGCGTAGCTCACCGGCCAGTAGAAGAGGAGGTACGCCCCCAGCAGCCGCGGATCATCCAGGTACCGCGCACCGACCAGCGCCCGGTCCCGGGTCAGCCCCGCCGAGAGCGTGCGGATGCCCTGCGCAACCTCCTTCAGCTCCCGGCCCAGCAGCGTCGGCGGTCCCTCGGGGAGCTTCCGATGCCGCCGCCAGACCGCCACCAGCCGGGGCATCCACCGAGCGAGCGCGCGATCGACGTCGAGAAGGGCCACGTCCGTTCCCTAGCACTGCCGCCGCGCGCCGGCTCAGTCTCGCGGCGATCGCGCGAGGAACGCCTCGAGATTGCCAGCCATCCGCTCGAGCACCGACACGGTCGTCCGGTAATCCCCCTCGCTCACGCCCTCGGCGATGTGACGGCGCTGCTCGGCCACCGTGACCTCGAGACGTCGATGGGCCTCCCGGCCCGTAGACGTGAGCTGCACCCGCGCTCCGGACAGCCACTCGGCCCAGCCGCGCTGCACGAGGTCCTCCAGCACCGCCCGGGCTCCCTCCGCGTCGGTCGCGGCGAAGGGTGCCACCGCCGCTCCCAGCCCGGCGTCCGTCACCGGCCCCGCCTCGAGCACGTTGAGCAGTTGCCAGTGGCGCCGATTGCAGCCCTCCGACGCGAGCGCACGGCGGAAGGACTCCTCCAGAAGGCGGTCCAGCTCCTTCACCCAGTAGCCGATGGGGCGCGTGGCCATGGCCCCCAGGCCTAGGGGGAATCCAGGGTCGCCGCAAGCAACGGCTCACCCCGCCCGGGAGAGGTTCCCGGCGTCCGGACCCAGGAAGGCGCGGATGTCGTCGAAGCGCGCCCGGGTGTCCTCGTACCCGAGCGTGACCAGCCGCTCGATGTACTGCTGCTCGAACGCCAGGTAGCTGAGCAGATCCGATCCGCCCTTCTGGCTCACGCCCAGGCCCTTCAGCAGGAATCGCAGCGTCCGCGGGAAGCGCATCACCTGGTCCGAGGCGAGCGCCGCGAGGTCCTGGCTCGGCTGCAGCAGCAGGATCCGAACTGGCCGGAGGTGCGAGTCCGGCGGGCGCTGGATCGACTCGAGCATGTCTGTCACCCGCTCGACCCGCTCGATGTCGGGCTCGAGCGAGTCCAGGAACACCGCGTTCATCAGCACGCCCAGGATCTCCGAGAGCGGCAGGTCGTCTTGCGCGGCGACCTCGTTCAGCTCGGCGGTCTCCTCCGCAGTCCGCGGGTGCCGGATGCCGATCACCAGCACCCGGTCGGCCCCGAGGTGCAGCGCAGGACTCATCGGGGCACTCAGCCGCACCCCACCGTCACCGAACCAGGATCCTCCGATCTGCACCGGAGGAAAAAAGATGGGGATCGACGCCGAGGCCATCACCTGGTCGAGCGTGATCGCGGTCTTCACCCCCATCCGCCTGCTGCGCGCCCAGGGCTCGAGCTCGGGCACCCCGTCGAAGAAGGTAACCGAGGTCCCGGTCTCGTAGTTGGTGGCCGAGATCGCCAGCCCTCGCAGCAGCCCTCGCTCGATGTTCTCCCGGATCCCCTCGAACCGGATCTCCCGCTCGAGCAGCTCGCGCAGCGGCGCGGTGTCGAGCAGGTGGTTGTATCTTCGTGGCGGCTGCGTTCCACCCGCGGTCAGCCCCCGGAACCACCCCGAGCCGATGGACACCAGGCTCAGCGCGTCGGTTCGGTACACGTGGTCCGGGGTCAATGACAGCCAGGTGTCCCCAAGGTGCTTCACCGCCCCGGGGAAATCGTCCGCCTCGGCGGCGAGCGAGGAGCCGTTGATGGCCCCGGCCGACACCCCCGTGACCACCCGGAAGGGCAGGGGTCCCTTGCCGAACAGCTCCGCCAGCGCTCTGAGAGCGCCGACCTGATACGCGGCGCGCGCTCCGCCGCCAGTGAGCACGAGGCCGAGGTTCACCGCTGCAGTGGAGAGCGTAGCACGCTAGGAGAGGGGACCTTGATGGCTCAGACCATGGTGTCGGTGCAGGCTCTGCGGAAGCACTACACCGTCCACAAGCGTCCCCCCGGTCTCAAGGCGGCCCTGGGCTCGCTCTTCCGCCGGGTTCCCACCGTCGTCAAGGCGGTGGACGGCATCTCCTTCGAGATTGGCCGTGGCGAGCGGGTGGGCTTCCTCGGCCCCAACGGCGCGGGGAAGACGACCACGCTCAAGGTTCTCGCCGGGTTGCTCCACCCCTCCTCGGGCGAGGTCCGCGTCGACGGCCACGTCCCCCAGCGTCGCGAGGACGCCTTCCTCAAGAAGGTCACCTTGGTGATGGGGCAGAAGCAGCAGCTGCTCTGGGACCTGCCGCCGTCCGAGACCTTCGCCCTCAACCGTGCCATCTACGAGGTGCCCGAGCCCGAGTTCCAGCGCACGATGGCCGATTTGACCGAGCTGCTGGAGCTCGGAGACCTGGTCAACAAGCCGACCCGCACGCTCTCCCTGGGCGAGCGGATGAAGTGCGAGCTCGCCGCCGCGCTCATCCACCGCCCCCAGGTCCTCTTTCTCGACGAGCCCACCATCGGTCTCGACGTCTCGATGCAGGTGGTCATCCGCGACTTCATCAAGGAATACAACGAGCGGACCGGGGCGACGCTGATCCTCACCAGCCACTACATGGACGACGTCGCGGCGCTCTGCCCCCGGGTGGTGGTCATCGACCGGGGGCTGCTCAGCTACGACGGTGCCCTGGACGAGCTGGTGCGCCGCATCCGGCCCGAGAAGCGGCTGGTGCTCCGGCTCGACGGTCCGGTCGATCGCGCCGCGCTCGAGGCCGTGGGCCGCGTGGTCTCCACCGACGCGGCCGGCGTCGTCCTCCAGGTCGCGCAGGACGCGGTGAACCCCGCGGTCTCCCGGGCCCTGGCAACGCTCCCGGTCCACGACCTCACGGTCGAGAACGCTCCGCTCGAGGAGGTCATGAGCGAGCTGTTCGCCCAGAGCCGTGCCGCCCGCGGCGAGGTGGAGGACGCAGCATGAGCCTCCGGAGCACGGTGCGGGCGCTGCCCACGCTCTTCCGGATCGGCTTCGCCGAGATGGTGGCCTACCGGGCCGAGATGCTGGTCTGGGTCCTGGCCACCACCATGCCGCTGATCATGCTCGCCCTCTGGTCGGCGGTGGCCCACGACGCGCCGGTGGGCCGCTTCGACCAGGAGGACTTCGTCGCCTACTTCCTCGCCACGTTCATCGTCCGGCAGCTCACCGGAGCGTGGGTGGCGTGGCAGCTGAGCTTCGAGGTGCGCACCGGCACGCTGGCGATGCGCCTGCTCCGCCCGCTCCACCCGATGGTCTCGTATGCAGTGGAGAACCTCTCGGCCATCCCGCTCCGCCTGATCGTGGCGCTTCCGGTCGCGGTCCTGGCGCTGATCCTCACCGGGGTGAGCCGGCTGCCGCGCGATCCGGTCCTCTGGGTCATCTTCCTTCTCTCGCTGCTCGGCGGCTGGCTCATCACCTTCCTCGCCAACGCGGGAATCGGCACCCTGGCGCTGTGGACCGGGAGCAGCGTCAAGCTGATGGACGTCTGGCTCGCGCTGTTCATGGTGTTCAGCGGGTACCTCATCCCGGTCGAGCTCTTCCCGCCGCTCATCCGGGGCACCATCGAGGTGCTCCCCTTCCGCTACCAGATTGGCTTCCCGGTGGAGTTGCTCACCCGCGGGCTCGACCGCGGCGCCGCGCTGCGGCTGCTGCTCGGTCAGTGGATCTGGGTGGGTCTCTTCACGCTCGGGGTGCGCGCTCTCTGGAGGAGGGGCCTGCAGCGCTTCGCGGCCTACGGAGGATGACGGAGGTCGGACGGTACTGGCGGCTGTTCCGGGTGCAGGTCCGTAGCTCGGTCCTGCTCGGGCTCCAGTACCGGGCGGACTTCGTGCTCGACGGGGTCGTCTCGCTATTCTGGACCCTCACCGCGCTGGTCCCCCTGTTCACGGTCTACCACCTTCGCGAGAGCGTGGCCGGCTGGACGTTCGAGGAAGCGCTCCTCGTCACCGGCTGGTTCACCCTCCTGGAGGCCATCCTCGAGGGCGCCATCAACCCGAGCCTCACCGCCGTGGTGGAGCACATCCGCAAGGGCACCCTGGACTTCGTGCTCCTCAAGCCCGCCGACGCGCAGTTCCTGGTCTCCACCGCGCGCTTCGAGCCCTGGCGGAGCACCAACGTCATCACCGCCCTGGTGCTCTGGACCTACGCGTTCGTCCGGATGGGACAGCCGCCGTCGCTTCCGGGATCGCTGGCCGCGCTGTTACTCCTCGTGGTCGCCACCTCGCTGCTCTACTCGCTGTGGATCCTCACCGTGAGCGCGGCGTTCTACGTGGTGAAGATCGACAA
>RPRB01000254.1 GCA_003818285.1 Myxococcaceae bacterium
CGAGGTTGGCGGCGATCGACGCGTTCGACTCCATCAGCGCGGTCAGGATCTCGGCCCGCGAGCGTGGTGGACGCCTGGGCCCTCGCTCCTCCTCGAGGAACGGCCACAGGCTCGCCCGCACGGGTTCGGGCAGAACCGCCTCCAGGTACTCGAGGGCCGTTCCGCGAAGCAGCTCGTCGCGGGTGTGCAGCCCACGGAAGGCGACGATCAGGGGCTGCTTGGGGAGGATGAGCGAGAGCAGGGTGAAGACGTGCTCCAGGCTGCGGTTGGCCCGTTCGCGCAGGAACTGATCGACGAACGGCGAGTCGGTGGCCTCGTCGCTTCGGTCGAGCAGCCGCTGGCTCTCCCACACGCTGCGGTCGACCTTCATCTCCCCCATCACCGCTGCCAGGGCCCGCTCCCCGGGAATCGGGAGGGAAGGGTCGGCGTCGTGGACCCTGGCCAGCGCCCGGCCGCACTGGAAGCGCACCTCGAAGCGCGGATCCTCGAGCCCGGCCAGCAGTCCTTCGATGGCGCGGGGGGTGGTGGTCGTTGCGAGAACGCGTGGCAGGCGGCGGCGGATCGTGAACTCGGTACCAGGATCGACCAGCGCGTCCGTGAGCTGCCCGACCACCGAGGGCGCAACCCGGCGCAGCGCCTCGACCGCCGACGGGGCGACCTCGTCCCAACCGAGGAGGAGGATGGCCTGAGCCACGAGCGCCGGCGTGAGCGGCTCGTCCCGGAGCGCGGTCCGCACCCGCTCGCGGTCACCCGAGCGCAGGGCAGCGGCGCGTGCTGCAAGGGGGTCGATCGGTCCGGTCGGCCGGGGGGATTCGGACGGTAACGCGGGGACGCGACCGGCCACGACCACGTCGGCCACGGAGAGGTCGGGCCGGGTCCCCAGGATCACGCTCAGGGTCGTGCGATCCAGGCTCTGGCCGATCTCGACCACCGTGGCACGGTCGAGCAGGCTGCTTTCGAGGGCTTCCGTGTAGCCGCGGTGCAGCCGGCGGGCGACGAGCAGCCCGAGACAGCCGAGCGCGATGGCCAGCGTCATCGACACGCTGAGCACCAGCGCCGGCAACGCGACCAGGACCAGCTTGACGATGCCACCGCCGGCCAGGTCCCCCAGGCGCTCGCCGCCCACGTCGATCATGGTCTTGACCGAGCGCTTCTCGGCGGGACGGATCGGCGTGTAGAAGAGCTCGTACCCGGACCGGAAGAGCGAGTTCCGGAGTGCCCCCTCCGCGCCGCGGGCGATGGCCAGGCACCACAGGTTGGGAGCGAGAAGGGCCGCCAGGCCTCCGGCGCCGAGCGTGAGGGGCAGGGTGGCCACCGTCCGCGCCAGGCCGAACCGCTCGAGGAACCGGCGGGTCAGGCCGGTCTGGACGAGGAGGGTCAGGAGGCCAGCGGCGGTGTAGTACAGGCCGAAGAAGCGCAGCAGCGGCGCGCCGCGACCGTAGCTCGCCGCCGCCTGCGCCTTGAACACGTAGTCGAGCAGCGCTTCTCCGATGGCGCTGAGCAGGACGAGCAGGGCCAGATCCCGGATGTAGCTCGAGCGCCAGAGCAGGGCGGGACCCGTCTTCTCCGGGATGGAAGTGGACGGCTCCCTCTGGCCGGTGAACGGCGCCGCACCGGCCCGGAGCGGCCCCGGGCTGCCCGGCGCTCGCAGGAGGAAGGTGACGCCGCTGCAGGCGAGGTGCAGCCCGGCCAGGACGGGGAGCATGCCGGTGAGTCCGACGGGCTTGGCCAGCCGCTCGGCGAGGATGCCTCCCAGAAGGCCGCCCAGGGTCGCCCCCCCGGCGATCCGGGCGACGTAGCGCCTGGCGGTGCGCGGGTCGAAGCGCTCGTTGATCAGCGACCAGAACCAGGAGATGAGCACCGAGCCGAGCGAGGCCACGTGCAGGTACACGGCCACGGCCACGGCCCGGGGAAACTGCCCTGCCAGACCCCAGGCACCCAGGAGGAAGGCAGCGCTGGCGGCGAAAGCCAGCGGAACGATCCGCGAAGGCCCGAGTGCGGTCAGCACCCTGGCTCCGAGGGGGATGATCGCCAGCGAGACCACCGCCGAGCTCATGAGCATCGTGGGCAGCGCGCCGATGCTGAAGCTGCTCAGGAACAGGGCGTCGCGGGTCGCCTTCCCCGCGACCTGCTCGGTGATCAGGGCGGTGGAGCAGACGGCGGCAAGCAGCGCAGCGGCGTCGGCGGCGGAGCGCGGGGCCATCACGTCCTCGGGATGGAGCGATGGTATAGGATCCGGCGTGTCCAGGCCTCAGCGGATCGGCCCCGTCCCGCCCAGCACCCCGACGGGTCTCAGCCGCGCGCGGGGTGTCCGCCACGCGCTGCCCGATGATCTCCTCCGGGAGGCCTCTCGTCGCCTGAGCACCATCGCGCTCCTCGGGGCGGTGCTCTGGATCGTCGGCATGGGGCTGGGCCACCTGGCCTACGCCTGGGCCCTTGGCGATCCCTCCGCTCTCGAGTTGCGCGTGCCCGATGCCATCGCCGCCGTCAGCGTGGTGCTGTCCCTCGCGCTCTTCTTCTATGCGCGCCGGAGCGATCGGGATCCCCGGTTCATCCTCGATCTCGGGCTCGGGTACCTGGTGGTCACCGCCCTCGCCCTGGGCAACATGTTCCACTGGGAGCCGGTGACCAGCCACCGGGCGGTGGAGCCGATGATCTCCTGGATCGGGGCTTCCTGCCTGATGTTTGCGGCCATCGTGCCCAGCACTCCGGGAAAGACGCTGATCGCCGGGCTGCTCGCCGCCTCGATGAACCCGCTGGGCATGCTCATCGCCAGGGCACGAGGTACGTGGGATTTCGGTCCGACGAGCAACGTGCTGCTCATGCACTATCCCGACTACATCCTGGTCGGCGTGGCGGTGGTGATCTCGGTGGTCGTCACCCGGCTGGGGCAGCAAGTCATCCGCGCGCGGGAGATGGGCAGCTACCGGCTCGGCGAGCTCCTCGGGAAGGGCGGCATGGGAGAGGTGTACAAGGCCACGCACCGCATGCTGGCCCGTCCGGCGGCGATCAAGCTCATCCGGCCGGAGATGCTCGGTGAGTCGAGCGCCGAGGCGGCGAAGGTCGCCGTGACGCGCTTCCGGCGCGAGGCCGAAGCAGCCGCGAGCCTGCGCTGCCCGCACACGGTGGCGCTCTACGACTTCGGAGTCGCCGAAGATCAGACGCTGTACTTCGTGATGGAGCTCCTGGAAGGGATGGACCTCGAGACGCTCATCCGCCAGAAAGGGCCTCTGCCCGCGGCCCGGGTGATCTACATCCTCCGCCAGGTGTGCGAGTCGCTCGAGGAGGCCCACCGCGGGGGTCTGGTTCATCGAGACATCAAGCCGGCCAACATCCACCTCGGCCGGCTCGGGCTCAGCCACGACTTCGTCAAGGTGCTCGACTTCGGGCTGGTCAAGTCCGTGGTCGGAAAGAGCATGGAGCACTCGATCGAGACTGGGGTGGGGGTGGCGCCGGGGACGCCGGCCTACATCGCGCCGGAGATGGCCCTCGGTGAGCCCGTGGATGGCCGGGCCGATCTCTACGCACTGGGGTGCGTGGCTTACTACCTGCTCACCGGCCGACTGGTCTTCGAGGCGAGCACCCCGATCCAGATGATCGCCCGGCACCTCCACGACGCACCGGTGCCTCCCTCGCGCCGCTCGGAGCTCCCCGTGCCGGCGGCGCTCGACGAGCTGGTGCTCGCCTGTCTGGCGAAGAAGCCCGAGGATCGGCCGCCCAGCGCGGCGGCGATGGCGCGCGCGCTCGCGGCCATCGAGGAGGGTGGCACCTGGGACGAGGAGCGGGCCATGCTCTGGTGGCAGGTCAACCAGCCAGAAGTCGCCCGGACCGCATCGAATTGAGCTCGGAGGCGCCGCGACAGCCACGAGATTGAAGAGAGTGGGGGCAGGAGTCACGGGGACGACGGGGTTACGCTCGAGCGATGGATTCCTCGATCACCGCGGCGGCACGCGCGCTGCGCACCGGGGATCCGCTGGGCGCCCTCCAGCGGGTCGCGCTGCGGGACGACCCTCCGGCGCTCGCGCTGCGCGGGATCGCCATGGCTCAGCTCGGGGATCTGCCGAAGGCGCGCGAGCTCCTGCGGCGGGCCGCGCGTGGGTTCGGCCCGCGGGAGAGCCTGGGCCGGGCGCGCTGCCTGACTGCCGAGGCGGAGGTGGCCCTGGCGGGACGTGATCTCGCCTGGTCGTCCCGCCCGCTCGCGGAGGCGCTCCGCACCTTCCTGGCGCACGGCGATCTGGAGAATGCCGCGCACGCAAGGCTCCTCCAGATCCGGCGGCTGCTCCTCCTGGGTCGGGTGGACGAGGCTGAAGGTGCGCTCGCCACGCTCGACCGCGAGCTTCCCGCGCGACTCGCGGCCGTCGCGGCGCTGGTCGCCTTCGAGATCGCGCTTCGCCGGGGCGGACCCGAGCAGGCGCGGGCGGCGCTCGAGGTGGCGCGGGACGCGGCGAGCCGCTCGGGCATCCCGGCGCTGGCAGCCGAGGTCGACCACGCGGGGCGAGCCCTCGTCCTGCCTGCGGCCCGGCTCGTCGCCGCGGGGGAGGGGAGGCCGGTGACGCTGGCCGAGGTCGCGGCGGTGCTCGCCTCGGCGGACCTGATCGTGGATGGCTGCCGGCGGGCGGCCCGTCGAGGGGAGCGCGTGGTCCGGCTCTTCCGGCGGCCCGTGCTGTTCGCTCTGCTCCGGACGCTGGCCGAGGCCTGGCCGGAAGACGCGGCTCGCGCGGTGCTGATCGAGCACGCCTTCGGCGCACGCCGTCAGAACGCGTCGCATCGCGCCCGGCTCCGGGTCGAGATCGGCCGGCTGCGCCAGGAGTTGCTCCCGCTCGCCGAGGTGCGGGCCGCCCCCGGCGGTTTCATGCTGGTGCCGCGCGGCGCGGGTGCGGTGCGACTGCTGGCGCCGCCCATCGAGAGCCCCGACGCGGCGGTGCTGGCCCTGCTCGCCGACGGGGAGGGATGGTCGACCTCGGCGCTGGCCCTGGCCCTCGGGTCCAGCCAGCGGACGGTCCAGCGAGCCCTCCGGACGCTCGAGGAGTCGCAGCAGGTGCGTTCGGTCGGCCGCGGGCGTTCGCAGCGCTGGCTCTCCGCGCCCATCGCCGGATTCGCGACGACCTTGTTGCTCCCCGGCTCGGAGGGCTTCGGTTAGAAAGCCGGCCATGCCGAAGATCGATCAGCCAGCGGAGATCGTCCGGGAGTACGGCCCCTTCCCCGGAGTGTCCGACGTGCACGGGGTCAGCTTCGACGGGCGGAACGTGTGGTTCGCCGCGGGCGAGACGCTCCGATCCTTCGACCCTGCCACCGGCGAGACCGTACGCTCGCTCGACGTCGCCGGCGACGCCGGCACCGCGTTCGACGGGCGCCACCTCTGGCAGATCGCCGAGGACCGGATCCTGAAGGTCGATCCGGTGACCGGAGCGGTGCTGTCGACGATCCCCGCGCCAGGCGGGGGACGGGATTCCGGGCTGACCTGGGCGGAAGGGACGCTCTGGGTGGGGCAGCACCGGGAGAGGAAGATCCACCAGATCGACCCCGCGACCGGCGCCATCCTGCGCACGATCGAGTCGAACCGCTTCGTTACCGGGGTCACCTGGGTCGACGGCGAGCTCTGGCACGGGACCTGGGAGGGGAACGACGCCGACATCCGGCGGGTCGATCCGAAGACCGGCGAGGTGCTCGCCCGGCTGACGATGCCCGAGGGGATGGGGGTCAGCGGGCTGGAGTCGGACCAGCGCGATCTCTTCTACGCCGGCGGTGGTCCGAGCGGCCGGGTCCGTGCCGTGCGGCGCCCCGCGAAACGCTGATACACAGGGCCTCGATGGTCGAGGCGGGACCGGTGGAACGCGAGGAGGAGCTGGAGCAGATCCTGGCTCTGCAGCGCGCGAATCTGCCTGGTCAGCTGAGCGGCGAGGAGATCGCGGCGGACGGATTCGTCACCGTCGAGCACACGCTGGATCTCTTGAAGCGAATGCACGCGATGGTCCCGAGCATCGTCGCGCGGGAGGGCGCCAGCGTGGTCGGGTACGCGCTGGTGATGCCCGTCGAGTGCCGCTCGCTCATCCCCGTCCTCGAGCCGATGTTCCAGCGCCTGGATTCGCTCGGGATGTCCCGGCAACGGTTCTACGTGATGGGTCAGATCTGCGTCGGCAAGCCCTGGCGCGGGAAGGGCGTGTTCGACCTTCTCTACCAGGCGCACCGGCGGCATCTGCGAGGGACTTTCGACTGGTCGGTGACCGAGGTCGCGACGCGGAACACCAGGTCCATGCGAGCCCACGAACGGGTCGGATTCACCGTCATCGACCGCTACCGCGACGCGACCGACGACTGGGTGCTCCTGCGGTGGGACTGGTCCGAGCCGCCACGCCGCTGACTCCAGGAAGACCTTCCCGTCGGCGTCACCGTGACTGGAGCAACGCCACGCGTCGAAGCTTCTCGAACGCGTGGCGAGCCCCGCAGCGCTCCGACTTCAAACCCCCGCATCGTCTCCGTCGATACGTCCGCGGGCGCCCCGACCTACTCCCTGCGAGTCACGCGGATCGGCTGGAGCGCCTTGGCCGCCGCACGGCCG
>RPRB01000255.1 GCA_003818285.1 Myxococcaceae bacterium
AGCGTGTTGATCACCGCTGCGTGGCTGGCGTGGAGACTGACTCGGGGATCGTGCTCACTCCGATCCGCGACGGCGCCCCGCTGGAGCGTGACCAGTTCAAGGCCCTCCCCGAGGACCAGCGGGAGAAGCTCCAGGCCGAGATGGCGCGCGTTGGCGGGGAGCTCCAGGAGCTTCTCCGCAAACGCCAGGAGTGGGGGCGGGAACATCACGAAGCAGCGGAAGCGCTCGACCGGGAGATGGCGGCAGCAGCGGCCCGCCAGGTCTTCGACGGTATCCGGCGGAGCTATCCGGATCTACCAGCGGTGCTGCAGCATCTCTCTCAAGTCGAGCTCGACGTCGTCGATAGCGCCGACGAGTTCCTGGAGGGCGAGGCGGAGAGCATGGAGGCCGCGCTCCGGCGGGCACTTCGGCGGGAGCAGGGGGACGACCGGGCCTTCCGGCGCTACCGGGTCAACGTGCTCGTGGACCGCAACCAACTGCAAGGTGCGCCGCTCGTCTACGAGAACAATCCAACCTACCCCAACCTCATCGGTCGGATCGGGCAAGAAGCGCTGTTCGGTGCGCTCATCACCAGCTTCACCCTGATCCGGGCCGGAGCGCTCCACCGCGCCATCGGGGGTTATCTCATCCTCGACGCGCTCAAGGTGCTCCAGCAGCCGTTCGCCTGGGAGGCCCTCAAACGAACCATCCGGTCGGGGGAAGTCAAAATCGAGTCCCTGGGTCAGGCCCTGGGGCTCGTCCCAACGGTCTCCCTCGAGCCCGTGCCGATCGCGTTAGGAGACACCAAGATCGTTCTCTGCGGGGAACGGATTCTCTATTACCTTCTGGCGGCGCTGGACCCCGACTTTCTCGAGCTCTTCAAGGTGCTCGTCGACTTCGAGGAGAGCATGGACAGGCGGCCCGAGGCCGAGCAGCTCTACGCCCGCCTCGTGGCGACGCTGGTCGGCAAGGAAGGGCTTCGCCCCTTCGATCGCGGCGCCGTGGCCCGGGTCGTCGATCAGGCGGCGCGCGCGGCGGGCGATGCCGAGAAGCTCTCGGTGCACATGCGGGGGATCGTCGACCTGCTGCGCGAGGCAGATTACTGGGCCGGCGAAGCGAAGCACGACGTGGCGACCGCCGATGACATCCAGAGAGCAATCGACGCCCAGATCGGCCGCTCGGGTCGAGTCAGGCAGCGCTTGCAGGAGGCGATTCGACGCGAGGACATCCTGGTGTCCACCTCGGGCGAGAGCGTGGGACAGGTCAACGGGCTCTCGGTCTTCCAACTCGGCGAGCAGGTTTTCGGACATCCGACTCGCATCACTGCGCGGGTGCGCCTCGGCAAGGGCGAGCTGATCGACATCGAGCGCGAGGTCGAGCTCGGTGGACCCATTCACTCCAAGGGCGTCCTCATCCTCGGCGGCTTTGTCGGCTCACGCTACGCGGCGCGGTTTCCGCTCTCGCTCTCCGCGACCCTGGTCTTCGAGCAGTCCTACGCGTCCGTCGAGGGCGACAGCGCGTCGGCCGCCGAACTGTGCGCGCTGCTTTCAGCGCTCTCGGAGGTGCCGGTGCTCCAATCGTTCGCAATCACCGGCTCGGTCAACCAGCAAGGCCAGGTCCAGAGCATCGGAGCGGTCAACGAGAAGATCGAGGGGTTCTTCGACATCTGCAAGGAACGAGGATTGACGGGCGATCAGGGCGTGCTGATCCCGAAGAGCAACGTGAAGAACCTCATGCTGAGACGAGAGGTCGTCGAGGCCGTGCAGTCCGGACGATTCCAGGTTCATGCCATCGAGACCGTGGACGACGCCATCGAGCTGCTCACCGGGAGGCCAGCCGGAGCCAGAGAGCCACAGGGGAAGTTTCCGGCGGGAAGCATCAACGCGCTGGTCGAGGCTCGGCTGGCGTCGTTTGCCGACACCGCCCGCTCGTTTCTCTCGAAGCCGGTGGCGTCCTGACGATCGAGCCGACCCACCGGTCGCGACGCCGCCCTCCGGGGGAAGCCCCTCGGCGGCTTCCTGGCCGAGACTCATCACCCTCTTGATGCTGATGACCTGGAACTTCAACACCACTGCGGAGAGCTTGCTGGTGAGCATGCTGTCCTCGCCAGCTTGTTCTTCCCTGGCGGATTGCCCCGGCGCGATGCACGACCTGCTGGCGTTCTGGATCTCGGTGGGACTGGGCGTCGGGTGCCGTTGCCGGGCTGGTCGCGGCGATCGGGCCCCGGCTTGGCCAGCGGTGGTTCTGAGCGAGGGTTACTCGGTCAGCTTGACGCGGCGCCGAGGTGTTCGATGAACCAGTCCCCGGCGACGCGGGCCACCTCTTCGAGAGCGCCCGGCTCCTCGAAGAGGTGCGTCGCACCCGGAATCACCGTGAGCTGCTTGGGCGCCTGGATCTGCTCGAGCGCCTCGCGGTTGAGCGCGAGCACCCTCGCGTCCGCGCCGCCCACGATGAGCAGTGTCGGTGCACGCACCCGAGCGAGCGCCTCCCCCGCCAGATCCGGCCGACCTCCCCGGGAAACAAGGGCGCTGACGTGACGGGGGCGCTCTGCCGCGGCAATCAACGCTGCCGCCGCACCGGTGCTCGCACCGAAGTACCCGATGGAGAGCTCCCCGCCTGGACCGGACTGACGCATGCGGTCCGTGACTTCCCCGAGGCGGCTCGCGAGCAGCGAGATGTCGAAGCGCAAGTGGGCATCGATAGCGTCTCGCCTCTCCTCTGCGGCGGTCAAAAGATCAAAGAGCAGGGTTCCGAGCTGTCGTTCCCGGAGCGCTTGCGCCACGAACCGATTCCTCGTGCTCTTGCGGCTGCTGCCACTTCCGTGGGCAAACAGGACGAGCCCGCGCGCGCGGTCAGGAATCGCCAGGTCGCCTTCGAGCTCCACTCCCCCGGCGGGGATGACCAGGGTCTCTTCGCGGGCTCTGCGTTCAGGCGACGGCATGCTGGGCCTCGGACTGCTCTCGCCGAGCGCGGTCGAGGAGGCGTGCCACCTCGTCATCCGAGACCTGGGTGAAGTCCACGTACCAGGCGCCGATGGCATAGAGGTCGGCAGGCGTGTGGAGGCAAACGACACGTTCGACCTCGTGTCCGAGCGCCTCGACCACCTCGGGAGTGGCCACCGGCACCGCGAGCACGATCGCCCTTGGCGCCTGCGCGCGGATCGAGCGAATTGCGGCGTGCACCGTGCCACCGGTCGCGATCCCATCGTCGACCAGGATGACCGTCCGGTCGCGAAGGCGTGGCGGCGGGTGATCGCCGCGGAACACCCGCACCCGCTCTTTGACCTCGCGCTGCTTGTTCTCGACGATCTCGGCGAGTTCTTCCTCCGAGAGGCCGATGTGCTCGATGACGTCGTGGTTGAGATGAACGTATCCTCCCTCTGCCACGGCGCCGGCGCCGAGCTCGGGATGCCAGGGAACCCCGACCTTCCTGACCACCCACACGTCGAGCGGTGCTTGCAGCGCCCGGGCAATCTCGTAACCCACGGGTACGCCCCCCCGGGGGAGGGCCAGAATGATGGGACGCTCGGCCGCGTAGGAGCTGAGCTGCGCCGCCAGCCTGCGGCCCGCGTCTTCTCGATCGTCGAAACCGTTCATGGGAGTTCCTCGACGGGAGGAAGAGGGCACTACCTCGGAAACAAGGGTGGACGCTGGGAGCGCGCCAATCGTCGAATCGGCTTCCACTTGGAGCCGTGTTGCGGCTTGAACCGGGAGCTGGCGGTGGGCGAGAGCTGTGTCTGCCTGCCCAGGAGCTCCAGCACGTCCGTCACGGTGACGATCCCGGCGAGTTCGCCGTCCTCGAGGATGGGAAGGCAGCCGATATTTCGAGCGCGGAGCAGATTGGCCGCCTGACGAACGGTCGTGGTGGGAGAGGCAGTGATGGCCTGGCCGGACATCAGCTCACCCACGGTTTTGCCAGCGCGCATTGCGCTCCCGCGCGGCCCACCGACGTCCCCTTCCGAGAGCACGCCCACGACCCGGCGTCCGTCCATGACGACGAGATGCCGGACTCGTCCATTCCGCATTCGTTGGAACGCCTTCTCAGCATCCTCCGTCGCCGAGGCGGTCCGCACGTCCGTGGTCATGATTTCCATGAGCCTCATGAAGGACCTCCAATCTCGATGCACGCCTCCAGGTTGCTTTCGTCTCTGCATCGGATGGACCATCGACGCCGGCCGCGCCATGCCCAACCCCGGCCGTGGCCATTGCCGAACCGGGCCGGGTGCGCAGGACGTGCGTCGCCCGCCTGCTTGCATGCGCAAGCCCTGCCGTCATCACCTCCGCCCGTCGCCGATGGCGTGGGTAGTTGCTCACCTGGCGTGGTCCTTGCCACCATTCTTGCTGGAAGGTGGCCAGGCACGTGAGGACTTGGGGCTCCCGCATCGAAGACCAGATCTGGCGACAGCTCGAGTCCGAGCACCGCCGCCTGCGCGCCGCCCTGGTCGACGTCGGGGAACTCGCCGCCGCCGGCTCGTTCGAGACGGCCAGGAAGCGGTTCGGGGCGTTTCGAGTGAACCTGGAACGACATCTGGTCGCGGACCAGAAGCTTCTAGTGCTCTGCGAGAACAACCGGAAGCTCGAGAGGTTCCGCGTTCGCGTTCGCCGGAACCGCCAGAGCATTCTGGAGCAGACCGAGCAGGTCTGGGCACAGCTCTGCCAGGAGAACGTGAACCGCCTTCCCCTGATGCTGGCTCGGCTGGGGAGACTGATCCCCGAGAACGAGGCAGCGCAGCGCCGGTTGATCCTCGCCGATCTCCCGCTCAACTCGGAGGGCCGGCGATTGCACCGAGAGCTGCTCCTTCAGCTCGGCGCAATTTGACCTGGGCGAGCACCGCCGAGCCCCGCCCGGCATCGTCCCCTTCCTTCCCGCGCAGCAGGTTTCCCGAAGCGGCGATCTATCTAGGCGGCCGGGGAGCTTTCGAAGTTTCGACCCAGGGAGTACGCACGATCCAGATAGCGATGCCGCGTCTCGTCGTTGGCGCCGTTGACCGCGTAGAAGTAGACGTGCTCGACGGTTCGGATGCCTGGGTAGTGAAGGCACCACTCATCCATCAGGCGCTTCATCGCCTCACCGAAGCCCAACCGGTACGCGTCTTCGTTGAAGATTGTCGTGTTGATAATCAGTGCTTTCTCGTGTTTCAGCAGTGGAATCCGCCCCCCCACGTCGCCTCGCCAACCGGCCTCCGAGAGTCCAAAGGCGAACCCGAGCGTGAAGACCCGATCGAACCATCCCTTCAAGATCGCGGGGAAGCCGACGAACCAGACCGGTGAGATGAAGACGAGCGCCTGGGCTGCGGCGACCCTTCGTTGCTGTTCGAGCACGTCCTCTGGCCTGCGTTCTTCGCGCAAGGCCCTGATGATGGCGCGCGGGTCCTTCTCGCCGATCCAGCGCCTCATCAGCAATCGGCGCAGCGGTCCCCCCGCGCTGTCGAGCAACCCCTGCTTCAGGTTCGCCCGATCCAAGATGTCCTGCGGGACGTTCTCATCCATCCAGTTCGGCCCGTCCCGGTCACGCCACACCGGGTCGAAGCCCAAGGCGTAGAGATCGATGATCTCGTTGGAATGGCCAGCGTCGGCGAGGCCCTTGGTGAACTGCACGAGGACAGCGTGACAGAACGACTTGGGGCTCGGGTGTGCATAGATTGTGAGGACTTTCATCGCTTCCTCCGTGCTGGCGGCGTCGACGGCAACACTCAGCTCGAGCGCCCGGAGCGTCATCCCTAGCAGGTGAGGTGGAGGACGGCGTTGGTCCCGGCGGGGCCTTGGGCGAGGAACTCGAGTGCTTTCTCCGTAGGTAAGGCGATGAGCTCGACACGCCGCCGTTTCGCCTCGCGGCGGACCTCGTCCATGATTGGCAACGCCCCCGCGCCGGTCCCCACCACCAGGCGCTTGCACTTCCAGGGGATGGCCTCGTCGAGCGACAGCGGCGTGTGGCCGTAGAGCGGTCGGTATTTCTTCGACGGACGCTTGTTACGCTTTCGGACCTCGCCGTGGTCGATGACCAGGTCGTGGTCGTACTCATCCTCGTCGACACAGAGCTTGCCGAAGGAAAAGCCGGTAAACTTCCTGGTTTCCTCCTTCCCTTCAAGGGGCTCCGAAGGGCTTCATCCGACGAACTCTCCCTTTGGCTGCCGGGCTTCGCCAGGCTGACGGGCCCCGTGGGTTCGGGATAACCGCGATCGCTTCCCGAGAGTCGACGCGCTCCCGCCGCCACGTGCGGCAGGTCTCCTGGGCCGCCGAGCGCGGATCGGGTTCCCCGAGAGGCGGGCGCTCGCAGCGCGGGGTCACGACGAGTACACGGTCCCGCGCGACCTCGACGAAACCGCCACCCACCGCCAGGTACAAGGTCTGCCCTCCCCGGCGATAGCGCAGCGCAGTCACCGACATGCGAATGCGTGTCCGCGCGTGGGGGGGGAAGGACGGCAATTTCGCTCCCGAGTTCGAACCGCGCCTCCCGGCGACGGTTGGAGTGAGAGGAACTCATCTCGGAAGCCCTCTGACTCCCGCTAGCCGCACGAACCTGGGGAGAATCCGTGCCTTCGCCCA
>RPRB01000256.1 GCA_003818285.1 Myxococcaceae bacterium
CGTCCACGTGGCGAAGGTGCTCGTCGAGCGAGAAGCAGGCGGCGATCTCCTCGGGTGTCATCCACTTCGCGAGCTCCCTGTCCTGGGAGAGGGCGGTCCGGAACTCGACACCTTCCTCGTACATGCGCATCGCGTTGCGCTGGACGATGACGTAGGCCGCCTGGCGATCCACGCCCTTCCGGGCGAGCTCGAGCAGGACGCGCTGGCTGTGCACCACGCCCCCGAGCGACGCGAGATTCTTGCGCATCTGCTCGGGGGACACCCGCATCTGCTCCACCAGCCCCGCGAAGCGGTGCAGCATGAAGTCGAGCGTCACGGTGGCATCGGGTCCGATGACGCGCTCCACGCTGGAGTGCGAGATGTCGCGCTCGTGCCACAGCGGCACGTCCTCGATCGCGGACAGCGCGTAGCCGCGCATCAGGCGGGCGAGTCCGGTCAGGTTCTCGGACAAGATCGGGTTTCGCTTGTGAGGCATCGCCGAGCTGCCCTTCTGCCCGGCCCCGAACGGCTCCTCGACCTCGCGCACCTCGGTGCGCTGCAGGTGGCGAATCTCCACCGCGAACTTCTCGATGCTGGTCGCGAGCAGCGCGAGCGCGCCGAAGTACTCCGCGTGGCGGTCCCGCTGGATGACCTGGCTCGAGGCGGGTGCCGGAGACAGGCCCAGCACCCGACAGGCGTGCTCCTCGACCGATGGAGGAAGGTGGGCGAACGAGCCGACCGCCCCGGAGATCTTCCCCACCGCGATGGTGGCCCGTGCACGCACCAGGCGCTCGCGCCCGCGCCGGAGCTCGTCGTACCAGATGGCGAGCTTGTGCCCGAAGGACATCGGCTCGGCGTGGATGCCGTGGCTCCTGCCCATCATCACCGTGCGCCGGTGCTCGAAGGCCCGGGTCTTCACCGCGGCCATCGCGCGGTCGACCCCGGCGAGGAGGAGATCCGCGGCATCGCGGAGAATCATCCCCAGCGAGGTGTCGAGCACGTCGGAGGAGGTCATTCCGAAGTGCAGCCACCGCGCCGCGGGGCCGATGCGCTCCTCCATGAAGGTGAGAAAGGCGATGACGTCGTGGCGCGTGGTGCGCTCGATCTCGTCGATGCGCGCCGCGTCTCCGTCGTCGAACTCGCCGGCGCGGGCCCGGCACTGGGCGAGCGCTTCCGCGGGGGCGATGCCGGCTTTCACCATGCCCTCCAGCGCCGCCAGCTCGACGTCGCGCCAGCGGCGGAGCCGGGCGGGCGCGGTCCACAGCGCCACCATCTCCGGGCGTGAGTAGCGGGGAATCATGCTCTGGAGGCTTTATCCGACAGGCACCGGGCGCGCCAGCGTCCGCGGCCACTCGGAAACCGGATCACGCTGCCGGACGTCCGCCTCGATGCGGACTCCACCACCGGGCCGTTACTTCGGCGCGGGCGCCTGGGCCGGCCGGACCTCGGTGATGCGCTCCGCCTGAGGCTGCGGCGGCCTCGACCGGAGCTTCATCGCGGTCCACCCGCCGAGGATGCCGAGGATGAGCCCGGCGGCGATGAGCAGCGCCATGCGCATGCCCGCCCGACCCGCCTCGTGGCGCAGCGCCGGGAGGTCATCGTCGTTGGCAGCGGCGACGGACACCGTCTCCGGCCCGTGATTCTCGGCAGCCAGCCGCGCGGCGACCTCGTCGGTGGAGATGGGCTGCGTCGCGTCCAGGGGCACCGGCTCCCAGGTGGTTCCCTGGGGCAGGCCGGCGCCGCGCTCCTCGGTCTGGATCTCGGCGATGACCTGGGCGAGCAGCTCCGCCGGACTCCAGCTCCCCGCGCCGCGAGCCGGCACCGCGTGCGCGCCCTCCGGCGGCGGAGGAGGCACCACCACCGCCTCCTGCCGGGTGGGCGACGGCTCCGGGACGATCGAGAGCGGGGTCTGCGCCGCGGCGCTCGCCGCGACCGGTTCCATCGCCGACAGCCGCGGAGCCGTCGAGCGCAGCGGTGGGATGCTCGGTGGCGGCGGCAGCACGCTCCGGGCCGCGACGGCCGGGGCCTCGGCGAGCGACGCGGCCGGGGCGGTGGCCGGCGCCGGACGCGGATGGACGGCGGGTGCCTCCCGCGTCCGCGGCGATTCGGGCGCCTCGCGGCGGAACGGCGCAGGACGGGGCTCGGTGGCCCAGGGCCGGGAATCGGGAACCAGCCGGGGACCCTCGCGCACCGGCGGCGTCGGGGCGGCGGTCACGGACGTCGGCCACACCGGTGGCTCCGCCGCGGGAACCGGGGTGACGGTCACCGGCGTCACCCGCGGCGCCTCGCGACCGGACGGCCCCGGTTCGTGCGGCGCTGCCTCGGCCGGCGCGGGCACCGGCTCGTCCCCGTCGACCACCAGGTCGACCCCCAGCGCCTCGGCCAGGAGGGGCTCGTCACCCACCTCGTCGTCCGCCAGCGCCTCGGGACGGTCCTCGATCTCGGTGAGACCCGCCACCGCGCGCTCTGCCTCCTCCTCGGACGCCTCGAGCACGCTGGCGGGCGATCGCGGCCGGGAGCTCCCCAGGAGCGCGAGCGCGGGCCGGGTATGTACCGGCAGCTCCGGGCCGGTGGCCTCGGCCGCGGCAACCGGGGCCGACGGCGAAGCCTCGCCCGGTACGCGCGGTCGGCCCTCGGCATCGGACTCCTCGTCCCACATCTTGAGCGACTGCCAGCGCTCCGTTCCCGGGCGCGCCGGCGGCTCGGTGGCCGTGGATCCCGACCATTCGGGCGGCTCCAGCGCCACGACCTCACGGGTGTGCCGCGGAGCTTCCGGAGCATGTCCCTCGAGGCGCGGCAGCGCCGCCGCGGCGATGGGCTCGCTGACCGTCGGCGTGGCCGGAGACCGGCCGGCGGCCACCGGAGCCTCGGCCTCGGCGGCCGGTGGCGGCGCGGTCGCGGCCCCGATCGGGACGGCCACCGAACCGGCGGCCGGCGCGAGCAGCGCCACGAACTCCTCGTAGAGCTCGCGCACGCTCCGGAAGCGCGCCTCGGGCCGTTCGTTCAGGGCCCGGCGATAGAACCCCTCCACCGCCTCCGGCAGATCGGGCGCGGTGAGCCGGAGCTCCGGGATGTCGTCGTCCGGGGTGAGACCGGTGAGCATCTCCCCGACCAGCACGCCGAGCGAGTACAGGTCGGCGCGCGAATCCGCCTCTCCGCCGGAGACCACCTCGGGCGCGAGGTAGCGGTGGGTGGACCTCTGCTTCTGCGCCTGGACGAAGGGAAGCCTCGGCAGGCCCCGGGCCACGCCCCAGTCCACCACCCGGAGCATGTCGGGGAGGATGACCACGTTCTCCGGCTTGAGATCCGCGTGGGCCCCCACCGGGTGCGCCGCCTCGAGCGCCGCGGCGAGCTGCCCGAGGAACGGCTCGACCTCCTCGAGGGTGAAGGTCTGACCCTTGGCCAGCCGCGAGTCGATCATCCGCCGCAGCGTGAGCCCGTCGAGGAAGCTGTAGGTGAGGAATGGCCAGCCCTGGTCCACGCCCAGGTCGTGCACCCGGGAGAGCGACGGCTGCATGAAGCGGCGCGCCGGCTCGACCGCCCGGGTGAACGCCTCGCGCTCCTCGGCGGTCTGCACGAACCGGGGGTGAATCATCTTCACCGCGACGTCGATGCCCTGCTGCTCGTCGGTGGCGCGGAACACGTAGCCCAGCGGACCGACGCCGATCGCGTCCTTCACCACGTAGCGCTCGACCATCCGATCGCCCATCCGGTATGGCGCGCCGGCGAGCAGCGCGGGCGAGAGGCGGCGGCGGACACCGGTGGTGCTCGGCATCCGCGCCGTTCCCACCTGGCGCTGCCCGCAGGTGTTGCAGCGTTCGGCCGAGTCGGGAACGTGGCTGCCGCAGCGGTAGCAGAGCAAGTGCGCGGGCTCCCTCAGTACGCGACGGGGAAGGAGGCGGGAGTGTACCAGCCGACGCTCGGGTGCCGAAGTGGACGCCGCTCAGCGTCCAGTGCTTCCGAAACCGCCGTCGCCGCGCCGGGTGGTGGGCAGTGTGTCCACCTCCTCCAGCTCGGCGCGGACCACCGGCGCGATGACCAGCTGGGCGATGCGCTCGCCCCGGCGAAGAGTGAACGGCTCGCCGGAGAGATTCACCAGCAGGACCTGGATCTCACCCCGGTAGTCCGCGTCGATGGTCCCCGGCGCGTTGATGCAGGTGATCCCATGTCGGAGAGCCAGCCCCGAGCGGGGTCGCACCTGCCCCTCGAAGCCCTCGGGCAGCGCGATGGCCAGCCCGGTCGGGACCGCGCGGCGCGCCTGGGGAGCGAGCGTCCACTCGCCGTCGATGTCTGCGCACAGGTCGAGCCCGGCTGCCTGGCCGCTCTGGTAACGCGGGAGCGGCAGTGGCTCGGGGTGAGGTCGGACGCGCCGGACCTGGACGCGCACGGGAGTCACGGGCACCTCGGGGGCGACGGCGGACGGAGATCGCGCATGCGGCAAATCCTTCCGTCCGCCCCTGACGTGGAGTCGCCGTCAGGCCTTGGCCTTGGGGGCCTCGTCCGTCGGCGCGCCCTGGGCGGGGGGAACCGCGGTCCCGGCGCGCTCGGCGAGCGCCTCCTTGCGCGAGAGGCGGATCTTCCCGCTCCGGTCGATGGAGATGACCTTCACCATCACCTCGTCGCCCTCCTTGAGGACGTCGGACACGCTCTTCACCCTCTTGTCCGAGAGCTCGGAGATGTGAATGAGGCCGTCGGTCCCGGGGAAGAGCTCCACGAAGGCGCCGAACTCGGCGATCTTCCGCACCGTGCCGAGGTAGATCTTCCCCACCTCCGCCTCGCGGGTGAGCGCCTGGATCATGGTGATGGCCTGCTGCACCGCCTCGGAGTTGTTGGAGGCGATGTCCACCCGGCCCGAGTCCTCGATGTTGATCGAGGCTCCGGTGCGGGCGATGATGTCCTTGATCACCTTGCCGCCCGGCCCGATGACGTTCTTGATGAACTCCGGCCGGATCATGATGGTGGTGATCCGCGGCGCGTAGCGGCTGATCTCCTTCCGCGGCGCGTCGATGGCCTTCATCATCTCGCCGAGGATGTGCAGCCGGCCACGGCGGGCCTGCTCCAACGCGCGGGACATGATCTCCGTGGTGAGGCCGGTGATCTTGATGTCCATCTGGATGCTGGTGATGCCGTCCTTGGTGCCGCAGACCTTGAAATCCATGTCCCCGAGGTGGTCCTCGTCGCCGAGGATGTCGGAGAGGATGGCGATCTTCTCCCCCTCCTTCACCAGGCCCATGGCGATGCCGGCCACCGGCGCCTTGATCGGCACACCGGCGTCCATGAGGCTCAGGGTGCCACCGCAGACCGAGGCCATGGAGCTACTGCCGTTGGATTCGAGGATGTCGGAGACGATCCGGACGGTGTAGGGGAACTCCTCGGACTTCGGGAGCATCCCTCGGAGCGCCCGCTCGGCGAGCGCGCCGTGGCCGATCTCGCGACGGCCCGGACCACGGAGCGGCTTGGTCTCACCCACGCTGAACGGCGGGAAGTTGTAGTGGAGCATGAACCGCTTGAAGGTCATCCCCGAGAGCAGCTCGAGGCGCTGCTCGTCCTCGCTGGTGCCGAGGGTGACCGCCACCAGCGCCTGGGTCTCGCCACGGGTGAAGAGCGCCGAGCCATGGACCCGCGGGAGGAGCCCCACCTCGCTGGTGATCGTCCGGACGACGTCGTGCGGACGCCCGCCGATGCGCCCTCCGTTGACCGTCAGCTCGCGCATGTGCTCGTACTTGAGGTCCTCGACCACCGCCTTGGCCAGCTTCTCGGTCTGCGGAGTGAAGGCCTCGCCCATCGCCTCCTTGAGGCTGGCGACGACGTCCTTCTTCACCGTCGATAGCGCGAAGTAGCGGTCGTGCTTCTCGTGGATGCCGTACCCGGCGGCGATGGCCGGCATGCACAGCTCGCGGATCCGGGCGCGCAGCGCGTCGTCCGCCGAGGGCGCCCTGTCGTACTCGCGGGTCTGCACCCCGAGCTCGCGGCGCATCGCCTCTTGGAGCTCGATGACGGGAAGCACGGCGGCCTTGCCGAACTCGAGCGCGGCCACCATGTCCGCCTCGGAGACCTCGCTCGCCCCGCCCTCGACCATGACGATGGCCTCGCGGCTGCACGCCATCACCAGATCCAGGTCGGACTGCTCGCGCTGCTTGGCGCTGGGGTTGGCGATGAGCTGCCCGCCCACTCGCCCCACGCGGATGCCGGCGATGGGCCCGTTGAAGGGGATGTCGGACACCATCAGGGCCGCCGAGGCGCCGGTGATGCCGTGCACGTCGCCCTCGTTCTCTGAGTCGGACGAGATGACCGAGGCGATGACCTGCGTCTCGTAGGCATAGCCCTCGGGGAAAAGGGGGCGGCAGCTACGGTCCACCACACGCGAGGTCAGCGTCTCCTTCTCGGTCAGACGGCCCTCGCGCCGGAAGTAGCTCCCGGGGATGCGGCCGGCCGAGTACAGCTTCTCCTGGTACTCGACGGTGAGGGGGAGGAAGTCGACGTCCTTCTTCTCCTTCGCGCTGACCGCGGTGACCAGGATGATGGTGTCGCCGTAG
>RPRB01000257.1 GCA_003818285.1 Myxococcaceae bacterium
CCTGCACGGGATACCCACCAGCACGAGGCTCTCCCTGCGCGCCTGCCTCTCCTTGACAAGAGCCACGATCGACCGCATGTCGCAGGCTTTGGCCACGAAACCGACCCTGAGGCCGGGCGGGGGAGCTGGGGCGGCGGCTGCTGCTGGATGCGGACGAGGTGAGGTCCGATCTTCCGGCGGGTCCGCTTCGGGACGGGCTGCGGGAGGCGGCGCAGGCTGTCCGGCGGGACGGTAGAACGCGAGCCGAGCGCATCGAGGGCGCGACGGGAGCGTGTGAGGTCTTGCTGGAGGTGATCCGTCCGCCGCGTTCCCTCGTGGTCTTCGGGGCGGGCCAGGACGCGGTCCCGCTGGTGAAGCTCGCCGCCGCCCTCGGCTTCCACCTGACGGTGGTGTCAAACACCTCCGGCGGGGCGCCGGCCGACCTCTTCCAGGAGGCAAGCGTCCGGCTCACTGCGAGTCCGAGTGCGGTCCGGGAGAAGTTGTTTCTGGAGCCCGATGCGGCGGTGGTCATCATGACGCATAACCTCGCTCACGATCAGGGCTACCTCCGCTTCGCGCTCGAGTCGGCTTGCGAGTACGTGGGCATTCTCGGACCTCGGGCTCGAACGGAAAGACTCCTGAACGAGCTCGCCGAGGAGGGTTTCCGGCCGAGTGAGGCACGGCGTGCCGCCCTCTACAGCCCGATCGGTCTACATCTCGGGGCCGAACAGCCGGAGGAGATCGCACTCTCGATCCTGGCGGAGGTCGTGGCCAGGTTCAGCGGAGCGGATGCGCAGAGCCTGCGGCTCCGGCCAGGCCCGATCCACCCTCGTGTGTCCTGAGAACGGTCAGGCAGCGAGCTGGGGGGAAGAAGCTCGAGGCCAGACGACGGGGCGAAAGGCGCCTTCGGGAAACACGACGTTCAGCTCGCCACGCTTCCAGCGGCTCGAGGCCTGTCGAAAGGCGGCCACGAAGGCGCGGACGACCTCGAGATATTCCTTCAAGAGGGCGGGGACGCTCGTATGACACGGTGGACGGCTAGAGCGCTCCTTCTGCCGGGCCTTGCGATGTGGATTCTGTCTGAGGACACCTGCTCGTCCGAGAAAGGCTCGGTGCAGTCTTGAAGCTTCAGTTTCGATGACCCGCATCGCGTCGTGGAGAAAGCGCCGCAACGCCTCACGACTCTGGAGGGTCTGCAGTGGAAGAGGCGTGAGCGTGAGGCTCTCCGGCTCGACCCACTTCACGTCGAACCTCCCCGGGCCCGTGCCCGGTCGATGCGCCTTCGCCATTCGGGTCCAGTTGAACCAGCGGAATCGACGAGAGGATCCATCGAGCATCATCGAGAACGAGCTGAGGCCCGGCCACTCGGCGCTGGTTCGGACCAGTCCTTCCTTCGGACCGTGGGCGAGCATGTAGCGCACGCGGCCGAGCAGAGCGATCTCGTCCAGGACGGGCTCGGCCGAGTAACGCCTTTCCCAGAATCGACCCTTCCAGCGGACGAGATTTCCTACCTTCTTCGAGATGTTGGTCAACAGGTGCTGCATGAACCTCGGCAGAGTTCCACTGGGAGCTCGGACGAGGAGATGAACATGGTTCGAGGCGAACACGAACCCGAAGATCTCTACTCCGTTCATTCGTGCCGCTCGGGCCAGTACGCCACCCAGGACGTCATTCGTCTCGGATGACGGACGCATCAGCAGCCGTCGCTGGAAGCAGCGGACCGTGACGAAATAGATCTTGAGTGGTTCGAACATTCTCAGTGGCCAGCCCATGGACTCCCCCTTGTCGAGGCGAGTCCCAAGCACGAACCGGGCCACCGAAGGTGTTTGACACCACCCCGGGGAGACACCACCCCGGGGGACACCACCCCGGGCGGGGATCAGCGCGCCGCGGCTTTCAGCGCGCCGCCGATCTCGTCGTAGAGGTGGATGGCACTCTTGACCGCCTTCTCCCAGTCGCCCAGATGCAGGCTCTCGTTCTCCGAGTGGGCGTTGGTGTACGGGTCCTCCACGCCGATCAGTAGCGCCGGCACCCCACCGAGTTCGCGGGCGAACGGCTCGACGAACGGAATGCTGCCGCCGCATCCGATGGTGACCGGATCCGCCCCGTAGCCCTTCTTCAACGCCCGGAATGCCGCCTGGAACGCGGGATGGCTCGAGTCGGTGTACCACCAGCCGGCCGCGTCATCCGCGTGCACCTCGACCTCGAGCCCCCACGGCGCCGCCTTCTTCAGCGCCTCGACGAGTCGCTTCTGGACGTCCTTCGGATCCAGGTTCGGCACCAGACGCACCCCCAGCCGCGCCCAGGCCGAGTCACAGATGATGTTCCGCGCATCCTTGCGGCTGCTGGCCTGGAACGCATTCACCGCGATCGAGGGCTGCCGCCAGTTCATCTCCCACGGATGCACCCCGTGCCCGAGCATCTCCACGCCGGGCAGCAGCCCCACCTGCTTGCGGAAGTGGGCTTCATCACCCGGGAGCGCAGCGATGCTCTTCCGCTCGCTCTCGGTCAGCGGCTTCACCTGCTCCTTGATGCCGGGGATGGCGATGGACCCGTCCGGGTTTGTCAGCGAGGCGAGCATCCGGCACAGGCCCATCACCGGGTCTGGCACCGGACCGCCCCACATGCCCGAATGCACGCTCTGCTTGAGCGCGCGCACCTCCACGCTCACCACGACGATGCCGCGCAGGGCGGTGGTGATGGACGGAAGCCCGGTCTCGAAGTTGCTCGTGTCAGTGAGGACGATCGCGTCGGCCTGGAGCAGCTTCGCGTTCTTCTTGAGGAACGCGGTGAGGTGGCCAGACCCGACCTCCTCCTCCCCTTCAACGACGATCTTCACGTTCAGCGGGAGCCCACCCCCACCCTTGCGCCAGGACTCGACTGCCGACGTGTGAACCACGATGCCCGCCTTGTCGTCCGCGGCGCCGCGCGCGTAGAGCCGGGGGCTGTCGTCCGGCGGGCCCTTGCGCTCGACCGGCTCGAAGGGCGGGCTCGTCCAGGCCTCCTCGTCACCCGCCGGCTGAACATCGTGATGGGCATAGAGCAGCAGCGTCGGTTTCCCGGGTGCCTCGAGAATCTCGCCGTAGACGTACGGGTGCGCCCCCTCCACCTCGAGCAGCTGTACCTTCGAGAACCCTCGCTCGCGAAGGAGGCTCGCGGTCGCCTCACCGCTCGCCCGGACCTTCGACGGGTCGAACCCGGGGAACGACACGGAGGGGATGCGCACCAGCTTCTTGAGGTCTTCCAGGTACGAGGTGCGGTGGGCGGCGAAGTGTTTCAGAGCTTGATCGGTGGCCATGCCGGCTCCTTACCATTGCTCCGACCCCCGGGCTTGCACTGGAGTGTCAGCCGGCAACACGAGGAGGGCCAATGCCGGACTACGAGAAGCTGGGGGTCTTCTACCTGGGGCGGCGCTGGGACGCGAAGGCCCGGAAGACCGTTCCCGAGCTCCTGCTGTACGACTCGAAGGACCTGACCACCCATGGGGTCTGCGTCGGGATGACGGGGAGTGGCAAGACCGGGCTCTGCATCGGGCTGCTCGAGGAGGCTGCCATCGACGGCATCCCGGCCCTTGCCATCGACCCCAAGGGGGACTTGGCCAACCTGGCCCTCACCTTCCCCTCGCTCGCTGCGGACGACTTCCTGCCATGGATGGATTCCGATGAGGCCACGCGTCAGGGCCTGACCGCCGAGCAGCTGGCAGAGAAGACCGCGGCGAGCTGGAAGAAGGGACTCGAAGACTGGGAGCAGGACGGCGGCCGCATCGCGCGGTTCCGCGAAGCCTGCGAGGTCGCCATCTACACGCCGGCGAGCAAGGCCGGGAGGCCGCTGGCGCTGCTGCGGGCGTTCACCGCGCCGTCGCAGGCCGTCGTGGACGACGAGGAGGCACTGCGAGCACGCGTCCAGGGCGCCGTCTCCGGGCTCCTCGCCCTGGCTGGAATCGAGTCGGACCCGATGCAGGGCCACGAGCACATCCTGCTCGCACGGCTGCTGCAGCGCGCCTGGAGCGGCGGGCGGGACCTGGATCTTGCCGGCCTCATCCAGGCGGTGCAGCGACCTCCGTTCGACAAGGTGGGAGTGCTGGACCTCGAGTCCTTCTATCCGGCGAAGGAACGCGCCGGCCTCGCGCTGGCACTGAACAACGTGCTCGCCTCGCCGGGTGCCGCGGCCTGGGCGGAGGGCGAACCGCTCGACATCCAGAAGCTGCTCTGGACGCCGGCGGGCAAGCCGCGCATCGCCGTGCTGTCGATCGCGCACCTCTCGGACGCCCAGCGGATGTTCTTCGTGACGACGCTGCTCAGCGAAGTGCTGGCCTGGATGCGCACGCAGTCCGGGACGGGCTCGCTCCGCGCGCTGGTCTACATGGATGAGATCTTCGGGTACTTTCCGCCGATCGCCGCGCCCCCCTCGAAGCTGCCGATGCTCACCCTCCTCAAGCAGGCACGGGCGTTCGGCGTGGGTGTGCTCCTCGCGACCCAGAACCCGGTGGACCTAGATTACAAGGGCCTGGCGAACGCCGGCACCTGGTTCATTGGCCGTCTGCAGACCGAGCGCGACAAGCTCAGGGTGCTCGACGGTCTGCAGGGAGCGATGGACGCCGCGAGCCACGCGTTCGACCGGCAGGAGATGGACCGGCTGCTCTCCGGTCTCGGCTCACGGGTGTTCCTCCTGAACGACGTGCACGAGGATGCACCGGAGCTGTTCCAGACCCGCTGGACGCTCTCCTATCTGCGGGGGCCGCTGGACAAGGAGCAGATCAAGCTGCTGTCGGCGGGCCAGCGCGGCGGCGGCACGCCAGCGGAGAAAGCGGCCGTTCCCGCGAGGACCCCATCCGCTCCGACGGGAGGCGGACGCCGCCCGGTCCTCCCGGCCGGCATCTCGGAGGCTTTTCTTCCGGCGACGCCCGGCCCGGGAGCACTGAGCTACCGGCCAGCCATCCTCGGACAGGCGCGGCTGCACTACGTGGACAAGAAGGCTGCAGTCGATGCATGGCAGTCCGTGGCGCTGCTCGCTCCGGTGGACGGGACCTCGGTCGAATGGGACGAGGCGACCGAGCTCCCGGGCGACGCGGGGACCCGTCTCGGGAACGCGCCCGCGGAGAGCGCCACGTTCGAGGAGCCGCCGGCGGCGGTGACCAACGCCGGCGCCTGGACGGAGTGGAAGAAATCGCTCGCGGCGACCCTGTACCAGGCCCGTCCCCTGAAGCTCTTCCGGTGTGACGCGCTCGACGAGGTCTCGACGCCGGGCGAATCGCTCTCCGAGTTCAAGGCGCGGCTCGCTCACTCCGGTCGCGAGCAGAGGGACGCCGACGTCGAGGCCCTCCGGAGGAAGTGGGCCCCGAAGCTTCAGTCCCTCCAGAGCACGGTGCAGCGGGCGCAGAAGGCACTGGCCGATCAGCAAACCCAGGCGTCGGGCCAAACGCTCGATACGATGGTCACCGTCGGAACCACCATCCTGGGTGCATTCCTCGGGCGAAAGACACTCAGCGTGACGAACCTCAACCGCGCACGCACGGCACTGCGGAGCGGAAGCCGCACGGTGAAGGAGCGCCAGGACATCGGCACTGCGCAGCAGCAGCTCGAGGCAGCGAGGAAGCAGCTGGCCGATACGGAGGCAGAGTTCCAGGAGGAAACGGAGAAGCTCCAGGCGGCGGCCGCCCCGGAGACCCTCTCGGTCGTCGAGTTCACCGTGCCCCCACGAAAGTCGGACATCGCTGTTGGAACTCTGATCCTCGCGTGGACCCCCTGGCGCACTGGGGCGGACGGGCTTCCGGCTCCGGCATCCGCACTGGACTAGGACCCAGGGCAGTCCAGTTCCGGGAAGGTGTCCCGGGAACGTGCCCCCCCGGGAAGGTGTCCCCGGGAAGGTGTCAAACACCTTCGCTGAACCGGTCTGCCCCCTAGGGACGGCCGACCGAGGAGGAAAGTCCGCGAAAGGACTGTCCAATCGGGGGTGTCAAACACCGTTTGCGGCTCAAGGTGCAGGCCGTGCGCGGCCGGGTCCGTGTCCGCGTCCGCTCGCCGCTCGCGGCGGCCGTGGCCGGGGCGGGGGCGGCTGCCAGTCACGCCGGGGCGGGTGGGGGCATGGTCGCCAGCTATCTCGCGGCAAGCACGTGACCCAGCTCACCCGCGTTCGCGCGGCCTCGGCGTTCGTCGAAAAGATGCCTCAACGTTCCGCCTCCCAGACTCCGAGCACCACCGGGAGGCCCCCATTGACCAGCCGATGAACCCGGCGCGGCGCACTTCCACCTGCGCGCGCGAGCCGGGCCTCGTCGTCCACCAGGAGCGCCTTGCGCCAGCCCGGAAACGCCCGCGCCAGAGTCCGCCCCAGATCCGCGTCGAACGCCTCGAGTCCGTCACGGGCGCTCACCCGGATGCCATACGGAAGATTTCCCACCACCAGCCCCGGAACCGACGCGCCCGCGACCCCCGCCGCCACGTCCACCCGGTCGAGCTGAACATCGGCGAGAACGCCCGCTCGGCGCGCATTTCGCCGAGCCGTTCCGAGCGCACCGGCATTCAGGTCGCTCCCCACG
>RPRB01000258.1 GCA_003818285.1 Myxococcaceae bacterium
GCCGGATCCGGACGCGCGGGCGCTTCTCTCCGCGGGGCGCCCCTGGGTGGTGGAGGGCCCGGGGCTCTGGGTCCCGCTGGCCGCCCGGGGAGAGGGCCTCGCGCTGGCCCAGCTCTCGGATGCACCCCAGGGCTTCCCGCCCGAGGCTCTGGAAGCCACCGCCACCCTGGCCGCGATGGGAGCCGCCGCCCTGCTCTCGGCCCGGCGGTTCCGCGCGCTTCAGCGGCTGGCGCTGAGGGACCCCGACTCCTCGGCCTACAACCTCGCCTACTTCACCGATGTGGCCACCAAGGAGGTGGACAAGGCTCGCCGATACGGCCGCGGGTTCTCGCTCCTCAGCTTCGCGCTCGACGGTCTGCCACACCTCCGGGCGCGGGCCGGGGCCGAGCAGGCCCGGGCCGCGGTGCGGGCCACCACCCGGGCGCTGGGGCGAGTGCTGCGCGAGTCGGACGTCCTGGCGAAGGTGGCGGAGCAGGAGTTTCTTCTCCTGCTTCCGGAGACCGACGCCTTCGGGGCGCAGGTCTTCCTCCGCCGGGCGCTGGCCGCGGCCCGCGAGGCGCCCGAGCTCCGGGCGGTGGAGGGGGCCGTGCCGCTGCAGCTCACCGGGGGAGCGGCGACCTTCCCACGCGACGGGGAGGACCTGGACTTTCTCACGGAGGCCTGCCGGGCGCGGCTCGAGCAGCGTCGGGCCTCGCTCCACCGCCGGCTGGTGCTGGATGCGGTGGGATTCTGGGAGGCGGTGGAGCTGCTCCTCGGGTCGCCGGACGGGCCGCGGCTCCCGGCGGAGGAGGGCGCGGATCCGTCCCGCCGGGGGCGAATCGCGGAGGGGCTGTTCGACGAGGTCCAGGCGGAGATCGGGCGGACACTGCTGCGCGAGCCCTCGGTGCGGAGCCTGGTGTACCTGGGCGGGGCGGAGGCCGGGGATGGGCTTCCGCTGGTGAGGACGCTCGAGCGTGCGAGCCAGGACTTCGCCCCCCGGGTGTACCTGCTCGCGCGCCGGGCGGAGGTGACCCCGCGCCCGGGGCTGACCCCGCTGGTCCTCGGGGGCGACGAGCGGCTCGTCCGGCACCAGTTCGTGCTCTGGCTCCACGGGTCGGCGGCGTACGCCTTGCTGCAGCGTCGAGGGCGCGGCGCGACCTGGGCCTTCCACTCCTCGGATGCGGCGCTGGTGGACGGCCTCGTCTCCAAGCTGCAGACCGCCTACGACCTGCAACCGTACTGACCTTCCTTCCATGACGACGATCAGAAAGGTCCTGCTGGCCGACCCCGATCTGACCTCGGTCCGCGCCCTCACCCGGGCGCTCCGGCAGAAGGGGTACCAGGTGCACTCGGCGCGCGACGGGGCCCGGGCGCTGGAGCTGGCCGTCCTCCGTCACCCGGACCTGGTGCTCTTCGACCACGGGTGCCCGGTGCTCGACGCCCGGACCTTCGTCGACATCCTCCGCACCAACCCCCGGACCGACACCATCCCGGTGGTGGTGACCACGAGCGCCGAGCAGGCCGACGAGGCGATGCGGGACGGCCCCGGGCCGCTCCTGCGCAAGCCCTACAACCTGGACGAGGTCCTGGCGCACATCGATGACCTCCTGGCCCGGGCGGAGCGGGCGCGGACCGACGGCGCCGAGTCGCAGGAGATCGAAGGCGCGCTGGCCCAGCTCGCGCTGCCCGACCTCCTCCAGACCCTGTCCCTGGGCCGGCGCACGGGCCGGGTGACGCTCCGCCGCGGCAGCGAGCGGGGCGAGGTGGAGCTGGTGGAGGGCCGCCCGGTGGACGCGCGCACGGGCGCGGTCCAGGGCGAGAAGGCGCTGTTCCGGCTGCTGGAGTGGGCGGAGGGGACGTTCTCCTTCCAGCCCGGGCCGCCGGCCCCCGACGCGCGCATGGACCGGGGGACGGACGAGCTCCTGCTCGACGCCGCGCGGCAGAGCGACGAGTGCCGGCGGTTGCTCGAGGCGCTCCCGGATCCGGCGACGCGGTGGGCCCAGGCACCAGGGGCGGCGCTCCGGGCCGTCCCGCCGCTCGCCCGGGAGGTGCTGGCCAGGCTGGAGACGCCCCGGAGCGTGGCGGAGCTCCTCGACTCCGTGGAGGCCGCGGACCTCGGCGTGCTCCAGGCGGTGGCGATGCTCCACGGGGAGGGGCTCGTCGTCCCGGTGGACGTGGACGCGCCGCCGGCGCCGGAGCCCCTGCTCACCGCCGCCGAGGCCCATGCGGTGCGGGCGCGGGCCCAGCGCGGACGGAGCACGTCGCGGAGTCAGGTGGTGAAGGTGCTGCTCGCCGCTCCCGACGCCTCGGTGGCTCGCGAGGCCTTGGCCAGCCTGCCGCTGCTCGCGCCGGAGGGACTGCAGACGGAGGCGCTGGGGACCGTGGCCGAGCTCGAGCTGGCCGAGGGGCTGGTCCTGCACTTCTGCATCGTCCCTGCCGGGGAGCTGGGCCGGCCGCTGTGGCGTCCGTTCACCTCCGACGCCGCGGGGCTGGTGGTGACTGACCCGTCACCGGCGATGCTGGCCCTGACCCGCTTCGTGGCCGACGAGCAGCGCGTGCCGCTCGCGGTGCTGAGCGAGTCGTGCCCGCCCGAGCTCTCCGGCCGGGGCGCCGCCGCACACCCGGGCGCGCGCGAGGCGGTCCGCGCCGTCCTCCTCGAGTTCGCCGGGCTGGCGGGGTGAAGCTAGGGCGCGCGACGCGCGTCCCCGAGGGCCTCGGGCATGCCCGGGACCCGGAGGAGCAGCGCGTACTCCTCGCCGGTGAGGAACGCCGTGCGCCGCCCGGCGAGGTCGTCGAAGCGGAGCTCCACCCGGAGGTCGCCGTCCGCCCCTTCCTCGCGCACCTCGGGGGGCACTCCCCGGTCCAGGCACCGCCGGACGTCCCGCGCGAGCCCGCGGAGCCGCCGCGCGAGCGTGAGCGCCCGCTTCCCCTCCGGGGTCTCGAAGGTGTGGAAGTGCCGGTTCCGCGAGAGCGGCCGCGAGGGCTCGAGGAGCCGTTCCACGAGTCGGCGGACGAACGAATCCATCATCAGGCGAGGCCTGAGCGTAGCAACGGCCCGCGGCACTCGCCCGTTCCCCGGATCGGCGCCGTCACGCTCAGGCGTGCGCGGCCGGCTGCTCGCCCAGCGCCGGCCGGGGGGCCACCGGGACCCGGAGGTGGAAGACGGTCCCCGACGGGCCGGTGCGCTCGCACCCCAGGGCGCCTCCGTGCGCCTCGAGGATCTGCCGGCTGAGCGCGAGCCCGAGGCCCGTGCCGTGCCGCTTGGTGGTGAAGAGCGGGTCGAAGAGGTGGGGGCGCGCCTCCTCGGGGATGCCGTGCCCGGTGTCCTCCACCCGGACGTGCACCGCGCCGTCCTCGGCGGAGGTGGACAGCCGGAGCGTGCCGCCTCCCTCCATCGCCTCGCGGGCGTTGCGGACCAGGTTGAGCAGCACCTGCCGGAGCTGGCCCTCGTCCACCAGCGCCCGGGGGAGCCCCGGGTCGAGCCTGCGCTCCACCCGGATGCCGGAGCGACCCAGCTCGCCGGCGGCGAAGTCCAGCACCCCATCCACGATGCGGTTCACGTCCTCGGCGACGAGCGCCGGGGCAGGGGAGCGGGCCATGCGCAGGTAGCGCTCGGTGGTCTCGGTCAATCGATCAACCTCGCGAATGACCGCCTGGAGCAGCGCCTTGACCTCCTCCGCCTCCGCCGTGGTCGCGAAGCGGGCCTGGTCCAGCGCGTCCTGCAGCAGCTCCACGTTGAGTCCGATGGAGCTGAGCGGGTTGCGCACCTCGTGGGCGACCTGCGCGGAGACCCGACCCACGGCCGCCAGCCGCTCGGCACGGAGCAGGGCCTGCTGCTGCCGGGCCAGGGCCTGCTCCCGCTCCTCGAGCGCGCGGGTCATGGCGTCGAACTCGCGGCCGAGCTGGGAGATCTCGTCGTCGCCGGGGATGTTCAGCTGCCCGGTGTAGTCACCGCGGCGAATGCGGCCCACGCCGGCGATGAGCGCCCGCACCGGCCGGAGGCTCCGGGCCGAGAGGGCGGTGGCGAGGAGCCCCACCGCGATCGCCGCCACCGACAGGCCGATGAGCAGGACCCCCCGCCGCCGGTCCCGCCGCTCGGCTTCCTCCACCACCGCCCGGGTCCGGGTATCGAGCGCCGCCCGCAGGGCCCGGAGCTCCCGCGAGAGCGAGTCCTGCGCGCTGGCCAGAGCGCGCTGGGCCTCCGGGGGTGGGTTGTCGGACCAGGTGCTGGCGGTGGTGCGCTCCACCATCTCGAGGTCGCGGGCCACGTGCTCGACACGGGCCTGCACCGCGTCGAGGAAGGAACGCTCCGAGGCGGGCGCGGTGGCCCGGAGCGACGAGAGCGTCGCCTCGAGTGAGCTCAGGCGAGCATGCAGGAGGGGTGGGTAGGTGAGCGGGGCCAGCCGGGCCAGCGCGGCGCGGGTCTGGGGGTCGGCCTCGGCGCTGATCTGCGCCGCCTCCTGGGCCTGGTTCCGCTGGAAGGAGTCGAGCGCCGCCGCGTCCTGGGCGAGCGGGAGGTAGCCCTGACTCACCAGCCGGATCTCCTGCTGGTTCCGGTGCAGCTCGCTGACGCTGAACAGGATGAGCAGGCCGAAGGTGACCAGCACCACCGCGTGGCCGAGGAAGATGCGCGTGGCCAGCGACACCCTGGGCGGCCGGCCCGGTGGGTGCGCGCCGGTCAGCCAGCCTTCTCCGCGTGCTGGGCGGCCGGGGCGCCGCCGGCGTCCGCGGCAGCCGCGTTCTCGAGGGAGGCCTCGGCCCCGGCGGACGTCTCGGTCGCGGACGGCGCGGGAACTGGCTCGGCGGCGGGCTGGAGGGGCCGGGTCCGCCGGGCAATCTCAGCCGCCTCGCCCGCGGCGCGCTCCTCCACCGAGCGGTCGGAGGCGGCCACCTCGTCGGCGGTGAGCTCGGTGCGGTCGGCGGCGAGGCCGCTCTTCTTCTCCAGATCTCGGATGGCCCGGCGGAGGAGGTCGCGCTCGAGGAGCGTGCGGTTCAGACGCTTCTCCAGCGCCTTGAACTTGTCCTTGAGGAGGTCCAGCTCGCCCTTGACGACGCTGTACACCCTCGCTTGCGTCTCGGTGCGCCCCTTCAGCCGGCGGACCTCGGCCGAGAGCTCCTGCGACCGGGTGCGCTCCCGGTTGGCCAGGTGCTCGAGGCGGTCAATCTTCTCCCGGTCGGTGTCCGACAGCTCGCGGAAGCGACGCGGCTCGGGAGCGGGCGGCGCCGCGGCCGGAGGCGCAGGCGTGGGCTGGGGCGCCGGCGCGGGTGCCGGACGGCGCATCCGGAACGCCTCGGCCTCGCCCTTCAGCCGGCTCACCTCGGCCAGCGCCGAGGCCAGCTCGCTCCGCACCACCTCCAGCTGCTGCGAGGCCCCTCGCTCCACCTCGGCGCGGGCCTTCACCAGATCTGCGCCGTCCCTGTCCGCCTCGCGCTGGTCGTGGAGCTTCTTGCGGGTCTGCTTCAGCTCGCCCCGGAGCTCGGCCACGGTGGCCTTCAGCTCGTCCACCTCGCGCCGCCTCCGCTCCAGCTCGGGGTCGGGCCCGCCGCGGGCGACGGGAATGGTTCCCGGCGTGGCGGCGGTAGCCGGAGCACGGGCGGGGGGCGCGTTCCGTCCTCCGAAGATGAGGAGCGCGAGGCAGATGACGAGGGCGATGGTGACGACGACGAGCAGGGTGGGAAGCATGGGGCCTTCTCTGGAGAGTCCTTTAGCATGGCCGCGGCATGCTCCACTCCACCCACCGCCTTCTGCTCGTGGCGTTCCTCGGCGCCATCGCGCTCTTCGCGAGCACGGTGACCCCCGCCCTGTTCGCTGCCGCTCCTCCCTCGGTGGCCGCCCGGGTGGTCGGGCGGGTGCTCCCCGTGCTCGACGCGGTGGGCCTCGCCCTGGGCCTGGCCGCGGTGGCGCTCGGAGCGACCGGACGCTCCGGGCGTGCGGCGGTGGTGCTCGGAGGTGTGCTGGCCGCGCTCGCCGCGGCGAGCCTCTTCGTGGTGACGCCGGAGATCGCCAGCATCCGCCGAGCGACCGGCGACACGCTGTCCCACCTCCCTGCTGCCGACCCCGCCCGGCGGCGGTTCGGGATGCTCCACGGGATCTCGACCGTCCTCTTCGGGCTGCAGGCCGTGATGGCTCTGGCGCTCATCACCCTCCGACCCCGGCCCCGCTCCGCTAGGAGAGGCCCACGAACTCCTAGCTGACTGCGGCCGCGCTGACCTCGCTGACTGCGGCCGAAGTGACCTCGCCGACTGCAGCCCGCCTGACGCCACCCTGACGCGGACCTCGACTTCGGCCGCCCTGACCTCGCTGACTGCGGCCGCCGTGACCTCGCCGACTGCAGCCCGCCTGACGCCACCCTGACGCGGACCTCGACTTCGGCCGCCCTGACCTAGAGGTAGAACCGGTCGGTGAGCCCGGCGGTCCGGGTGAGGATGGAGGTCCACCCCAGGAGGGTGTCGACGCGCCCCTCGGCGTCC
>RPRB01000259.1 GCA_003818285.1 Myxococcaceae bacterium
ATCATGATTCCCCTGGTCACCCACGGGAACGAGCTGCGCTGGGAGCAGAAGGCGCTCGAGGAGGAGGCCCGGAAGGTGATGGTCGAGCGGAAGCGGAAGATCCGCTACCGCTTCGGGACGATGATCGAGACCCCCCGGGCGGCGGTCACCGCCGACGAGATCGCCTCGCTGGCCCAGTTCTTCTCCTTCGGGACCAACGACCTCACCCAGACCACCTTCGGGATCTCCCGGGACGACGCGGAGACCAGCTTTCTCTCCGAGTACCTCACCGCCGGCATCCTCCCCGAGAACCCGTTCGACCACCTCGACGAGGGCGGGGTGGGCCGGCTGATGGAGATGGCGGTCCGGCTGGGCCGGAAGACGCGCCCCGGGCTCGACATCGGGATCTGCGGCGAGCACGGGGGCGACCCGAAGAGCATCGCCTTCTGCCACCGGCTGGGTCTGGACTACGTGTCCTGCTCGCCGTTCCGGGTGCCGGTGGCCAGGCTGGCCGCGGCCCACGCGGCGCTGCGCGAGCGCAAGGCGAAGCCCTCCGGGCGGAGGTAGGCGCCGGGAACCTCGAGCGGCGCTCGGCGGACGACGCGCTCGCGTTGCGAATGGCGGCAGCACCCTGTGCACTAGGTCTCCTCGACCGCCGCGGGCACCACCCGGCCACGGCCGGACTGGACCAGGACGATGCCCGCCGCAACCGCGGCAAGTCCGAGCCCGTCCAGGGGCCGCACGGGCTCCCGGAGGAGCAGTGCGCCCAGCCCCAGCCCGAAGATGGGAGTCAGAAAGTAGAAGGCGCTCACCCGGCTGGCCTCGCCGTGCCGGAGCAGCCAGAACCAGAGGAACGACGCGCCGAGGCTCAACACCAGCACCAGGTAAGCCAGGCTCACGATGAACTCGGCCGTGGGCGGGAGGTGCGGGGCTCCCTCCAGCAGGATCGCCAGAGGGAGAAGCGCGACCGAGGCCGTGCCGAGCTGAACCGTGTTCGCCGCCACGAGATCCTCCGGCGTCCGGAGCCGCTTGAAGACCAGGGTGGAGCCCACGAGCGCGACGACGCCCAGGAAGGCGAGGAGCACGTCCACCGGCCGGGCCGCCTGGGTCCCGGCGCGCGCGGACATCGCAATCAGGACGCCACCGAACCCGAGGAGGAGCCCGACAATCTTCCTCCCGGTGAGCGGCTCGTTCAGGAGTGCCGGCGCCACCAGGGCGAGGAGGAGGGGATTGGTGCTGGCGATGATCGCGCCCATCCCGGAGGAGAGGTGTCGCAGCGCCTCGTAGGTGCAACCGAGGTAAGTGGCGTTGGCCAGCAGTCCATAGCCGGCGATCTGGAGCCACGCGGCGGTCGTCCGCGGCCACGGCCTCCGAAGCGCGACCACCGCCACGGCCATGAGCAACGAGGCGATGGCGAAGCGGATGGTGAGGACCCAGAGCGGTTGGCCCATCCGGGACAGCACCCGGCTGGGGACGAAGGCCGAGGCCCAGAGGAAGACGTAGAGAAGGGCCAGCGCGGTCCCGGCGCGGCCGTGGGCACGGAGCTCGGAGGACGTCATCGTCGTGAGGACAGTCGCATCTCCCGGACCCGGTGCAATGCACAGTCGCGTGCACGGTTTGGCTACCCGGCTCTAGCCCGCCCCCAGGTGGTCCACGAGGATCTTCACCCCGAGCCCGATGAGGATCAGGCCACCGAGCACGTCCAGGCGCCGCCCCAGCATCGCGCCGGCCCGGCGTCCGAGCAGGAGCCCTGCGACGCACATGACGGCGGTGGTCACCCCGATGGTGGCCACCGAGAGGGCGAACGGGGCATCGAGCATCGGCAGCGTGATGCCCACCGCCAGCGCGTCGATGCTGGTCGCCACCGCCAGCGCCAGCATGACCCGGAGCCCGAAGACCTCGTCCTCGGTGCGATACCCGGACGCCGCCTTCGGGTCGCGCGACTCCCAGAGCATCTTGGCCCCGATGGCCGCCAGGAGGACGAAGGCGATCCAGTGATCCCATGCCTCGACCAGCGGGCCGACCCGCGAGCCGAGCAGCCATCCGATCACCGGCATCAGCGCCTGAAAGCCGCCGAAGAAGATGGCCACCAGCGCCACGTGGCGGGGGCGTACCTTCGGCACGGCCATGCCGCGGGCAGCGGAGACCGCCGTCGCATCCATGGCCAGGCCCACGGAGAGGGCGAGGATGGCGCCGAAGTTCATCACCTGGAGCAGCTCCTTCGCATCGGAGGCGCCCTTCTACACGCAAGGTCGGCTCTGCATGCCCGCTTTCCCCGCGCTGCGCTGGCCTTGCTCGACGTCCGCGAGGCGAGCGCTGACGCAACCGAGAAGCCCCGCTCCCCGGGCGAGGGTGTCCGATCGACCGCTCGCTCGTTTCGGAGAGGGGACCCTCTCAGGCCGCCGGCGGAGGCACGGACACCGCCGGCGCGGCAACGGCGGAAGGAGCCGCGATCGTCGCGTCCCCGTCGGTGACCAGGGCCTTGAGCAGCGTGTAGCTCACCGCGAGGATCACCGGCCCGATGAAGAGGCCGATGACCCCGAACCCCAGCAACCCGCCAATGACGCCGGCGAAGATCAGGAGGATGGGGAGGTTCGCTCCACGCTGGATGAGCCAGGGGCGCAGCACGTTGTCCATGGTCAGCACCACGAGGGTCCAGATCAGGAAGAACGTGCCCCATCCCGCCGAGCCTGACCAGTAAAGCCAGATCACTCCGGGGATCATCACCAGCGCTGGCCCGAGCTGCGCGATGCAGAGCAGGAACACCACCGCCGTGAGCAGCCCTGGGTGGGGGATTCCGGCGATGAACATCCCGATCCCTGAGACGGTGGTCTGGATCAGGGCGGTGACGATGACCCCGAGCGCCACCGCGCGGATCGCCTGCCCGGCGAGGATGACCGCCGCGTGACCGCGCTCGCCCGCGAGCCAGTGAAAAAAGGCCAGCACGCCCCGTGCCGCGATGTCGCCCTGGGCGAAGAGGACGATGGAGATGATCAGCATCACCAGCAGATGCACCAGCAGCCCGCCGAACGAACCGGCCTGCGCGGCGAACCAGCGGACAGCCGTGCCCACGTAGGGCTCGACCCGTGCGGCGAGGGCTCCGGGTTCCGCCTGCGCCAGCTCGTTCCAGGAACGGGCGACGCGCGGGCCGAGCGGGATCGAATCGAGCCAGGCCGGGGCAGGGGGAACCTGGAGCGTCGGCAGTGAGCGGGCGAGGGCGATGAGCCGGTCCGACTGCTCGATGACGGTGTCCACGGCCAGCCAGACCGGGATGACGATGATCGTCAGGAGGATCAGCGCCATCACGGTGACTGCGGGGCCGCGGCGGCCGCCGAGCCGAGCCTGGAGCATGCGGAAGAGCGGCCAGGTGGCGACCACGATGGTGACCGCCCAGATGCCCGGACCGATGAACGGGCGCACCACCCAGAGACTGCCGAGGATCAGTCCGCTGATGGCCAGGATGGACATCACGGTCCGTGGAAGGTTGTTCGGTGTCGCCATGCCGTCCTCCCCGGGGGGGCTACGCCGGGCGCAGTCTAGAGGAACGGGGGCGGTCGGGCGCTGTGATGAGACCAAGGTCCGATGCGGTCGCGTGCGGCAGGCCGGCCGATCCCCTGCAGTCACTCGTGGGGTATGACCCCGCAGGTGCGTACCCCCGGAGCGATCGAGGCGGAGGTGGACGAGGTCCAGGCGTGGGTGGGGCGGCTGCTCCCGGGGGGCGGCCGGGGGCTCCGGGTCCTCGAGGTGGGCTGTGGCCCGGGGGTTCTCGCCGAGCGTCTGCTGCGGAACGGCGTCGAGCTCACCGCAATCGACGTGAGCGAGGAGCAGGTCGAGGAAGCGCGCGCACGGGGCGTTCCGGCCATCGTCTCGGACTTCCTGGCCTTCGAGGCGGCCCCCTTCGACGCGGTGCTGTTCACCCGCTCGCTGCACCACATCGTCCCGCTCGAGGCCGGCATCGCGAAGATCCGCTCTTTGGTACGGCCCGGCGGCCTGCTCGTCGCCGACGAGTTCGCGCACGAGGAGATCGACGCGGCCACTGCGGCGTGGTTCTGGGACCTGCAGGCGGTGCTGGAGAGTTGCGGAGCGCTGGCGCCGGACACGCCCCGGAGGCACAACCACCACCACGGGCACCACCATGAGGGTCCGCCACCCGCCGATCCGGTCGAACGCTGGCGTGAGCGGCACGTGCACGAACCTCCGCTCCACGCCGCCGCGACGATGATCTCCGGGCTGGGAACGGCGTTCGACCTTCGCGCCCCGGAGCGCGGTCCGTATCTCCACCGGTACTTCTCGGACCGGCTCGGCCCGGGCGACGGCGGTACGCGTCTCTTCCTCCAGATTCGCGAGCTCGAGCGGTTGCGCCTGAGCCAGCGGCTGCTGGTCCCGATCGGTCTCCGTCTCGTTGCGACCGTCCGCCGCCCCGCCTGATCGGCGCACACGGAGCGGGGAGGTCGCTCGACAGGGGGCCCCGACCCGAATCGAGCACGTGAAATCACTGCTCTGAAATGTGGAGCATCGAGCCGCGCGCCTGTCCGGCCGCGCGGCTTGAAACTGGCCCGGCGGTGCCGAGGGTGGAGCCTCGAGACAGATGAAGGTGAGGGCCTGATGCGAGCTCGGTGCGACACCTGTGGAAACGAGTACGACAAGACGTTCCAGCTGAACATGGACGGGGTGGTGCACCGATTCGACTCGTTCGAATGCGCCATCGAGAAACTGGCTCCACGCTGCAGCCACTGCGGTGTGCGGATTCTCGGGCACGGGCTGGAGGCCGGCTCCCGGTTCTTCTGCTGTGCGAACTGCGCGAAGCGCGCCGGTGCACCGGAGCTCCGCGACCGGGCTTGAGGTTTCGAGACCGACGCGCCTCCCTGTGCTCCACGTCGAGCCGGGCGTCGCAGCGTCCGGCACGAGATAGCGGTGCCGCCCCCGGGACCAAGGTCCCGTTGGCAGCTGGTCGATGGATGTGTACCTCGGCCCCCGATGCGTCTCCTGCGGGTGTGCCTGACCGTGTCGTGTGCCTTCCTGGCCTGCACGGGCCAGCCGGCGCGGCCAACCGACCGGGGTGGGCCGGTCGGCGGCACGCAGTCCGATGGGGGATCCTCGGACGCCGGAAACGGATCCTCGGACGCCGGAAACCCCGCTGCGCAACCGGATGGGGGAGCATTGCCGCCTGACGCCGGATCGCTGGATGCCGGTTCGCCCGGGCCCGATGCAGGCGCGCCGGACGCGGGGCCATCCCCAGGCCCTGATGCCGGAATGCCCGATGCAGGGACGACGCCGGTCGACCTGGGCGAGACCACCTGGAAGTCGCTGCTCGACCCGTCGTTGACCAGATTTTATCGCTGGCTGCCCTCGAACGGCCGGAATCGAGATCCGGAGGGCGTCTTCCGCATGGAAGGCGACGTGCTCCACATCCTCGGACTCCCCGCCACGGGGACGGCGAAGGACTTCGGCTACATCGCCACCTGGGACGAGTTCGGCGATTACCGGCTGCGGCTCGAGCAGAAGTGGGGCACGCAGACCTTCGCTCCTCGAAAGAACCAGCCGCGCGACAGCGGCCTCCTGTACCATCTGCACCTGCCGGACCGGATCTGGCCCCGGAGCGTCGAGTTCCAGATCATGGAGCACGCGGTCGGGGATGCCTGGATGCTCTCCGGCACGGGTCTGACCACGACCGTCGCCGACGTCGGCGCGTCGCCTCCGACGTTCGCGCCGCGCGGCCAGGAGGTGGCGTTTCGCGGCGGACAGGTCATCAAGTCCGAGGAGCCGGAATCGCTGACCGGCTGGACCGTGCTCGAGCTCTTCGCCTCGGGACGGGACTCGGCACACGTGGTGAACGGCAGGCGGGTGAACGCGGCGAGCGACATCGAGACCGACGATGGTGACGGCTGGGGACCGCTGAGCCGCGGCCGGATCGCGCTGCAGGCCGAGGGAGCGGAGGTCTTCTACCGGAACCTGCAGATCCGCCCCCTGGTCTACATGCCGCCGCCGGCGGGCGCGGCGGTGCTGTTCAGCGGCTCCGGGCTGGCCGCCTGGAGGCACCCGGACGGCTCGGCGGCGCGCTGGAGACTGGTGGACGGGGCGATGGAGGTGGTTCCCGGGACGGGGGACCTCTACAGCCACCGGTGGTTCGGCGACGTCCGGATCCACGTCGAGTTCCAGGTGCCTGCTTCCACCTCGGGTGCCGCGGAGCAGGACCGGGGCAACAGCGGCGTGTACATCCAGGGCCGGTACGAGGTGCAGGTCCTGGACTCGTTCGGGGCGGCGCTGTCCGGCGCCAACGACTGCGGCGCCATCTACGGGGTGAAAGATGCCGACGTGAACGAGTCGTTCCCGCCGGGTATCTGGCAGAGCTACGACATCCTGTTCCGCGCGCCGCGGTGGAGCGGAAGCACCAAGGTGAGCCCGGCCCGGATCACGGTGGTCTGGAACGGGACCCGGGTCCAGAAGGACGTGGAGGTCTGGGGGAG
>RPRB01000260.1 GCA_003818285.1 Myxococcaceae bacterium
AGGTGCTGAGGCGTTTCGGCGAGTCGCTTCCGTCCTCCGAGCTCGGCGAGGCGCGCTCCGGAGATCCTCGCGCCATGGCCCGGGCCGCCACCCGCGCCGAGGTGCGCGATCCGGGGTTCCTCGAGCGCACCCTGGGCCGGGGCGGGATGGGCATGGGCGGTGGCATGGGTGGGGTGTTCGGCACCTCGCTGCTCGGCAGCCTTGCCGGGACGTTCCTCGGCACGGCCATCGCCTCCCACTTCCTGCACGGGCTCGGTGGGCCTTCCGTGGAAGGCTTGTCCGCTGACGAGGCGGGAGCTTCCGACCAGGAGTACTCCGAGGCCGACCTCGACTCCGGCGCCGACCTGGACGGCGGGGGCCTCGACGACATCGACGTGTGAGGCGTCGCCGTCGCGCCCCCGGGGGGCCCCGAGACCGGCGCCACGGACGGAAGCTCGGGACGCGGCCGCGACGCCAGCCGTGCGAGGCTGAAGGCCGATGGAGAGCTCCAGCTTCAGCCGGTGCGCCCGCGCCCTTCGCCCGGTCCTCGTGGCCGCGCTCCTCGCGCTGGCCGGAGTGGCCATCGCCAGGTATGTCGCCGGGGTGGGCGGCCGGGCGCCAGGCACTCCGGTGGTCGTGGCGTTCGGCGACTCGCTGACCGAGGGTGGCGGCTTCGTCTCCCGTCCCTGGCCGGCGGTGCTCGCCGAGCGGCTCCGGCGCCACCCCGGAGGTAGTCGCATCGACGTGGTGAACGCCGGCATCAGCGGCAACCGCCTTCTCCGTGACGACGCCGGCCCGAGCGGACTGCGGCGCTTCCGGCGCGACGCGCTCGACAAGGCCGGGGTTCGCTGGGTCATCGTGCTCGAGGGCATCAACGACCTGGGCTACGCGGGCTCGGCCGACCCCGGTGCCCCGCCGGTGACCGCCGACGAGCTCGTCGCCGGGTTTCGGCAGCTCATCGCGCAGGCTCGCGCCGCCGGGGTGAAGATCTACGGAGGGACGCTCCTGCCGTTCGAGGGCGCGGCCTCGGGCTACTTCGCTCCGGACAAGGAGCGCGTCCGCCAGGCGGTGAATGCCTGGATGCGCACCTCGGGCGAGCTGGACGCGGTGATCGACTTCGATGCGGCCGTCCGCGATCCGGAGCGGCCGGGCCGGCTCCGTCCCGCCTACGACACCGGGGACCATCTTCACCTGAACGCGGCGGGCCAGCGGGCGATGGGCGAGGCCGTGAACCTCCGGCTCTTCGCCGACGGCGGCGAAGGCTCGGCGCGGGGATGAGCTCTCTGGCCCCGCGAGCCAGCGCTCGTGCTTGCGGGCTTACCGGCCTCCAGCTCCACGGGACCGGAAACCCACCGCCAGGAACCGGCATCCCTCGGCACCGGCGCGTCCGTAGTGCGCCTCCCCCAGCCGCACCCCGTGGGCGTCGCCCGGGCGCAGAGTGGCCCTGAATTCCCGGCCGTCGGCCAGGACAGTGGTCATCGAGAGCTGCCCCTCGAGCACGTAGTAGACCTCCTCGGTCACGACGTGGCGGTGGAGCCCGATGGCGGCACCGGGCTCGAGCCGGGCGTCGATCATCAGCTCGAGCCCGCCGTGGAAGAGCCCCTCCTCCAGACCGGGCTCCTCGGAGAAGACCCACGTGGCGTGGTCGCGGCCGTGGCCCCGCCGGTCGTCTCCCTCGTCGAAGGCGCGGTTCTCGTGCACGGCGTTGTAGACCACCCGGGCCATCGCCTCGGCCCGCTTGTGGATGGCCGGCCCCAGCGGTCCGGCGTAAACGCGGGCGCCGGGCACGTGGAACTCGTCGCCGGTCGGAATGGTGGGCCGCGGAGGAGGGCGAGTCATCGCTCCGGCGACTTGAGCCCGGCCTGCCTCCTGGCACCAGGGCTTTCCTGCCGGTTCCGGTGCGCGGAACGTCAGGGCAGCAGCTCGTCCGTGTAGATCCCGGTGAGACCGGCCCGCGCGAGGCCGGCGGCCTCGGTGGGGTCGTTCACCGTGTGGGTCAGGACCGGGACGTGGGCACACAGCGCCGCACAGGCCTCGGTGGCCTGTTCCCGGGTCACCGTCACCGCCAGCAGGGGAGCCCGCTGCACGAAGCGGCGCAGGACCCACCAGGGATACGCGCTCCGGTAGGTCGTGAAGATGGGGGCCCCGAAGCCGTCGTTCGCGACCCACCCGAGCTCCTCCAGCCGATAGAGCTGCGGATGGATGCGGGCCCGCACCGCCGGCGGGGCCGCGCGCAGCTGCCGGAGCAGCAGCCCGTTGTCTCCCTTGGTGTCGGTCACCAGCCGGGCATCGGCGTGCCGGCCGATCCAGTCGAGCACCTGCTCGAGCCGCGCGACGGAGGGTGCCGACCCGGCCCTCTGCTCGCCGGGGAGTCCACGTCCCTGGGCATCGAGGGGGACGCCCAGCACGGCGCTGACCTGCGCCCAGTCGTGCACCGCCCACCAGGCGCCGCGCGAATCCGGGAGGAAGTCCACCTCGAACCAGCGGGCGCCCCGGCCGTAGTTCCGCTCCAGGGCCTCGAGCGTGTTGGTGGTGCGCAGCGCCCCGAGCGCGCCTCCGCCGTGGGCGATCCGGGCCGGAGCGGCGTCGCGGGGAGCGGGAGCCGGGGCGGGAAGGTGGCCGAGCTCCACCAGGCCGACGAGCGTCCACCGCAGCTCACGCAGGGCAGGACGAGCTGCCCAGGCGGCGACCAGCAGCACGAGCGCGACGAGAAGGACGCGCTCAGGGCGCAGACGCATCGAGGCAGCTCTCGAGGAAGCGATGCAGCGCGGGAAGCTCGTACGTCCCGGGCAGCTCCTGGACGGGCCGGCCGTCAGCCGAGAGCGGGGCGAGCGAGCCGTCCGGAGCGAGCGTTCCCAGCATGAGCGGCACCGGAGGCTCGTCGGCCGCGCCGGCGGTCTCGAAGACGCCCGAGGGGTGGTCCCCGTAGATCGCAACCAGGGTGGTGCCTTCTCTCGGCAGCTCCTGGAGGAACCTCCCGAGCGCGCCGTCGGCGTAATGCACCGAGGCGAGGTAGCGCGCCTTCACCGGGGCGTGCTCCAGCGGCCCCGGGGGAATGACCAGGTCGAAGGGAGCGTGGGTGGAGAGGGTGATGAGGAAGTGCACTCCCTGCCGCTCCTCCCGGATCCGCGCGGCCGCGAAGCGGAACAGATCTCCGTCCGCGCGTCCCCAGCGCGAGAACTCGGACCCGGGCATCGACTCTGCGCTGTGGAAGGTGGCGTGAAGGGCGGTGAAGAACGGTCCGCGGTTCCAGAAGTTCCGGTCGTTGCCGTGGTAGGCGTGGAAGCGGAACCCGCGCGCGGCGGCGTGGTCGGGAAGGGTTTGCCCGGCCCCGTCCCAGCCGAGCCGGTAGACGGGGACGCCGGAGCGAGCGCGGAGGCCGGTGAGCAGCTGGAAGTCCGCGCTGGAGCTGCCCGAGACCGAGGTCCGGTCCACCGTCACCAGGCCGCGCGTCGCGGTCCTCCAGATCCCGGTGAGCACCGGCGCCACGTCGGCGGTGAGCGCCTCGCGATCCAGGCTCTCGATCTGCACGACCACCATCCGGTCCACACCCACCGGGTCCAGCGGAAGGGGCCGGGCCGGGTTCTCCGATGCGTCCCGGCGCAGCTCGCCCAGCACCGAGCCGGAGCTCGCGCTGCGAAGGATCTCCAGCCCATCGAGGGTCACCGCACCCTCGAGTCCATGGGTGCGAACCAGGTCGCGGTACTCGGAGAAGCGGAGCATGTCGCGCGTCTGGTAGCGGAGGAACGCGTACGCTTGCAGGACGGCGCAGAGCGCAACCGCGGCAACGGTGGCGAACCGCAGATCCCGCCCTCTCGGCGAGGGATGCCGCGCGAGCACGCCGAGGCCCAGCACCGCGATCAGGACGGCCCACGGGACCTCGTCCCATCCCGGCATCGGCACCTGGAAGAGCTCCTCCAGGTTCATGAACAGCGCGGCCGGCCGGGGCGCGCGATGGAAGTGCAGCCCGTGCCAGGCCACCGCGGTCCAGGCCAGACCGTAGAGGGCCCAGAAGATGGGGAAGGAGCGCCTCCCGAGCGTCTCCCGGGCGAGCGACACCACCATCAGGGCGTTTCCGAACGTCATGGCCATCGGCACCAGCCACGCGATCGGGAAGGTGCCCAGGACCGCCCGCAGAGAGAGCACCACCACCGCGCACGGCAGCAGCGCGAGCGCCAGCCGAAGCGCGACCTCCCGGCGCCATTCCGGTCGGGAGGCGGCGACGAGGGAAAGCACCCGCGAGCTCCGGGAGGCGAGGGCTGGGGGGCTCTTTAGGTCGAGTGGGCGGGCGGGCCGGATGGTTGCTTCCTCCACCGCTCGGGAGCGGCGCGAGGTTAGCGGGAAGGGACGGAAGGGCCAACGGTATCCGGGGACGCGCTCGCTCGGCTGGTGCATCGCGCCGGGCGACGGTAGATCCCCGAGGAAGGCCCCGCATGCGGTCCTTTCTCACCCGTCTCGTCCACATCGTGGAGCGGCCACGCCTCGTGCTCGGTCTGGCGATGGGTCTCCTCGTCGCCGTCGGGGTGGCGATCGCGGTGAAGGACGGACCGCGGATGAAGTCGCTGGACGAAGGCGCCTTCCTCGATCTCAGCGGGAACCTCGCGTTCCATGGGACGTTCGCTCACACCAACCGCCCCGACATCGAGGGGTTCGATCCCGCGCTTCCGGTCGGAGCGCTGAGACCCACGGCCTACCGCGCGCCGGGGTACGTCTGGTTCCAGGTTCCGTTCCGCTGGGTGGGGGGCGAGCACGTGCTGCTGCGCGCGGCCAACGCCGTTCTCCTCGCCCTCACGCTCTGGCTGCTCTACGGACTGGTGGTTCGCCGGGCGGGGAGGCTCGCCGGAGCGGCATCGGTGGTCCTGGTCCTCCTCTACCCGGTCCTGCTCTATGCAGCGGGGACGCTGTATCCGCAGACGCTCTCCGCGTTCCTGCTGCTCGGCGCCGTGCGGCAGCTCGATGCGCTCGAACGCACCGCCAGCCTGCGCCGCTTCGCGCTCCTGGGAGTGACCCTGGGAGCGCTGGTGCTCACCGTCCCCGTCCACCTGCTGCTCCTACCCCTCGTCGCGACGTGGATGCTCGGGGCGCGGCGTGGCACCTGGCGTCAGGTCGGCCTCACGGTGCTGACCGCCGCGAGCCTGGTGGGAGTGTGGGTGCTGCGGAACTCGCTGGTCCTGGGCGCGGTGGTGGGCATCGCCACCAGCTCGGGCTTCAACCTGCTCGCAGGCAACGGCCCCTACGTCCGTCACGACCAGGCCACGGGGGACCTGCGCTGGCCGCGAGGCGTCCGCGAGCAGGTGGCGGGCCAGGGCGAGGTGGAGCGGGACCGCATCCTGACCCGCGCTGCCCTCCACTGGATCGGCGAGAACCCGGGCGCCGCCGCCGCCCTCTATGGACGAAAGCTGCTGTACTGGTTCGCCCCCTGGAACAACCTGGTCAGCGACCGGCTGGTGCCCGGCGGCTCGGGGGCGGGGCCGGGGTGGTTGCGGGACGCGGCCATGCTGCTCGGCTACGGGCTGCTGGCGTCGATCCTGGCGGTCCGGCTCGCGCTCGCGCGACGGGATCCACTCTCGTCGCTGGAGGTGCTGCTGCTCGCGCTCTACCTCGGCGGAGGGATGGCGTACGCGGTGTACTTCACCCGGATTCGCTTCCGGCTTCCCTTCGACTGGCTGCTCATCGTCGTCGATGCCCTGTTCCTCGCCCGGGCCCTGGCGCGCTGGCGGGCCGGCGCCGCCCCCTCCGGAGCCCCTCGATCGGTCGAATCCCTGGCGGGGCCGGGCGCAGGCGGTGTTTGATCCGCCCCTGGAGACGACATGGGACTGCTCGACCGGCTCCTCCGGGGGCGCCGCACACCCGAGGCGGGAGACGCCCGGCCGCTGACGCCAGACCAGGCGATGGCCCGCTGGCGCTACCTGCTCGGAACCGCGCCGCCCGAGGCGCTCTCCGAGGCCCACGCCCGGGGGCTCGAATCGCTCGGGGAGATGCCGCGCGCCGAGGTGATGCAGCGGCTCCGCGCGGCGCTCTCGGCGCTCGAGCCCGGAGCGATGGTGCCCAGCGACGCGGGGGTTCTCGTACGCGCCGCGGCGAGGGCGGAGCGGCGAACGCCCGGGTTCCTGGAGCGGGCGCTGGCCGCGGACGCGCGCGGCCGCCAGACGCTCGCTGGCCTGGCGGCGGCGGTGGTGGCCAGCTCCGCCGCGGCCCCGTTCCTCCGGGGCTTCGAGCCCGGGCTCGACGCCGGAGCGCTGGAGGACAAGCGCGCGCCGGACTTCGAGGACGCACCCGACCCCCCCGCGGGGCCCGGCAGCCACGACAGCGGCCACGACGGCGACCTCGACGACGAGGACTGAGCCTGGACGCTGGCGCGCCCCTGCGCGCTTCCGCAGGCGTCCCCCTGGTGCGGGGGACTGAGCCTGGACGCTGGCGCGCCCCTGCGCGCTTCCGCAGGCGTCCCCCTGGTGCGGGG
>RPRB01000261.1 GCA_003818285.1 Myxococcaceae bacterium
CATGGCAGTGCCCGTCGAGCCTCGAGCGGTCCGAGCTCCGGGGGAGACAACAGCCCCGGACGGAGCGCCACGCCCGGCACGCTGGGGGCGGCCCGGGAGTCGGTGGGCGCGCCCGGGGGATTATCCAGGATCGCCCCGCGATCCGGGTCTAGGTACTTCGGACGATTGCCGGCGGGGCGACGTTTCTGCGAGCCAGCCTCGACCGAGAACGGCCGCCGGGGACCTCCCGGCCGGAACAGGGGAGTTCCATGAACCGCTTCGAGAGATCCGTGTCTCGCCGGTCGACCGCCGCCTGCTGGGCGCTGCTCGTGGCGATCGTCGCGGCCGGTGGGGCGTGGGCGCAAGACTTCACCGTGCCACCCACGATGCTCATCCCGAACTACGACCGGGTCTACCCCGGGCTCATCGAGTCCCTGGAAGGCGGCGCAGTCGTCGCCCGCGCCCGGAACGCTCCGGCGCTCTTCTACAACCCGGCCGGCATCGCCCTCTCGGACCGCACGGTCCTCAATGCCAGCGCCCAGGGGTATCAGCTCACCACCTTGAGCGGCAGCGGCTTCGAGCAGAGCTCGGGTGGAGCCTTCGAGACCTTGCCCAGCTTCGTGGGCCTGGTTCTGGGGAGGGAGGTCATCGACTGGGAAAGTGTCCGGATCGGCTTCGCCGTGGTGCACCCGGTTCACTCGAACCTGACCGTGATCGCCAGCACCACTCCCGAAGTCGGGCAGCGGGCCTCGTACTCGGTCCACTCGACCTTCGACACTCTGACCCCCACTTTCTCGGTGGGATGGGCGCTGGCGCCCAGCCTCCGCCTCGGTGGCTCGATCGAGTTTCCGTACACAAGTCTTCAGAGCACCGGTGAGCTGTCCGGGGAGATCACCGACGCGACCACCAGCCGGTCCACGCTGCGGACGCTCGCCGCGACCGGCTCGGTGCTCCACCTCCGTGGGACGTTCGGGGTGCAGTGGGACGTGCTGAAGTGGTTCAAGCTGGGTGCGCTGGTGCGAACTCCAGGGTTGAAGATCAAGACCAGTGGCTCGACACAGTACGAGGCGTTGACCGTGAGTGCCGCGGGCACGCGGCAGGTCTTCTTCCAGGACCCCGACATCGACTTCCAGTACAAGCTGCCGCTGGAAGCGATCCTGGGGGTGGCCTTCGAGTTCGGGCCATTCGGTATCGAGATCGATCTCAAGTGGCACGACGGGACGGACGCCTACCCCCTGTACGCCTCCACCAAGACGCTTCGGGTGGTGGACACCACCACCGGGACCCCGGTGATCAGCGAGGCCGCCTACCCCGGTGTGTCCTACCGCGCTCGCCAGCTCTGGAACGGGAGCGTCGGAGCGCACTTCGCGCTCTCGGAGACCTTCGTCATCAGCGCCGGGTCGTACCTCGACTACTCGCCCGTCGATCCCGCGGTCGGCAAGGCATTCCGGAAGGTGGACGTGGTCGGCTTCCGCGCCGGTGTGTCGTTCCGGATCGACAAGCTCTCGGCGTCCGTGGGCGGGGGATGGGAGCACGGGACCGGAAACGACAACCTCTTCCCACCCTCGGGCCTGCCGATCCCCGAACAGCCGTCGTCCGAGCTGACGCTCAACACCTTCACCCTGCTGTTCTCGATCTCGTTCAAGTTCTAGGGCCACAACTCAGAGCGACAGCGACACGCGCGCGCCCAGCAACGCGCCGTCGTGGAGGTACCCTGCCTCCACGCCGACGCGGACGGGCCCGAGCTCCAGGCCACCTCCGCCGGTGGCATGGAACCGGACGACCGGGTCCCGGGCGAACAGGAACCACGCTCCGGCCTGGCCCTCGAGGTAGATGATGCCGAGCCCCAGGCGGGCCACCAGGTCCGCAGGCACACCCGACGAATTCGGCGAGGTCACGTAGGCGAAGCCCACCCGCGGTCCGAGCTGGAACCCGCCCAGGTCCCAGAACTTTCCGAGGGTCACCGAAAAGGCGGACGAGTTCTCGGTCCAGTACGCGGCCCCACCGGAGATCTCGAACGCCCGGGCTGGCGCCGGGGCCAGCCACACGAGGAGCGCGACGGGCGCGACGGCCCAGGTGATGCGGGGCATGCGGGTGAGTCCTCCCACGCTGGAGCCTACCCTGTACCCGGCATGCGCAACGGGTGCGCAGAGACCGGCATCCGTCCGCAGGGGCTGCAGCCGAGGTCAGGGCCGTTCTCGATGTTCGGGCCGATGGACGGCCGGCACGGGGCGTGCTGCGCATCTTCCGAGGAGGTGGTCCAGTGAAAGGTTTCCGCGACCCTCGGGAAGCCAGGGACGTCCTCGAGCACGTCTTCGCGCTGATGAATGCGCACCCGGAGGTAGGGCGCACGCTGCGTGACGCGCACGCACCCCACCGGTTCGTGTTCAAGGACCTCGGCCTGGAGCTGAACGTCAACGCCGCGCCGGACACGGAGGCGCGAAACGGCCGGTACCTCGAGTGGGTGTGGGGGCCGGCGCGGTGGAAGCCCATCATCACGCTGACCATGTCCAGCGACACCGCCAATCGCTTCTTTCAGGGCAAGGAGAACCTGGCGCTCGCGCTCGCGCTGGGCCGGGTGAAGATCTCCGGGCCCGTCCCCACCATCCTCCGGCTCGCGCCAGTCACCGGGGCCATCCACCCCGTGTACCGCCGCTGGCTGCAGGACACCGGCAGGGCCCACCTCCTCGCCTGACCGTCAATGCGGACGCCGCTCGCCAACGTCGATGCCTCGTGGCTGAGGATGGACGAGCCCACGAACCCCATGGTGGTCACCGGGGTGCTGATGCTCGAGACGCCGGTGTCGGTCCGGCGGCTGCGCGAGCTCCTCCGGCGGCGCCTGCTCCGGTTCGACCGATTCCGGCAGCGCGTCGTCCGACCGTTCGCCGGGGTAGGCCCGCCCTCGTGGGAGGAGGACCCGAACTTCTCGCTGGACCATCACCTGGTGGTGGAAAAGCTTCCGCCGCCCGGAGGCGAGGCTGCGCTGCAGGCCTTTCTGGGCGGCATCGCCACGCAGGCGTTTCCGGCCCGGCGGCCACTCTGGCGCATCCACTTCGTCCCGCACTACCAGGGAGGCTCGGCGATCATCGTCCGGATCCACCACTCCATCGGGGACGGCCTCGCGCTCGTCCACGTGCTGCTCTCGCTGGCCGACCAGGCCGCCGAGTTCCGGATGAAGGACGGCGCCGATCGACCCCGACCCTCGCCCTGGAGCTCGGTCCGCACCTCAGTCTCCTTGGCCAGGCGCGCCCTGCCCGAGGGCGCTGGACACCTCGCCGCCCTCGGTCGGCTCCTCCTCCTCCCGCCGGACCCGGTGACCCGCTTCAAGGGTCGGCTCGGGATGAGCAAGAGGCTGGTCTGGTCGCGGGCGTTTCGCCTCGAGGACTTCAAGCGCATCGGCCAGGCCACCGGCTCGACGGTGAACGACGTGCTGATGGCGGCGCTGGCGGGCGCGCTCCGGCGCTACCTGCTCGAGCACGGAGCGGTGGGTCGCCGGCTGGACGTCCGGGGAGTGGTGCCGGTGAACCTCCGGCCCGGCGGCGAGGCACACCTGCTCGGCAACCGCTTCGGGCTGGTGTTCCTCCAGCTCCCGCTCGGCCTGGAGAGCCCGCGGGCACGCCTCGCCGAGGTCCGCCGGCGGATGCAGCTGCTCAAGGGGACTCCCGGCGCAGCCGCCACCTTCGTGCTGCTCTGGTTCATGGGCATGGCTCCGCGGCCCCTGTTCGACGCCATCCTCGACCTGTTCGCCAGCAAAGCCACCGCGGTGGTCACCAACGTCATCGGGCCGAGGGAGCCGATCTCGATCCTGGGCTCCCGGCTCTGTCAGGCGATGTTCTGGGTGCCCTGCGCGGGCCACCTCGGGCTGGGCGTCAGCTTGCTCAGTTACGCCGGGCACGTCTGGGTGGGCGTGCACAGCGACGCAGGGCTGGTCCCGGACCCCGAGCGCATCGTCTCGGCGTTCGAAGACGAGCTCGATGCCCTCCGCCTCCCCCGGCCGGCGCGAAGGACCACGCAGCGGCAGTCGGCGCCCGCCCCCGCGCGGCGGTCCAGGGCGGCTCGCTGACCGATTCCGCTCCCGGCCGGTGGTGTCGGCCTGGGCCTGGAGTCATCGTGCAGTCGATGTTCGCCCAGGAGGTGCCGGATGGCCTCGCTCTCACCCTGCTCCACGCACGCCGGAGAGTCGCTCGGCGGGCGGCTTCCCGCGCCGCTCCAGCCTCTGGCAGCGGTGGCGATGAATCTCTGGTGGTCCTGGCAGCCCGAGGCGTCCGCGCTCTTCGAGGCCGTCGACCCCGAGTGCTGGGAACGCTCGGGACACAACCCGGTCAAGCTGCTCCGGGACGTGAGCCCCGTCCGTTTCGAGCAGCTGTCGCGCGACGCGGGCGTGGTGAGCCGGGCCGGTGAGCTCGCACGCAGGCTGGAGGAGGAGCTGGCCCGGCCCTTCGGGACCGCCGGACCCGCGAACTCCGCGCGCCCGGTGGCGTTCCTTTGTGCGGAGTACGGCCTGCACGCCTCGCTGCCCATCTACTCCGGCGGGCTGGGCGTGCTCGCCGGGGACGTGCTGAAACAGGCGTCGGACAGCGGGCTGCCGATGGTGGGCGTGGGCCTCTTCTATCGCCGCGGATTCTTCCACCAGCGGCTGGACCGCGCGGGGTGGCAGCACGAGTGGTGGAGCAGGGCCGACCCGGAGGAGCTCCCGCTCCGGCTCGAGGTCGATGCGCGCGGCGCGCCGAGGCTCGTGAAGGTGACGCTCCGTGGCCACCCCGTCCGGGCGCAGGTCTGGCACTGCCAGGTTGGACGGGTGCCGCTGTTCCTCCTCGACACCGACGTGCCCGGGAACACGCCCGTCGACCGATGGATCACCTCGACGCTCTACGTCGGCGACCGGACCTTCCGGGTCATGCAGTACGCCGTCCTGGCGATGGGTGGACTCCGGGCGCTGCGCGCGCTGGGCATCGACCCGGCCATCGTGCACCTGAACGAGGGGCACGCGGCGCTCGCGGCGCTGGAGCTCGCCCGCGAGAGCGTTCGCTCCGGTGTTGCCTTCGAGCGCGCGCTGGCCGAGGCGCGCCAGCGAGTGGTCTTCACCACCCACACGCCCGTCGCAGCCGGAAACGAGCATTACGGGCAGCAGGAGATCCTCGAGCTGCTCGGGCACCTTCCCGAGGAGCTGGGCATCGACCAGCGCAACTTCCTGCGCCTGGCACGCCCTCCCGACGAGGACTCGTTCGGGGTCACCGAGCTCGCCCTGCGGACCAGCCGGAGCGCCAACGCGGTGAGCGCCCGCCACGGCGAGGTCGCCCGGAGCATGTGGCGGAACCTCGAGGTGCCGATCACCCACGTGACCAATGGCGTCCACGCTCCGAGCTGGATCGCTCCCGAGCTGCAGACCCTGCTCGACCGGTGGCTGCCACCGGCCTGGCGCATGGGTGACGCAGGAGCCTGGGCCGCGGTGGAGGGCATTCCCGACGCCGAGCTGTGGGGGGTGCGCAACGCCCTGCGGGCGCGTCTGGTGCAGTTCGTCCGGGGAAAGGCGGTGAGTGACCGCCTGTGCCGCGGGGAGCCCATCCCCTACGCGGAGGCGGCGGCGCGCACCTTCGATCCCCAGGTGCTCACCCTCGGATTCGCGCGGCGGGTCGCGGCCTACAAGCGGCTGGATCTGCTCATCCACGACGCGGGCAGGGCGCTGGCGCTGCTCCAGGGGAAGCGACGCCTCCAGTTCATCATCTCCGGCAAGGCCCATCCCTCGGACGAGGGCGCGAAGCGCCTGGTGCAGCGCATCTTCGAGCTGAAGGACGCGGCCGGGGCGCGCGGGTCCGTCGCCTTCCTGGAGGACTACGATCTGGAGATCGCCCACCAGCTGGTGGCTGGCTGCGATGTCTGGATCAACCTGCCCCGTGCACCACTGGAGGCCAGCGGGACCAGCGGGATGAAGGCCGCGCTGAACGGTGGGCTGAACCTGAGCGTGCTCGACGGTTGGTGGCCGGAAGCGTACGACGGCAGCAATGGCTGGGCGCTCCCGGTGGAAGGCGCGCAGGACGAGCAGGGCCAGGATGCCCGCGATGCCACCCGGCTCTACGAGCTGCTGGAGCGGGAGGTGGTTCCCGCGTTCCACGAGCGCGATCCGGCCGGCATCCCCGTGGGCTGGGTCCGGCGCATCAAGGCCTCGCTCCGGATGGCGGGCGCGAGGTTCACCACCGCGCGGATGATGTCCGAGTACGTGCAGAGCGTGTACACGCTGCACGACTCTCCTTCCTGACCCGGTCCGGCCCGGGTCATCTCGGGATCGCGCCATCGCCGGCCGTGCTCGCTTCGGGACGCGCGCCCTCAGCCCCGGGCGGCCATCTTCGGCACCGGGGCGAACACCTGGACCGCCTCGCCGACCCGGGCGATGGCCTCCACGCTGATCCGCGACAGCGCTCCGAAGGCCTGGAAGTCGTGCACC
>RPRB01000262.1 GCA_003818285.1 Myxococcaceae bacterium
CCACAGTCCGGTGCTCTACCAATTGAGCTATGATCGCCGTGCTGCGCGCGGCTCACGTAGCCGAGATCCCCCGGGACTTCAAGCCGATGCGCCCCCGCGGCCCCCTCCCGCCGCCCGCCCGGGGTGTTCACACTCCGTCCCTCCGGGCATCTTCCTGAAGCGGATTTCGCCCGCAGATAGGACACTGGACGGCAAGCGATGGCACTCCGGATCGAGGACTACGCCGTCATCGGGGACACGCAGAGCGCGGCCCTGGTCGGCAAGGACGGCAGCATCGACTGGCTCTGCTTCCCCCGCTTCGATTCGGGCGCCTGCTTCGCCGCGCTCCTCGGCACTCCGGAGCACGGCCGCTGGCTCATCACCCCCGAGGCCCCGGTCTGGGAGACGCGGCGACGCTACCTCGGGGAGTCGCTGGTGCTCGAGACCGAGTTCCACACCGACGAGGGCGTGGTGCGAGTCATCGACGGGATGCCCGTCCGCACCCGCTGGCTCGACGTCGTGCGCCTGGTCGAGGGAGTGAAGGGACGGGTCCGGATGAAGATGGAGCTGGTCATCCGCTTCGACTACGGCTCCATCGTCCCCTGGGTGCGCAAGACGAGGTACGGGGTCCGCGCCGTCGGCGGCCCGGATGCGCTCGAGCTCTTCAGCCCGGTACCCACCCGCGGGGAGGGTCTGACCACGGTCGCCAGCTTCGACGTCGGCGCAGGCGACCGATTGCCGTTCCAGACCAACTGGTACCCGAGCCATGAGGACCCTCCCCCGCGCGGCGATCCCATCCGGGAGCTCACGGCAACGCAGCGCCACTGGCAGCACTGGTCCGACCGGTGCAGTTACCGGGGACCCTGGCGCGAGGCGGTGGTCCGCTCGCTCCTGACGCTGAAGGCGCTCACCTACGCTCCCACCGGCGGCATCGTCGCCGCGGTCACCACCTCGCTTCCCGAGTGCATCGGCGGTGTACGGAACTGGGACTACCGCTTCTGCTGGGTTCGGGATGCGACGCTCTGCCTCTACGCGCTCCTCCAGGGCGGCTTCCACGACGAGGCGCGGGCCTGGCGGGACTGGCTGCTCCGGAGTGTTGCCGGAACCCCGGACGACCTGCGGACGCTCTACGGGGTCCAGGGAGAGCGGCGCCTGACCGAGCTCGAGCTACCGTGGCTTCCAGGCTACGAGGGCAGCAAGCCGGTGCGGCTTGGCAACAAGGCCGTCGAGCAGCTCCCGCTGGACGTCTACGGCGAGCTGATGGATGCGCTCTACACCGCGAGCCGGGTGGGCCTGTCCAGCAGCGAGAACGGCTGGCGCCTGACACGCAGCCTCATGCAATGGCTGGAGCGCAACTGGTCCCAGCCGGACGAGGGCATCTGGGAGGTGCGCGGGCCGCGCCGCCATTTCACCCACTCCAAGGTGATGTGCTGGGTGGCGCTCGACCGGGCGGTGAAGATGGTGGAGCAGTTCGGGCTCCAGGGCCCGGTCGACCGCTGGCGCTCGGTGCGCGACCGGATCCACGCCGACGTCTGCGAGAAAGGCTGGAACGAGCGGCGCCAGAGCTTCACCCAGTTCTACGGGAGCGACATGCTCGACGCGAGCCTGCTCCTCATCTCTCAGGTCGGCTTCCTTCCCGCCAAGGACCCCCGGGTAATGAAGACGGTGGAAGCCATCCAGCGCGAGCTGGCCCAGGACGGCTTCGTCCTCCGCTACCGTACGGAGGAGACCGGGGTGGACGGGCTCCCGGCCGGCGAAGGCGCGTTCCTCCCCTGCAGCTTCTGGCTCGCCGATGCGCTGGCGATGCTCGACCGACACGACGAGGCCCGCGCGCTCTTCGAGCGGCTCCTCGCCGTGCGAAACGACCTGGGCCTTCTCAGCGAGGAGTACGACCCGCGCTCGGGTCGGCTGGTGGGCAATTTCCCACAGGCCTTCAGCCACATCGCGCTCGTGAACACCGCGTCCAACCTGGCCCATCTGCCGTCCGCGCCGGGAGAGCACCGCGGGGACGGCCAGGGCAGAGCCAGTTCGCACTGATGGATCGCAGGGTCTCGTGACAAGCTAGGGCACCGACCCCGCAGGTGCTGCCCCCGCCCTCCGCCGCGCGCCTCGCCGCGCTCGTCCTGGTCCTCGCCGCCGCGCCCGCGAGCGCGCGCATCGCCGTGCTGCCGCTGAGCGGCCCCCGGAACCACACCCTCGAGCGCCAGCTCTCGTCCTCCATCTGCGCGAAGGTGGGCTGCGTTCCGGCGTCCACCGTGATGACCGGGAAGAAGGTGGACTGGGACAAGGTCCGCCGTGCTCGCCTCGAGGGGGTGGTGGTCGGCGGCCTCTCCAAGGCCACCCGGCCCCAGGTCCTGGAGGTGAGCTTCCTCACTCCCGATGGCCAGCGCGCCTGGCGGGAGCGCTACACCGTGGTGAGCGGCCGCCTCTCCTCCAGCACCCTCGCGCAGATCCGCGACGCCGTGGCCAGCGCGGCTCGCCAGCCCACTGCCACCCCGGCACCCCCGGCCCCGAAGCCCGCCGCTCCCGCGGCAGCAGCCCCCTTCCCCGGGCAACCCCCTCCGGCCGGGGAGATTGCCCCCCCACCGCCGGGCGAGATCGCTCCCCCTCCGCCCGGCGCCGACCTCCCCCCTCCCGCCGCTGGCGCCGCGGCGGGGCTCGCCGGGTCGCCCCGGCCGGATCTGGTGGAGCTCGAGATCGCCGCCCAGCTGCTCCACCGCAGCTGGACCTACTCGAACCACGACCCCGCCGGCGGGCTTCGGACGTATACGCTGTCGCTCTTCACCGAGCCCAGGGCCCGCTTCGGCGTCTATCCGCTCCGAACCGCGGAGGGCCTCTTCGCTTCGGCCGGCCTGGAGCTGTCGGGAGCGGTGGCGGTGGGGGCGAGGGTCGCCGGCGAAGACCCGGCCGCCCCGACCTTCCCCTTGAGCCTGTGGTGGCTGGACGCGGGGCTCCGGGCGCGCCTGCGTCTCGGAAGCTGGATGCTCGGGCCTGGCCTCGGTTTTCGATTGTCACATCAGTCGGTGAATCCCAACTCGGCGGGCGTCCGGCTCGACGGCATCCCCACGGTCGACGCCAAGGCCGTCCGGATCGGGCTGGAGTTCGGCGGTCCCATCGCCGGACCCTTCGGGCTCACTGGCGAGCTCAGCTATCTCCTGGTCCTCTCCACGGGGCTCGACACGGCCTTCCCCGAGCAGAGCGCCGGAGCTGCATTCGAGGGGCGCCTGGGTGTGACCTGGGAACTCTCTCACCTGCTCCGCCTCTTCCTGGAGGGAACGTTCTCGCAGGAGTCCTACAACCTGAATGCGCCCGGGAGCGCAGATGCTGCTACGGCGTCGACCTTCGGGGGAGAGCTGGGCTTCCGGATGGGGTTCTGACGGAAGCTCCCCGCGCGCTAGAATTGCCATGATGAGCAAGACGAACCGTCTGTTGTGCCTTCTCCTGCTGACCGCCCTCCCGGCGGCGGCCGGCGCGGCGCTCAAGGCGCGGGCGCCCGCGCAGGTCTCGTTCGTCGCGGTCGGCCCGGCGGGACTCCGCATCGAGGGCAAGTCCACCGACCTCCGTGTCACCGACCGGCCCGACGCTCTGGTGGTGACGGTCCCGCTCTCCAAGCTGGAGACCGGCATCTCGCTCCGCGACTCTCACATGCACGAGAAGTACCTCGAGTCGCAGAAGTACCCGAACGCGCAGCTGGCCGTCGCTCGGAGCGCCATCAAGTTCCCCGGCTCGGGGCAGACCACCGAGGGGACCGTGCCTGGCACGCTCGCCCTGCACGGCCAGTCGAAGACCGTCCCGGTGCATTACAAGGCGACCCGCAACGGAGCTGCCTACGAGGTGAGGGGCGATCTGAAGGTGGACTTCCGCGAGTTCGGCATCCAGATCCCGAGCTACCTCGGCGCCACGGTGAAGCCGCCGGTGGACGTCAACGTCGCCTTCGTGCTGGATGAGACGTAGCCGCCCCGGCGGTCCGCTCCTCCTCCTGGTCGCCGCGCTGGTGGCTCCCGGCGCGGCGCGGGCCTACCCGTGGATGATCCGCCACGGGTACAGCGGGTGCGGCGTGTGCCACGTCGATCCTTCCGGGGCGGGCCTGCTCACCGACTACGGGCGGGCGCAGTCCGATCTCCTGATGGCCACCCGGTGGTCGACGGAGAAGACGGAGGAGGCGAGCCCCACCGCGGACTTCGGCTTCGGTCTGTTCAATCTCCCCGACTGGCTCTTCCTCGGATTCAGCTACCGCGGCGGCGAGCTGATCGCCCGATCCACGACCAACAACGACGCCGGCCAGCAGCAGAGCACCGCCACCGATCGGCGCTGGGTGCACATGGTGGCGGACCTCCGGGCCGGGCTCCGCATCGGCCGCTTCCGCGCCTCGGGAACCATCGGCTGGCTGCCCTATCCGGCCTCGGCCATCAGCGTCACGTCCAATGACGAGAACAACGTCGTCGCCCGCGAATTCTGGGCCGGGTGGGAGCTGGGCGACGAGGCGGGGCTCGTCCGGGGCGGGCGGATGAACCTGCCGTTCGGGCTCCGGAACGTCGAGCACACCGCCTGGATCCGCTCGGCGAGCCGCACCGACATCAACGACGACCAGCAGTACGGCGTGTCCCTCCTGCTCGCCGGCGAGACGGTGCGCGGGGAGATCATGGCCATCCTCGGCAACTACCAGTTGAAGCCGGACGACTACCGGGAGCGCGGCTACTCCGGATACCTCGAGGTGATGGTCGCGCCATCGGTCGCGCTGGGGGTGAGCAGCCTGGTCACTCGCGCCGAGCGGGGCCTGTCCACCGGCGTGCCCACGCTCCGCCAGGCGCACGGCGCGTCCCTGCGCTGGGGCATCCTCCCGCAGCTCGGGCTCCTCGCCGAGGCCGACGTGCTGCTCCAGCAGCGGCTGGGCACCGGCGTGCTCGAGGCCGGCGCGGCGACCTGGACCCAGCTCGACTGGGAACCGATCCAGGGCTTTCACGTGATGCCGGCCTTCGAGACCTGGAAGCAGTACGGGGACGTGAGCGGTGTCTCGCTCGGGGAGTGGATCACCCTCGACTGGTTCCCCTGGAGCCACCTGGAGCTGCGGATCGACATCTTCCTCCGGCAGCAGCCTCAGAGTAGTGGCTCCACCAACAGCCTCGGCGCCCTCTTCCAGGTCCACGTCCTCCTGTGAGATGCCTCCCCCGGGATGGGGCGAGGCAGCGAGGACGATCTGGCCGGCGGACGACCGGTGGCAGGTGGCGGGCCGAGGGCGCTGCTCCGGCGCGTGCTCTGGATCGCCGGAACGGCTCTGGGCTTCGTCGTGCTCGCGGTGCTCGGGCTGGCGCTGGGGAGCCTCCTCTCCTTCGGCGACTCGGTGCGCCCGGAGCCCGAGCCCACTCCCGTCGCACGCCCGACGAGCCGCCGGGCGGCGGAACCACCTCCTCCGCCACCGGCGCCCGCACCCGCCCCGCACCCCTCTCCTGCCGTCGCGGTCGCCGCACCGCCGCCACCACCGGTCGCACCTCAGGCCCGGCCGCTGCTGCCGGCTCCGACCGTCCCCCATCCGGTCCAGCTGCGCCTCCGCCGGGAAGTCCTGAAGAACGTCGCCGCGCTCAAGGAAGAGCTGGCGCGCTGCCCGGCCGAGCCGGTGATCCGCAGCCCACCCAGCGCACGCGCTGCACTGGTCCTGGAGATGGTCGCCGAGGCGGGAGCGCTGCGCGTGGTGGGCAGCCGCCTCGACGCGGAAGGGCCGGTGAACGAGCGCTTCGTCACCTGCGCCCGCTCGGTGCTCGAGGGCAAGCGGTTCCCGGTGACCGGCTCCACTTCCGGTGAGCGGATGCAGGTGTTCCTCCCCCTGGGCCCGAAGGGGAACGCGATCTCCTTGAACTCGGCGTCGCTGAAGGAAGCCGAGCCGCCGTGAGCCCGGCTACAGCCGCCAGGCGAGGAGGAGTCCCCCGCTCAGGTACGTGTCGGTGGCCCCGCCGGCCACGCGGGGGTCGCCCGGCTCGGGATTGAAGCTGAACCCGTAGCGCTGCAGCACCCCCATCAGCCGGATCTCGAACGAGCTCCCGAGCTCGACCCCCAGGCCCAGGTTGGCGTCGAGGCCCATCGACGACTGGCGCGGGAACCAGGCCGCGCTGCCGATCTCCCCGACCGCGAAGAGGTGGCGGTAGGCGGCGCCGCCCAGCAGCGACACCGGCCCGAAGAGAGAGAATCTCAGGTCCACGCCGGCGGCCAGGGCCGAGTAGCCCACGTTGGGGATGTCCGGCTTGGGGTTGGACGCCGTCCCGGAGATGGTGAAGTTCTGTCGCTCGAACCGCGCCTCGAGCCCGATGTGCGACTTCTCGCCGATGAGGAAGCGGTAGCCGAGCCCGGCGCCCCAGGCGAGCGCCTGGGTGGGGTAGCTGTTCCCCGCCTGGTCCTTGGACTGGAGCCCGACCGACATCGCGATGTGCCCGACGAGGTAGACGCG
>RPRB01000263.1 GCA_003818285.1 Myxococcaceae bacterium
CCTACTCGGCCCTGAAGCAGGACGAGAAGGCGCTCCCGCTGTGGAAGGCGGCGATGACCGCCGAGCCGGACAACCCGCGGTGGGCCGAAGGGCAGGTGCAGTCACTTGCCGCGCTGAAGAAGTCCGAGGAGGCGCTCACTGCGGCGACCAGGGCCCGGAGCGCCTTCCCCAAGGAGGAGCACACCGCGCTGGTGGTCGCCCGGGCCCAGGAGCTGCTCGATCGGTGGAGCGACGCCGAGTCCAGCTACAAGGCCGCCACCCAGCTGGACCCGACGGACCTCGAGGCTGCGCTCGGGCTCGCCCGGCTCTACCTCCGCCAGCGGCGGCCCTCGGAGGCGCGCGAGGCGCTGGCCGGCATCACGGAGAAGCAGCCGCAGAACGCGCGGCTCCGGCTCGGTCTCGGCGACCTGGCGCTGGCCACCGGCGAGCTGGGGACGGCGCAGTCCGAGTTCGAGCGGGCCACCAACCTCGCTCCCGACCTGGCCGAGGCCTGGGTCAGCCGCGGGCGCCTCGCGCTCGAGCGGCGGGCGTGGAACGATGCCCGGGGCCACGCGGAGAAGGCGCTGGCCCTCGACCCCGACGTCATCGACGGCCGGCTGGTCCACGGGCTGGCGCTGTGGAAGCTGGGCCAGCTGGAGCCTGCGGCCAAGGAGCTGGAGGCGGCGCGGAGCGCCGGGCCCAACAGCCGGCTCGAGGTCGCGCTGGGCGCCGTGCGCTACGAGCAGGGCGACCTGGAACAGGCCACCGCGCTTCTCAGGGGCGTGCTGAAGACCGAGCCGGGGAACCACGAGGCCAACTTCTGGATGGCGCGGGTGAACGCGAGGCGAAACGAGTACAGCCTGGCGCTGGAGTCCATCCGCGCGGCCATCGACCGCGCGCCCACCCGCGCGACGTACCACCACGAGCTCGGCCTGATCCTCCAGGGTGCCGGGAAGCCGCCCGAGGCGGTCGAGGCGTGGAAACAGGCGGTGAAGCTCGATCCGGGCTACGCCGACGCCTGGGAGGCCATGGGGAAGGTCTACCTCGAGGCCGGCCGCTACAAGGACGCCACCGCCGCCTTCGAGGCTGCGCTCAAGGCCGATCCGTCGCGGGCGCGCGTGCACGGGCTCATCGGCGACGCGCAGTCGCAGGCTGGCAGGTGGAAGGAGGCGGTCGCCAGCTACAACGACGCGCTGAAGGCGGACCCGAACCTCCCCGGCATGTACTACCGGCTCGGCCGCGCGCACAGCGAGATGGGCCAGCACGACAAGGCGATCGGCTTCTACCAGCGCGCCCTCTCCAGCAAGCCGGACGACGCCCAGTCCTGGTACCACCTCGGATACGCGCTCAAGGAGCGGGGCAAGAAGCGCGAGGCGGTGGCCGCCTTCCAGAACTACCTGGCCAAGGCGCCGGAGGCGAAGGACAAGAAGGACATCGAGGACGAGATCTATTACCTGTCCAAGTAGCGGTGCCTTGGACGTGTTAGAGGCTCGTCGGTCATGCTGGACCCCAAGAAGGTGGCGCAGAACTTCGACGCGGTGGTGGAGCGCCTCTCCACCCGCGGCGGGAACCTGGATTTCGGAGACTTTCGCGCGCTGATCGCCGAGCGCAGCGCCCTGTACGTCTCGCTCGAGTCGCTGCAGGCAAAGCGCAACGCTGCGAACGAGGAGATGAAGCGCGCGGCGAAGCAGGACCCCGCCGCGCTCGAGCGCCTGCGCGGCGACCTCCGCACGCTGAGCCAGGAGATCAAGGAGAAGGAGAGGCAGCTCGCGGCGGTCGAGGAGCGGTATCAGGCCGTGCTCCTCACCCTGCCCAACCTCCCGGACCCCTCGGTCCCGGTGGGGACCTCCGAGGCGGACAACGTGGTGGTGCGGACCTGGGGCGAGCCGCCGCGCTTCCCCTTCACTGCGAAGCAGCACTTCGAGATTGGCGAGCAGCAGGGGCTGCTCGACTTCGAGCGCGCGGCGAAGGTGTCCGGGAGCCGCTTCGTCTTCTACCGGGGAGACCTGGCCCGGCTCGAGCGGGCGCTGGTGTCCTTCATGATCGACGTGCACACCGAGCGCGGCTACACCGAGCTGCTCCCGCCATATCTGGTGTCCCGCGCGGCAATGACCGTCACCGGCCAGCTCCCCAAGTTCGAGGACGACGCGTTCGAGACCGCTGGCCCGGATGAGCGGTTCCTCATCCCCACCGCCGAGGTCCCGGTCACCAACTACCACGCCGACGAGATCCTCGACGGGGAGCGGCTCCCCCTCCGCTACTGCGCCTTCAGCCCCTGCTTCCGCGCCGAGGCGGGGGCGGCGGGAAGGGACACCCGCGGCCTCATCCGCATGCACCAGTTCCACAAGGTGGAGCTGGTGAAGTTCACGAAGCCCGAGCAGTCGATGGAGGCGCTGGAGCGGATGGTGGACGATGCCACCGAGGTGCTGCGCCGCCTCGGGCTGCACCACCGGGTGGTGCTCCTCTGCACCGCGGACCTGGGGTTCGCGTCGATGAAGACCTACGACCTGGAGGTCTGGCTTCCGGGCGCGGGGACGTTCCGGGAGATCTCCTCCTGCAGCAACTGCGGCGACTTCCAGGCCCGGCGGGGGATGATCCGTTTCCGCCCGGCCCCGGGAGAGAAGCCGCAGCTCTGCCACACCCTCAACGGTTCTGGGCTGGCCGTGGGGCGCACGCTCGTCGCCTTGCTGGAGAACTACCAGCGCGAGGACGGGACGGTGCGGCTCCCGGACGTGCTCGCACCGTACATGGGCGGGCGGACCGAGTTACGGTCAGCCTGATCCGCTCCCCGCGCCGGTTGCATCGGGGGGCGAATCGAGTATGAAGGCGGCCCCTTTGCGGCCGTCCTTGGACTCAAGGAGGAATGGCCGAGCGGCTGAAGGCAGCGGTCTTGAAAACCGCCAAGGGTTCACAGCCCTTCGTAGGTTCGAATCCTACTTCCTCCGTCGGGAGCAGTTCTTTGAGCCTTTGAGAGAGGAGAGATGGCCGAGAGGCTGAAGGCACAGGTTTGCTAAACCTGCATATCCGAAAGGGTATCGAGGGTTCGAATCCCTCTCTCTCCGTTGCGCGGAGGTGCCCCGTGGGGGTAGGAGGCACCGCTCGCTGCATCGGTCTTTGAAAATCCCCTGCCTGGTACGCGCCCTTAGCTCAGTTGGATAGAGCGTCGGACTACGAATCCGAAGGCCAGAGGTTCAAATCCTCTAGGGCGCGCCATTTCCCCCCGTGACTCCCTGATGGCGGACGACGACGAACGGTGGATGCGCGAGGCGCTCCGGCTGGCCGACGACGCTGCCACGCTGGGCGAGATCCCGGTCGGCGCGGTCGTCGTGCACGAGGACGCCATCATCGGACGCGGGCTCAATCGTCGCGAGACCGACCGCGATCCCTTCGCCCACGCCGAAATGCTGGCCCTGGCCGAGGCCGCGCGGGCCCTCGGGCGGTGGCGGCTGTCCGGCGTCTCCCTGTTCGTCACCCTCGAGCCGTGCTCGCTTTGCGTCGGCGCCGCCCTGCAGGCCCGGATCGACCGGATCGCCTACGGGGCCCCGAGCCCGAAGGCCGGCGCACTCGGCGGGCTGTTCGACTTGAACGCCCTGCCCCACAATCACCGGCTCGCCGTCACGCCTGGTGTCCTGGCGGCCGAGTGTGGCGAGCGGTTGACCCGGTTCTTCCAGGGTCTACGCCAGGCAGAGGACTGACAACTGAATCGCTGGAGAGCTGGCCGAGTGGTCGAAGGCACCTGACTCGAAATCAGGCGTACCGGCAACGGTACCGTAGGTTCGAATCCTACGCTCTCCGCTCGCTGGAGAGGTGGCCGAGCGGTTGAAGGCACACGCCTGGAACGCGTGCATATCTGAAAGGGTATCGTGGGTTCGAATCCCACCCTCTCCGCTGCTAAGGAGTTCTGAAGCAACAGCTTGTGGTCGGGACAACGCGGGGACGTGAACCCCGCCAGGTCCGGAAGGAAGCAACGGTAGCGAACCTTCGCGTGTGTCCCGGCCGTTCCATTCACCGTCGTCCGTCCCCACCTTCGGGTCCAAGCCCGGAACTGTGGGGAGCGGACATGGCGGATACGAGCGTCACCAAGGTCGACGGCGAGAACAGCCCGGTCGGGCGCATGGGACAGCGGTACCTCGCCTCGGGGGTGCGGCTGTCGATGCGCCTGTGGCTCGACGAGGAGCCCGGCGAGGCGAAGCCTGCGGTGCGGCGGGAGTACGAGACGATTGGCTACGTCCTGAAGGGACGGGCCGAGCTCACTCTCGAGGGGCAGACGGTCCGCCTCGAGGCGGGGGACAGCTACGTCGTCCCGCATGGCGCCGAGCACAGCTACAAAATCCTCGAGACGTTCTCCGCGGTGGAGGCCACCAGCCCACCGGCGGAGGTCCACGGGCGGGACGAGCAGGAGGTCCACTAGAGGCTGAGCCGGCCCGGGGCCGCGGACCCCCGCTCGTTCGCGGAACGCGGTGTCACGGGAAGCTCACTGCAGGGACGCCGGACCCGTGCGGAAGGGCCCGTCGCCGCGCCCTCACCTCGAGCCTCGGGCGCGGGTGCGTTGTCACGGTTCAATGCTTGGTGGGGAGGCGTCCTTCCGAGCGTCCGAACCTGTTCCGCAAATGCAGCGTGGGGAACCGAATCGGACGGTCCGGGGCAGCAGGAGGAGGACTCGGTCCCGCCGCACCGTCCGAAAAATGTTCCGCAAGTGCGACGTGGGAACAGCTCCGCCCGCGGTGAAATCAGCCTCCCGGGCCAGCAACGTAGAGCAGGGTCCCCCGAGCGAGTTCCCACGTGCCCCGACGCGTGGTGACTCGCACCACGGCCTTGCTCAGCGCGCTCATCAGGAGCTGCACCTCATTGGGCACATCCAGCGTCGGCTCGGCCACCTCGATGACCTCCTCCTGGATGCGCTCGGGGTGCACGGTGACGATCGAGCAGCGTCCGGAGATCTTCCGATCCTCGAGCACCCGGCGCCCATCACCCGTCACACGGAAGAGGTGGTGACCCCCGAGGACGAGATCCGTCCAGCCGGCCCACTGGATGATGCGGGTGCGCTCGGTCAGGGTTTCCGGGTCGACCGCCGGGACGGTGGCGCGGACGATCCGGAGGGCCCCCGGAACCGGCACCGGGTACACGTCGAAGGTCGGCCCAGTCTCCCCGCCCCTCGGAAGGACCACCACGTCCAGCGGCTCACGGCACCGGTCGTCCCGGAACCGCTCGAGCACGGTGACCCGAGCACGCCACGCATCGTCCTCCTCTGCGATCAACGGCCGCGGTTCATCCAACCGCCGGAACCGGAAGTCGGGCTCTTCAGTCGCGCCCACGAGCTGCGCCTCGTAGAGCACCTGCACTCCTCCGCCGGCCCGAGCCACGACGAACGTTGCGCTCGCGCCCTGTGTCCAGCTCGTGCGGAGCGCGATCGCTCCGAGGACGGGGGGATCCGAGCCCTCGCGACTGGACGGAAGGACGGTCTGCCCGAGCTGAACGACGAACACGAGCGGTAGAAGCTCGGCCGCGGCACGTCGCACCCGACTGGCCTCCGGCCGGAGGTCCTCGGGCACGACCATCGGAGGTCGGGGACGGGCCTGCTCCGGAGCGTGAGCGCACGCGGCCAGAAACCCGAGGGCAAACCAGATCGGCGACCTCATCCTCACCTACCGTACCAGTCAGCCCCGGGAAGTCACCGCACGAGGATTGTCTCTCGCCCCTCCTGCCCGATGACCCGGAACCCCGCCGCCTGCAGCTCCGCAAGGGCACGTCCCTCGAACGTCACCACTCGGTTGAAGCGCCGGTCGCGCATCGCCGCCTGGAACGCGGGGTCGTGCGGCCAGTCGCAGGTCAGCCACGGGATGCGCTTCCCGACGTAGAAGAAGCCGCCCGAGCCCCAGAGCCCCTCGTTCACGATGAGCAGACCGGTCACCTCGGCCGGCCGCGTCGCCTTCACGATGGCCCGGAACTGATCGCCCCGGAGATCGGTCGAGGGCGGCTCTGCGAGCACGGTGAGCCCGAGCACCCCAGCCGCGACCATGACGCGCTGCCATCCCGTCCGGAGGCGCTCCAGGAGCGCGCCGATCGCCGGGGCTGCCTCGGCCACGACCAGGACGAGGACCGGATAGAGGAACCGCTCCTCCTTGTGCGCCGTCTGGAGAAGGGCGACCAGCATCAGCGCGGCCATCGCCCCTGCAACGCCGACGCGCGGGCGCAGCCACCATGCCCCGAGCACCAGCGCCGGCCAGACCCACTTCGGCACCTGCGTCCAGAGGAACGGCCAGTAGTAACTCGGCGCCTCGGCACCGAAGGTCTGCGCCGCACCGCTGCTCCCCACGTTGAAGGCGAACCACGCCCTCACCGAGTGCCAAGGAGACCCCCAGGTCGCC
>RPRB01000264.1 GCA_003818285.1 Myxococcaceae bacterium
AAGATGCGCCGGGCGGCGCCCTCGATGTCGTACTCGACGCGGATGTACTCCACCGTCCGGGCAGTCGTGTCACAGACCACGAAGCAGGCCCGGTTGTCATAGTCGCGCGGGTAGCCGACGCTCCCCCCCGAGAGGAGGTACTGGTAGCCCCGCCGGAAGGCGAACTTCTGCGCCACGACGTCGTTCACCTCGCCGTTTCCCAGGGCGAACGCCTTGCAGAGGTGACTGTGGCCGATGAAGGTCACCTCGGCCAGGTCCTGCATCTCGGGCACCAGCTCGCGCGCCTGCTCCAGGGCGAAGACGTACTCGTAGGCGCGCGGGTCCACCGGCGAGCCGTGGCTGAAGCCGATCTCTCCCACCCGGTAGGTGTAGGGGAGGCTCCGGAGCCAGGCATGGTTCTCCTCGGTGAGGACCTCCGCGGACCAGTCCAGGGCGTGGCGGGCGCCCTCGTAATAGAAGGAGTAGTCCATCCGGCCGGCGACCGCGGCGTCGTGGTTCCCGAGCAACGTGACCTCGGCCACGCTCCGAACCAGGTCGCAGCACTCGTTGGGCGAGGCGCCGTAACCGACAATGTCGCCGAGCGAGACGACCCGGTCCACTTTCTGGGCCTCGACGGTGCGGAGCACCTCGGTCAGGGCCTCGAGGTTGGAGTGGATGTCCGAGATGACGGCGAAGCGCATCGGCCTCCTGGACCGTTGACATTACACGACCTTGCCGATCCCCGCGCCTCCGTGCTTTGGGGGCGGCCATGCGCATCGTCGTCACCGGCTCCCTGGCCTACGACTACCTCATGACCTTCCCGGGCAAGTTCCGGGAGCACTTCCTCTCCGACCGGATGCACCGGCTGACGGTGAGCTTCCTGGTGGACGACATGCGGAGGCTCCGGGGCGGCGTGGCGGGCAACATCGCGTGGACCCTCGCGCTTCTGGGCGGGAAGCCGCTCCTCATCGCGACCGCCGGGGAGGACTTCGACGAGTACCGGACTGCGCTCGACCAGGCAGGAGTGGATACCTCGGGGGTGACGGTGATCCCGGGTGAGTTCACCGCCTCCTGCTTCATCAACACCGACCTGGACGCCAACCAGATCGTGGCCTTCTACGCCGGGGCGCTGTCGCACGGGCACCGGCTGGAGCTGGGTGGCCGGGGCCTGGGCCCGGAGGACCTGGTGGTCATCAGCCCCACCGATCCGGAGTCCATGCTCAAGGCGGTGGAGGCCTGCCGGGCCGCCCGGGTGCCCTACCTGTTCGACCCGGGGAAGCAGACCCCCCGACTCGAGGCGCAGCAGATCCTGGACGGGATGGAGTCGGCCGCGGCGGTCATCGGGAACGACTACGAGTTCGCGCTGATGTCCCAGAAGACCGGCAAGAGCGAGGCGGTGCTCCAGTCCATCGCCCCGGTGACGGTGGTCACCCGCGGCGAGCAGGGCTCGACGGTGCTGGAGAGCGGCAAGGCTCCGGTGGACGTCCCGGTGGCTCCGATCAAGGGGCTGGTCGATCCCACCGGCGCCGGCGACGCGTACCTGGGCGGCCTGGTGTTCGGGATGGCCCGGAAGCTGCCGTGGCCAGTGGCCGGGCGGGTCGGCGCGGTGGCGGCGGCGTACGCGATCGAGGTCCGGGGGTGCCAGGAGCATCGCTACACCCACGCGGAGTTCGTCGCCCGGTACCGCGCTGCGTTCGGAAGCTCGGACGAGGTCGCCGCGGCGCTGGGGTGACCGGACGGATCGAGCGTCAGAGCGCCCAGGCCCGCAGCCGGGCCTGCCCCGGGGCGACGTCCACCATCAGAAGCAGGCGCGGTCCCAACCGACCGTCACCGTCCGACGCCGGCCGGCACCACCGGGACGAGCGCCTTCAGATCGTCGTCGGTGAAGACGATGCCCGCTCCGAGGAAGAAGTCCCGCCCCGCCAGCACCCGGTTGTCGAGCTGGCTGTAGACCGGCCGGTTGAAGATGTCGTCCACGCCGGCGTTCAGGTACAGGTGCTGGAGGAAGGTGAACTGCAGGCTGGTCCGCACCCGCGGCCAGCGCAGCCGCTGGTTCGCGAAGTCGAAGAAGTCGGTCTTCAGCGCCAGCTGGTCCCTCCAGAAGTGGAGGTCCACCCCCACCCCGCCGGTGCTCTCGATGATCCCGAACCGGAACGTCGCCCAGTAGAACCGCTTGGCGAACTGTGCCGAGAACTTGAGCGAGTTGATGCTGGTGACCGTCCGCTTCTGCAGCGCCGGGTCGTCGCGCGAGGGCGGGTTGGTCTGGATGTACTCGGTGGTCTCCACACCCCGCGGGTCGCTGATCAGCGAGATGATGTAGTACTTGTCCGGCCGGGCGATGATCCGCAGCGACGCCTCGATCTTCGCCGCCCCGGCGTTGAACAGGTAATCGCTCCGGATGCTGGCCTCGAGCTTCAGGCCCACCAGCCGCTGGGCGTAGTTGGAGACGTCCTCGATGGTCTCTCCCACCTGGCGGCCCAGCTTCTCGTCGGAGACGATCTGCCCCACCGCCCCGCGCCCTTCCCGCAGGTTCTCGGTGACCGCCTGGAGGTTGCCCAGTGTGGCGTCCAGCTTCTGGATCGAGCTGCCGATGGAGGCCAGCTGCTCGGCTCCCGCATCGGGCCCCATGGTGGTCCGGACGTCAGCCACGATCCGTCGCACGTCCCCGGTGAGGACCCGGACGTTCTCGATGATCTCCCGGACGCTGGAGGCCTCACCCTCGGTGGCGCTGCGCATCGAGGCGGTGACGTCCCGCACGTTCTCCAGGATCGCCTCGATGTTCTGGCTCGACCGCTGCGCGGTGTCGTTCACCGACTGCGACAGCTCGGTCAGGTTCCGGACGATGGTCTTCAGCGACTCGGTCCCGGCGTCACCGCCCAGGGACTCTCGCAGCGAGGTGGTCACCGACTGGATGTCGGTGGTGATCTTCCCCAGCGTGTCGAACAGCGCCTGCAGCCCCTGCTGGTCGATCACGTGGGTGATCTCCCCGCCATCGGGCATGAACGGCGCCTCGGGTGACCCGACCTGGAGGTCGAGCAGGTAGTCCCCCAGGAACGACTCGGTCCGCTTGATCAGCGTGGCATCGGTCCGCAGCCCGATGTCCTTCCGTAGCCGGAGCTGCACCCGCGCCCGGGTGCCCACCAGGGTGATCTCCCGGATCTCCCCCACCGGAATGCCCGCCACCTGCACCCGGCTGCGGGTCCCCAGCCCGGAGGCGTCGCGGAACATCGCGTACACCGTGATGGTGTCGACCCCCATCGTCCCCCGGCGGACGAAGATCAGGAACGCGAGCAGGAAGCCCACCGCGGCGAGCACCAGCATCCCCACCCGGAAGGGCGTGACGAAGCTCTTCAAGTTCGGTCCGCTCCGAGGCCGGCCAGAGACGACACCTTACTCGCCCTTCGCGAACCACATCTGGAGGAAGTGCTGGAGATCGGGATGCGGATTGTGCCTCAGCTCCTGGGAAGGTCCCTCGGCGACGATCTTCCCCTTGAACAGGAATGCCACCTTGTCCGCCACCTTGAACGACGAGGCGATGTCGTGGCTGATGACCACCTGGGTCACGTGGAGCTCCGCCTTGGCGGTGACGATCATGTCGTCCACGTAGTCGGTGGTGATGGGGTCCAGGCCGGTGGTGGGCTCGTCGTAGAGCACGATCTTCGGGTCGAGCACGATCGCCCGGGCCAGGCCGACGCGCTTCCGCATTCCTCCGGACAGCTCGGCCGGGTAGCGCTCCTCGATGTCCCGGAGGCCAACGATGGCGAGCTTTTCCCGCACCTTGGCCCGGATCTCCTCCTCGGAGAGGTTGGAGTGCTCGCGGAGCGCGAAGCTGACGTTCTCGTAGACGGTCATCGAGTCGAACAGCGCCGCGCCCTGGAACACCATCCCGAACTTCCGGCGCACTCGCTCGAGGTCCCGGTCGTCCATCGGGACGATGTCCTCGCCGTCCACGATCACCGTCCCCCGATCCGGCTTGAGGAGGCCGATCATGTGCTTCATCAGGACCGTCTTCCCCGAGCCCGAGCCTCCGAGGATGACGCAGGTGCTCCCCTCCTCGATGTCGAGGTCGATGCCGGTCAGCACGTGGTTGTCCCCGAAGGACTTCCACAGGTCCTGGACCGAGATCATCGGTGGCTTTTTCTGCTCGGCGCTCATCCGTGGAACAGGAGCCCCATGAAGTAGTCCTCGATGAAGACTGCCAGCGCGGCGTCCACCATCGCCCGGGTGGTCGCCTGGCCCACGCCCTTGGCGCCGCCACGAGCGTTGTATCCCCGGTAGCACGCGATCAGGGTCACCGTGAAGCCGAAGACCGCGCCCTTGGACAGTCCCTCCCAGATGTCGGCCGGCGCCAGGAGGTTCTGGGTCCGGAGCACGAAGGTGCCCACGGACAGGCCCTTGAGCGGCACGGCGACGAAGAAGCCGCCGAAGAGCCCGGCGGTGTCGAAGATCATCGTGAGCAGGGGCACCATGCACAGCCCGGCGAGGACCCGGGGAACCAGGAGGTATTGCACCGGGTTCACCGCCATGGTCTCCAGCGCGTCCACCTGCTCGGTGACGCGCATCGTACCGATCTCGGTGCACATGGCGGAGCAGGCCCGCATGGTCACCATCAACGCGCTGAACACCGGGGCGAGCTCGCGAGTCACGGTGAGGGCCACCGTCGGCCCGACGAGGCTCTCGGCCCCGAACAGCTCGAAGGCGCTCCACGACTGGGTGGCGAACACCATCCCCGAGAAGATCCCGGTCAGCGAGACGAGAACGATGGAGCCCACTCCCACGAAGTCGAACTGGGCGAAGAGGTTCTGCAGCCGGTAGGGGGGCCGCAGCGCCCACACCACCACCGACGCCGCGAGCGAGACCAGCCCGCCCACCGTCTGGAAGACCCCGAGGACGCCGTTGCCGACGCCCTCCACGAGGCCGACCAGGGGGTTCCTCTTCGGGCTGGACTCGAGGTCGGAGGTGGTCATCGCGCGGCGGCCGGCATCCTAGGGCACGCCGCCCACCCCGGCACGTCCCCTACTGGCCCACGACGACGCGCGGCACCCGCGCCCCGATGGCACAGAGCACGTCGTAGGCGATGGTGCTCTCCAGCGCCGCGAGCTGGTGCGCGTCCTGAACCTCCGCCCCCTGCCTGCCGATGAGCACCACCTCGTCGCCCACCTCGACCCCGGGGAGGTCGGTGACGTCGACCATGCACAGATCCATGCACACCCGGCCCACGATGGGAGCCCGCCGGCCCCCCACCAGCACGGCCCCCCGGTTGGAGAGCAGACGCGACCAGCCGTCGGCGTACCCGACCGGCAGGGTGGCAATCCGCGAGGGTCGGGGCGCGGTCCAGGTGCTCCCGTAGGAGATCGGCGTTCCGGCGGGGACCGTCTTGAGGTGCACCACCGAGGTCTTCCAGCTCAGCACGGGCTCGAGCACCCGGGGTGGCCGCAGCCAGGGCGCCGGCCGCAGCCCGTACAGCGCCAGCCCCGGCCGGGCGAGGTTCATCTCCATCCCGTCCCGCGCCTCGGGCAGAGCGAGCAGGCTCGCGCTGTTCGACAGGTGGCGCCACCGCGGATCGAAGCCCGCGGCCCGCATCTGCCCCAGCGCGGTCCGGAACCGGGTCACTTGCTGGGCGGTGAGGGCGGCGTCGGCCAGGTCGGCGTTGGCGAAGTGGGAGCAGAGGCCCTCGAGCGACACCCGCCGGCAGTCGCGCGCGGCCTCCAGGAAGGCCGGAACGTCGGGAGGGAGCACGCCCAGCCGCCCCATCCCGGTGTCCACCTTGAGATGCGCGCGGGCCGTCGTTCCCCGGGCTGCCGCCGCGGCGTCGAGCGCGGTCAGGTGCTCGGGCCGGAACACCACCGGGATCATCCGGTGCTCGAGCATCACCTCCCAGCCGCCATCGTAGGCCCCGCCCAGCACCAGGATGTCGCTCTTCAGTCCGGCCTGGCGGAGCGCGAGCCCCTCCTCCACCAGCGCCACCCCGAGGAAGCGGACCCCCGCTGCCTCGAGCGAGCGCGAGACGGGCACCGCCCCGTGGCCATAGGCGTCCGCCTTCACCACCGCCAGCACGTCGACGCCCGGCGCCGCGGTGTGCAGGGTCTCGAGGTTCCGGGTCAGGGCCCCGAGGTCGATCTCGGCTCGGGTCGGGCGGATGGGCACGGGCGTGGATCTCCTCGCGGGGATGGCTGCCGGTCGATGCCGAGGCTACTCTGCATCGGCGAAGCCGGCGCGTTCTGCACTGCGCAGGCCGCCCGGCCGCCCTTCCGGGGCTGCCCCCACACCGAACAGGCGAGGACGACGAGGGACATGGCAACGCATCGGGTCGGCGGCGAGGTGGATGCCACGTGCACGCGCTGCAGGATGG
>RPRB01000265.1 GCA_003818285.1 Myxococcaceae bacterium
CCGGCAGGTGAACGCCGACCAGCTGCGGTCGCGGGAGGACGACGCGAGCGCGATCGATGCACGGGCGCGCGCGCACCTCCTCACATCCCTCGACGACCGGCTCGTGGACCGGCCTTCCCCGAGAAAGCCCCGGGCCTCGAGACTGGCACGCGCCGACCTGACGCCCGGAGCTGCCCGCGCGATGCGCGTCCTCGCCGAGTACCGGGAGACGGTCAGCGTCCGGTTTCGTGCGCTGAAGTGCCGGCTGCAAACGGAGCTCGCTGACCTTTCCCTGGAGATGGCGGGTGAGACCGCCGCGCGTCTGTGCCTCCGCCACGGACGGCAGGGCCGGGACTGGCTCTGGTGGCGCCTGTCGATCATCGTGGATCAGTTCACGGCCTTCTCCAGGCCTGCGACCCTGCCGGCCTCGCTCGAGCTCCTCGCCACCCGCTCCGTCATCTCCGAGCTGCGCTCTCGATGGGTGACGGCAAACTGATCCTCGAGGTCCTGGCGACCCGAGCTGGATTGGACGCGCGCTCGCCGTCGGTGCCGCGTGGCAAGCGAGTGGCGCCCCTGGCACGCAACGTCCCCGACCGCCCGGGCGAGCACGTCGCACGGCGCTCGCCGGAGACCACATGCGGGCCGGCACATGAGCAGCGCGAGCGACGACTCCCCCAGCACCCCCGGCTGGGCCGGCAGGCTCCTTCGCCCCTTCGCCGAGGTTCGCCCCTGCGAGGTGGCGACCGCCCTGGTTCTCGCGGTCACCATCTTCACCATCCTCACCGCCTACTACCTGCTGAAGGTGATTCGCGAGCCGCTGATCCTCCTCAGCAGCGGGGCCGAGGTGAAGTCGTACGCCGCGGCAGGTCAGGCGCTGCTGCTGATTCCGGTCCTCCGGGCCCACGGAGCGATCGCCCAGCGCACGGGGCGCCTGAAGCTCATCGCCGCGGTCCTGCTCTTCTGCGCCGGGAACCTGGCCCTTTTCGCCGTGCTCTTCCGGGTGGGCGTGTCGATCGGTCTGCCCTTCTACCTCTGGGTGGGAACCTTCAACTTCCTCCTGGTGGCGACATTCTGGAGCTTCGCCAACGACATCTACACCCCGGAGCAGGGCAAGCGCCTCTTTCCGCTGATCGGCGTGGGCAGCACCGTCGGCGCGCTCGCCGGCGCCGGCCTCGCCAGCTATCTCCTCCGTCACCTCGGGCCCATGGAGCTGATGCTGCTCGCGGCCGGCCTCCTGGTGGGCACCCTGGGGTTGTTCGCCTGGGTCTCCAGCCATCAGCGCTGCCGGCCTCGGGATCGCGGAACGCCGATCCCGGCCAGCGCTCCGGTCCGCGGGCGAGGAGGATTCGAGGCGCTCCTCTCGGACCCTTACCTGGCGCTCATCGGCGTCATCGCGATCGTCTGCAACTGGATCACCAATTCCGGGGAGTACGTCCTGGACCGCACACTGGTGGATCTGGTCCACGGTGCCGGCGTAACGAGCGCCGCCGAGATCACCCGGTTCATCGGCGGGTTCAAGGCGAACTACTTCTGGTGGGTGAACGCGCTGGCGCTGCTCAGCCAGCTCTTCCTCGTCTCGCGAGTGCTCAAGCACCTCGGGGTTGGGGGCGCGCTGCTGATCCTCCCCGTGGTGGCGATGCTGGGAGCCGGCGCGTGGCGATGTTCCCGGCGCTTTGGGTCATCCGGACCGCGAAGATCGCCGAGAAGGGCACCGACTACTCCGTGGAAAACACCGCACTGAACGCCCTCTACCTGGTCGTTCCCCGGGACGCCAAGTACAGGGCCAAGGCAGTCACGGACACCTTCCTGGTCCGCTTCGGCGACGTCTGTGCCGCGGCGTCGATCTGGGTGGGAGTCAAGCTCGGCCTTCCCACGCGCGCCTTCGCCGCCTTCAACGTGCTGCTTGCCCTGGCGTGGCTGGTGGTCGCCTGGAGGGTGCGGCCATCCACCGCGCGAGGAGCGGAGCCCCGCAGCCGGCCGAGAACCCCGCCGGATCGCAGCTGCCTTCCCCCGCATGAGCCCCGCCCTCACCGGCCAGGCGCCGGGCGGTCGACGCGCGGTCCAGCTGTCCGTGCTGCTGGGAGTGATGGTCGCGGCCCACAGCCTCCTGGAGACGGCGCGCGATTCCCTCTTCCTCGCGCGAGAGCCCATCGGACGGCTGCCCTGGCTGTACCTCGCGGTGACGCTGGTGGTGCTCCCGGTCACCCAGCTCCCGGCGGTGGCTGGGCGGAGACGTGGGGGTTCTGGTGGTGGTGCTGGACGGAGCTCTGAATGGACGTCCGGACGACGCCGAGGGCCTTCGATCTGGCCGCGGGGCACTCTACGGGCTCATGGAGGCTTTCGCCTCGGTGCCGCGGGACACTCCGGTGATCGCCACTGCCGAGAGCACCGCAATGGTGGTGAGCCACGCGGAGATCCAGGAGGCGCTCGACGACGACGACGCGATCTGTCTCGCGCTCGTCCGCCTCGCAGCCCTCGAGCAGTGGAACGCATTCTGGAAGCGACATCCGCTTCCGCCGGGCTAAGCCGGGGCCAGGGCCAGTCTCCGGTACGGCTTGCGGTCCGTCGCGTCTCGCCGTCTGGAGGGCCGTCCGGGGACGGCCTGGCACCTTCTCACGCGTTCGGAAGACGGCAGCTCAGTACCGCTCAGGAACCACGCGGCGACTAATGATCGAGGCGCGGTCGTCGTAGGCGTGCTTCGTCGAGCGTTCCTTTAGCTTCACCTTTTCTCGCGGAACCTTTCCGTAGGGGATCTGCTTGAGCAGATGGTCGATGCAGTTGAGTCGTGCGCGCTCCTTGTCGTCCGAGTGCACGACGTACCAAGGGCACTCCTCGGTGTCGGAGGCCTCGAACATCCGGTCCCGCGCCCGGGAGTACTCGAACCACTTTTCTCGCGAGGGGAGGTCGGTCTTGCTCAGCTTCCACTGGCGCAACGGGTCCTCGATCCGCGCCTGGAAACGACGCGCCTGCTCCTCGTTGCTCACTTCCAGCCAGTACTTGAGGAGGATGATCCCGTTCTCGACCATCAGCCTCTCGAAGCTGGGGACCACTCTGAGGAAGCGCTCACGCTCGTCGGGAGTGCAGAACCCGAGCACGTACTCCACGCCGGCTCGGTTGTACCAGCTGCGATCGAACATCACGATCTCCCCGGCTGCAGGCATGTGCGGGATGTACCGCTGGGAGTACATCTGGGTCTTCTGCACGTCGGAAGGCGCCGGAAGGGCTACGACGCGGAAGACCCTCGGGCTGACCCGCTCGGTGATGGCCTTGATCACCCCGCCCTTCCCCGCTCCGTCGCGTCCCTCGAACACGACCACGACCTTGAGGCCCTTATACTTGACCCATTCCTGAAGCTTGCAGAGCTCGGTCTGGAGGCGGCGGAGGTGCTTCCGGTACTCCTTTCCCTTCATCCTCTCTGGCTCGACGATCTTCTCGGCGGCATGTCCCATGGGGTGCTGTGATGCACCACGGCCCCGGGCGTTACGGCGCCCTGCGCGGGCGAGCCGCCCCGGCGTGCCACCTGCGACATCGGGCCGTACCCACACACCGGTCAGCCCCGGCCCTCTCTTCTGGATCGAGGCCCTACCCTCGCCGGTCCGGCCTGGACGTCGATCGGGCGGTGCAGGGCTACGTCGGCGGGCGCGTCACTCGCGGGACGGGGCATGCGGTCGAGTGATCTCCCCCGGTTTTGGTGGACACCCCGGCCGTCTCGAGCCGGACGTCGCGGCCGACCCAGGCGGATGCGAGCGCACTGGGACAAGCTGGCGGACCTGCTTGAGGCGCCGGCGACCGCCCCGGGACAGCGAGCCACAGCGCCGATGTGACGCTGAGGCTCGCGGAGTCCATACTGGCCCAGAGTTGCGGGGGGCCCGCTTTTCGGCCTGCCACGAACCGTCTTCCGGGCACTGCTTCCGGCGTCGCGCGCGCCCGCGCCTCTACGGGTGCTGGCGCCGAAGAGGGCCGCCTAAGTGTCCGGAGCCGGAGCGGAATGCCCTCCTGGCGGCCGGAAGGGGTCCGGCCCGTGTTCACCTGTCCCGGAATGTCCAAATCGCGCGGTGGGGCATCGGGTGACGCTCGGAAGGGATTGTGGGCGTTCGGGTATGTGCGCCCGCGGCGCTGGACTAGACCTTCCGCAGCACCGGCGTTTGCTCGGGGAGGCAGGCCTCGAGCGCACCGGGAAGAATCTCGAACCTGAGCGTTTGCGCCGAGATGGGCTCTCCGTCGAGGTTGACCCGGACCGGTTCGTCGGCGGTCAGCTCCACCCACGGCAGACGGGCGGTGATTGACCGGCGCCAGAGCGACACCTTGCCCTCGTGGAGCAACCGGTGGAGCGCGCTCGCGCGTTCGCCAGGAGGGAGGTCGGGAAGAATCCCGATCTCGAGCAGCCCATCGTCGAGGAGCGCCTCCGGCGCCAGGACGTGTCCCCCTCCTGCCTGGCGACCGTTCGCGATCGCGAGGACTAGCAACTCTCCCGCCCATGAGAACTCCGGGCCGGTGAACGGGCCTTCACCGGGCGGAGCTCGGAGAGATAGGTGAGACCGGTGACGAGGTACGCCGCGCCGTGGAGCGCCTTCTTCAGGTCGGGGCGAGTCTCGACGGTAACTTCCGTCCCGAAGCCCCCCGTGGCCATGTTGATGAACGGCCGGCCGCCGACGCGCCCGACATCAATGGGCCTGGGTTGGGCGGTGGTCGCGACATGGAGCGCGCCGGCTGGGTCGAGTGGGATGCGGCAGGCGTGGGCGAAGTCGTTCGCCGTACCGAGGGGAACGATCGCCAGCGCGGATCCCCGCCCCGAAGCATCTCTCGCCGCCAGCAAGCCCGCGGCCACCTCGTTGATCGTCCCATCCCCACCACCGGCGGCAACGCGCGCAACGCCCGCGCGGCTGGCTTCTTCGGCCAGACGCGCAGCGTCACCCGCCTCCCACGTCACCCGCACCTCGATGTCATGGTTGGCAGCCCGCTCTGTCGCAACCGCTGCGCGAATTGTCGGGTTCTGAGCCTGCTTCCCGTAGAGGATGAGTCGGAGTGTCGACATGCCAGGAACCGTACGCCAGGGCCAGGTCCCCGAGAAGCGGCCCGGGGCCCGCACTCGCCCCGTGCTATGCGCCAGACGCAGGGTCACAGCGCGGGGGTCTGTCCATGTCTGAGCGTCGCTTCTCGTTCCGTGAACTGCGCCTCGCATCGCTCGTGGCGCTCCTCTCCAGTCCGGTGCTGGCGCAGGTCCCGACGCCGGAACCGGTCACCGATCAGGAGACCGAACTGGGCAAGGCGATGTACGACCAGCCCGCGCAAAGGCGGAGATCATCCAGTCCTCTCCCCTCTACGACAGCTTGAAACCGATCGCGGATGCGATCTCGCGGGTGGCCCAATCCCGCTATCCACATCCCTTCAAGTTCTATCTGGTGCACGAGGCGCAGCCGAACGCGTTCGCCACGCCGGCAGGCAACGTCTACGTCGTCGACTCGATGCTCCACTTCGCTAAGAACACCGAGCAGCTCGCCGGAACGCTCTGTCACGAGGTCTCGCACACCATTCACCGTGACTCCGTCACGTTGGCAAAGGCCAACAGGCACATCACGGAGCGCGAGGTTGCAGCAGCGGTCCTGCTCGGGCCGACGAAGGCGGAGCTCATCGCCATCTTCCTCCTCGGCCACCTACACTCTCTCGGGTACTCCCGCGATGCGGAGTCCAAGGCCGACGTCACAGGCTCGGACATATGTGCAGAGGCTGGGTATAACCCGTGGGGCCTCGTCTGGCTGTTTCGGGATTTCGAGAACGCAAAGCTGAAAACGCCCCCGCAGCTGCTGTCGGACCATCCCGCGAACAACACCTGCGTCTCCACCCTGGAGAAGCACTTCAAGGACAATCCAGGGACGTTTTCGAAGTTCGACTCCGACCCTAAGTCCGCGACGCCCTTCAGCGTGCCAGTCGACGCGCCGGTGGTCTTTCTGCCGCCGGCTCTACAGACGCCGATGAAGTGAAGCTCGCAGTCCGTTCTCTCGGGCTCGCCCTGGCACCCCTCGTCTGCCGGGACTGCGGCAGGCCGGTGCGCTAGGTCTGACGGACTAGCGCGAGGGACCGCTTGAGTCCCACGCGGCGATCACCTTGTGGAACACAACGGCCAAATGACGCCGGCGAGCGCGGCGAGCATCCACGACGGAAAGAACGTCCCGAAGACGTGGGCAGTGCATGGACGGCGCGAGGGCACTGCACCTCCCGGGCCATGCCCGACGGTTTTCACCCTCAGCGGGTCCCCGGCACCGAGGAGAGAGGCTGCTGTGTCGCCACATCAGACTGTGGCGCCGCTGCGGTGGCGCCGGCCATTGCCGCCCGACCACCCGG
>RPRB01000266.1 GCA_003818285.1 Myxococcaceae bacterium
AAGGCGCAAGGGGTCGAGGTGGGAAAGAGCCGGGTCGAGACGGACAAGCTGGACGTGGCTCGCCGCGCCCTGGACGCCGCGGACCGGCTTGGCAAGCCCGTGGTGCTGCCCATCGACCACATCGCCAGCACCGACGCAACCGGCAGTGCGCCGATCCGCGAGGTGAAGGAGCGGGCGCTGCCGCCGGAGATGATGGGCCTCGACATCGGGCCACGCACGCGGGCGCTGTTCGCCGAGCACCTGCGGCCGGCGCACACCGTCTTCTGGAACGGGCCGATGGGGCTGTTCGAGGCGCCGGCCTTCGCCGCGGGGACGAGGGCGGTGGCCGAGACCATCGCCGGGCTGAAGGACGCGACCACGGTGGTGGGCGGGGGTGACAGCGCGGCCGCTGTGCAGGAGTTTGGGCTGGCGAAGAAGATGTCTCACGTGTCGACTGGCGGTGGCGCCTCGCTCGAGTTCCTCGAGGGCAAGGAGCTGCCCGGAGTGAAGGCGCTGGAGTCCTGAGCCCGAGGAGGGCGTCGATGACCTCGCCACGTCGCCGGCGGCTGGTGGCCGGGAACTGGAAGATGCACCGGACCGGTCCGGAGGCGGTGGAGCTGATCCAGCAGCTCCGCGACGGGTACACGCCGGGACGTGCGGAGGTGATGGTGGCCCCGCCGTTCACCGCGCTGGAGTCCGCGTCGCGGGCGCTAGAGGGAAGCGGCATCGCCCTGGGTGCCCAGAACGTGCACTGGGAGCCGCAGGGCGCATTCACCGGGGAGATCTCCGCCGGGATGCTGCGGGCGGTCGGCTGCACCTTCGTCATCGTCGGCCACTCCGAGCGGAGGCAGCTGTTCGGGGAGACCGACGCCTGGGTGAGCAAGAAGGCGCGGGCGGTGCTGCACGCGGGGATGCGTCCGGTGGTGTGCATCGGCGAGACGCTCGCCGATCGCGACGGGGGGCGGACGCTGGAGGTGTGCTCGAGCCAGCTGCACGGAAGCCTCGCCGGGGTGGCGGTCGAGGAGATGAACCACGTGGTGCTGGCCTACGAGCCGGTGTGGGCCATCGGCACGGGGCGGAACGCGACGCCGGCGCAGGCCCAGGAGGTCCACGCGCACGTCCGCGAGCTTCTGGTGCGCTTGTTCGGCCGTCCGGTGGGGGAAGCGGTGCGGATCCTCTACGGCGGCTCGGTGAAGGCGGACAACGCGGCGGAGCTGCTCGGGCAGGCGGACGTGGACGGGGCCCTGGTGGGCGGGGCGAGCCTCAAGGCTCAGGAATTCCTGGCGATCGTGGCCGCCGCGACGTAGCCGCCGACTTGCCAGGAGTGCCGGGTGCCCGTTAGGGTGCGCGCCCTCTCATGGTCGTCTTCTTCACCATCGTCCACGTCCTGCTCTGCGTCTTCATGATCTTCGTGATCCTCCTCCAGCCGGGGAAGGACGCGGGGATGGGTGCGGCGCTCGGCGGTGGAGCGGCGACGTCGGCCTTTGGCGGCCGCGGGGCGGTGACGTTCCTGAGCAAGCTGACCGCGGCATGCGCGGGGCTGTTTTTCCTGACCTCGCTGGGCCTGTCGTTCGTTGGCGTGCGGAGCTCGGTGACCAGCAGCGTGACGGCGACGCCCGCTCCGGCGGCGGCGCCTGCACCGGCGGCCGGCTCCACGGCGCCGAAGTCGACCGACGCCGAGCCTGCGCAGGCGGCCCCCAAGGCCTCGGACGCGGAGCCTGCTCCGGCGTCGAGTCCGGCTCCGGCCCCGCCCGCGCCCACGCAGAAGTAGCGAACCCGGTTTCTCGGGCGGCGTGCGAGGCTCGGCGGCCGTGCACGACGGCCTGCTCGTCCTCGTCTGGTCGTTGGTCTTCGCCGGGGGCCTCGGAGCTTGCCTCTGGCTCGACGGGCGCGGGCTTCCACGGACCTACGTGCGGGACCTGCTGCACGTCGGCGCGGGGGTGTGGCCGCTGGGATGGGGGGCGTGGCAGTCGCCGTGGCCGCCGGTGCTGGTGGCGGTGACGGGGTTCGCACTCCTGCTCGCGGTGCCGCTGGTCGCGCCGAGGCTCGAGGCCGCCCGGGCGCTGGAGCGCGCGGTCTCGGGCGACGGCGAGGCGTGGTCGGGCCTCGTGCTGTACGGGCTCTCGGCGGCGGCGTTCACCGCCATCGGTCTCCTCGGTCGCTCCCCGTTCCCCGCGGCGGCCGCGCTGCTCGCGCTGGCGCTGGGAGACGGCCTCGGCGGGCTGGTGGGCCGGCTCTGGGGGAAGCACCGCTACCGGGTGCCGTGGGCGAAGACGAAGAGCGTGGAGGGCACGCTGGTGGTGGTGGTCGTGGCAGCGCTCGGAACGGCGATGGCGGCTCTTCTGTTCGGAGTACCGCTCTCGGTTCGCCTGCTGATCAGCGCCGGTCTTGCGGCGGCTGCCGCCGAGGCGGTGGCGCCGCGGGCCACTGACAACGTGCTGGTCCCGCTCGCGGTGTGGCTGGTGGCAGGAGGACTGGAAAGCGGCGGGGCTCCCTGATACGTAGACCGTCCTCTTTCAAGCCCAGGTGGTGGAACTGGTAGACACACCATCTTGAGGGGGTGGCGCCGAAAGGTGTGCGGGTTCGAATCCCGCCCTGGGCACTTCAGACGAGGTACCCCCGGAAGAAGAGCTGGCCCATCGCGGCTGCGACCCGGACGAGCCAAATCAGCAGCGGAATCAGGACCCACACCGGGAGCTCCACCAGTAGCAGCAGCACCGGCAGCACCAGCGCGTCCGCGCGGTAGAGGCTCACGCCCCGCCCGGCGAACAGTGGGAACGCCCAGAACAGCAGAGCAGACAGCGCGGCCCAGAGGCGCACCGGGTTCCGCCGGTGCCGGGTCACAACCGCGGTGATCAGTCCCAGCACCAGGAGCCCGATGACCGTCAGCGCCTGGAGGGCGATGGTCCTTCGCGGGAGATCGTCGGTGAACACGGGCTCGACCACCGCGAGGAACGCCTCCAGCGGTCGCGCCACCGCGGGAAGCCCCTTCTGGTACGTGCGGTACCACGCGTCCCACCGGCCGAGGATCAGCTGCTGGGCCAGGAGCACGACGAAGAACCCCGCCGCGGACAGGCCTCCGGCCACGACCGCCGGCCGGAGCGACCGGGTCCGCCACCAGGCCGCGACCGTGTTCGGCACCGCGAGCAGCACGCCCGTCACATAGGTCATCGCGAGCGCTCCCCCCGACAGCCCCATCAGCACCCAGCGACCCCGCGCCAGCGCCGCGCCCGCCAGGACGATGCAGAGGAGCGCGAGCGAGGTAGGGAAGATGGCATGGGCGTACACCGCGCCGGGAAAGACGCCGGCCATCGCCAGCAAGACGAATCCCTTCAGCCGCCGTTCCCGGAGCAGCCCGTTCCACAGCACCCCCAGCATTGCGAGCGCGGCGGTCCCCGACATCCAGACGCCGGCCGTCTCCCGCCTCAGCCCCAGCGCGAGCAGTGGCCGGAGGAGCCAGGGGTAGAGCGGGAACCACGCCGAGTTCCCGCACGCATCGCGGGGACGGCCGCCCAGCCGGGCGCAGGAGAACAGCTCCCAGCCGCGACTCGCGATGTCCAGATAGTGGCCGCTGTCCCACCGCCGCCAGGTGAAGGGGTTCCCTGTGTCGTAGCCCACCTGAGCGGCGACGATCGCGAACAACCACCGCACCCCGGCGAACACCAGGACTGGCGGCAGTAGCGCCGCGGCGAGCCGGAGCCCAGGGCGGATCCAGCGCCGGGGTGTGCTCACGCGGAGCCCGTCCCCTCCTGTCACCCGTGCACCTTCACCAGGACACCGACCCTAGAAGAGTCGTCCACCCGAGGCCACGGCCGGTGTGCCCGATGCAGGCGTCGGCCGGCTATGGTCTAAGCGGAGCCGCCTTGGAACGTCCCACGCCGGCGCTGATCAGCGTCGTCATCCCGATGTTCAACGAGCAGGAGTCGGTCCGTCCCCTGCTCGAGCGCCTCGAGACCACCCTCCGGCCGCTCGGCATCCCCTTCGAAATCGTCGCCGTGGACGACGGCAGCCGGGACGGCACGCGCGAGCGGCTGCTCGGCTTCCCGCCGCTCGCCCGCGAGCTGAGCATCGTCTGCCTCTCGCGGAACTTCGGCCTCGAGGGGGCCATCGAGGCCGGCCTCCGCCACGCCCGCGGCGATGTGGTCGTGCTCATGGACGCAGACCTCCAGGACCCGCCCGAGCTCGTTCCCACCTTGCTCGACGCCTGGCGGAACGGCGCCGAGGTCGTCTTCACCACCAAGCGCACTCGCGCGGAGCCACTCGCTCGCCGGGCGGCCTTCGGTGGCTTCCACCTCCTCTACCACCGGCTCGCGCGCATCCCCTCGCCGCTCGGGGCGGGGAACTTCTCGCTCATCGATCGTGCGGCGCTGGACGCGGTGCTGGCCATGCCCGAGCGCTCCCGGTACCTCCCCGGGCTCCGCTACTGGGTCGGCTTCCGCCAGGTGGAGATCGCCTACGACCGCCCGGAGCGCGCCGCGGGCCGGCCGAGCATGACCTTCTCCAAGCTCCTCAAGCTCGGACTGGACGGGATCTTCGGCTTCTCCCACCTGCCGCTCCGGCTCGCGACCCTGCTCGGAGCCGTCGCCTGTGCGCTGGGGGTCGTCCTCGTCGGCTGGGTGCTGGTCGAACGCTTCATCACCCACACCGCGATCCTCGGCTGGCCCTCGCTGATGATCGCGGTCTGCTTCCTGGGCGGGGCGCAGCTGGTCGCGATCGGAATCCTCGGCGAGTACCTCAGTCGGGTGTTCGACGAGGTCCGTCGCCGACCGAACTACATCGTCCGCGAGGTGCTCAGGCCCTCGGCCGCAGCCGTCGAGGAGTCCGAGTCGGGCGGCTCGCCGGTGAGCCTGCAGACCCGGCGAGGGGGTCGATAGTTGCGGGAGCGCCTGGAGAGGTACGCGCCCCAGCTGGTCGCGCTGGCGTATCTCCTCCTCGCGTTGCCGCTCCTTCCGCAGCACGGGGTGACCTACGACGCGCCGGCGCTCTATTACGCGGGTGACCGCACCCTGTTCTTCCTGACTCACCGCAGCGTGCCGGGTGCGCTCGACTTCGCCTCACGGCCGGAGCCCCGGGGGTTCCACTCCTTCTTCTCCCGGGACGACGAGTGGGCGGACCCGATGCGCTACCCGGTGCTGCCGGGGCTGATCGCCGCGGTGGTCTCGGCCGTGGTGCACGGCTGGCTCGGCCTGCTCGACCCCGCCGCCGCGCACCACCTCGGGCTCGTCCTCCTCCAGGCGCTCGGCCTCGGGTTGTTCGCCCACTACGCCATTCGCTTCCTCGGGCTGCAGGCGGGTCTCTTCGCCGCCGTCGCGCTGATGCTCTTCCCCTCGGCGTTCGGCCACGCGTTCAACAATCCGAAGGACTGGCCCTGCGCGATGTTCTACGGGCTAGCGATCCTCGCCGCGGGCGAGGGGCTGGTCAGCGGCCGCGCCCGCGACGTCCTCGCCGCGGGGCTGTTCCTCGGCATCTCGCTCGCGGCGAAGCTGAACGGCGTCTTCGTCCTGGTGACCCTTGCCCTGTGGGCCCCGATCATCTGGTTCGCGCGCATCCGCCGCTCGCCTCCGGGCGAGAAGTATCGCCTCGTCGCCGCCTGCCTCGCCGTGCCGTACATCGCCGGCGTGGTGTTCCTGGTCTCCTGGCCGTGGATCTGGCACGCCCCTCCGGCGGAAATGATCGATCGGCTGAGCCGGTACCTCAGCTTCATGGCCGCCTACGGGGTCAGCCCTCGCGACAGCTGGACCTGGCATCCCCTGAAGTGCCTGCTCTTCATGACCCCGCCGGTGATCCTCCTCGCCTCCGCCGTGGCGCTCGTCGCCTGGATCCGCCGGCGAGACCCCGAGGCGACCACCCGGGTGGCGCTGCTGGTGATCTGGGTCGCCGTTCCCTACCTGCGGAGCATCATGCCGCGGTCGAACTTCTACGACGCCAACCGGCACTTCATCGAGTACGTGCCCGGCCTGTGCGCGCTCGCCGGCTGGGGCTTCGCGCAGCTCCTGGGGATGGTGGGGGAGTGGGCGCGCAGGGCGAGCGATCCGCTTCGGACCGAGGCCGGGCGGAGAGCGCTCCGATTCGGGCTCTGCGGAGCCGCCGCGCTTTCGGTGCTCGTCCCGCTCCTCCGGTACGCGCCGTTCGAGGCCTCGTACTTCAACTTTCTGACCGGCGGCCTCGGAGGCGCGCAAGCCCGTGCCCTCTTCCGAATGCCTCCACCGACGGATCCACGATCGGATGGCACGGAGGGAGACTACTGGTATCAGTCGATGCGAGTCGCCTTCGCCGAGGCCGCGAAGCGCGTCCCGACGCCGGCCACGC
>RPRB01000267.1 GCA_003818285.1 Myxococcaceae bacterium
CCACGAGCTGCGGACGCCGCTGAACTCCATCCTCATCCTCGGTCAGCAGCTGGCGGAGAACCCGGAGCAGAACCTCACCGCCAAGCAGGTGGACTTCGCCCGCACCATCCACAGCGCGGGAACGGACCTCCTGAACCTGATCTCCGACATCCTCGACCTGTCGAAGATCGAGTCCGGCACCGTGACCGTCGAGCCGGCGGACGTGTACTTCAGCAACCTCCTCGACACGGTGGCCCGTCCGTTCCGCCACGACGCCGAGACCCGTGCCCTCTCGTTCGAGGTGTCGCTGGATCCCGATCTCGGCCGCAGCCTCTACACCGATCAGAAGCGGCTGCAGCAGGTGCTCAAGAACCTCCTCTCCAACGCCTTCAAGTTCACCGAGCACGGCGGGGTGCACCTCAAGGTGTCCGTGGCCAAGGGCAGCTGGTCCAGCGAGCACCCGGTCCTCGACCAGTCGCCGATGGTGGTCGCCTTCGAGGTGTCGGACACCGGCATCGGCATCGCGCCCGAGAAGCAGAAGATCATCTTCGAGGCCTTCCAGCAGGCCGATGCCGGCACCGCCCGGAAGTACGGCGGCACCGGACTCGGCCTGGCGATCAGCCGCGAGCTGTCCATCCTGCTCGGCGGCGAGATCCAGCTGCGAAGCACGCCGGAAATGGGCAGCACCTTCATCCTCTACCTGCCCATCCGCTACGTCGGCCCGTCCAGCCCGGTGCGCTTCGAGCCGGCGCGCCAGGCCCTGGTCGACCGCCCCAGCTCGGGCATCCGGGTGGTGGAGTCCACCGCGCCGGAGCCCGTCCCGGACGACCGGGCGGACCTCCAGCCGGGAGACCTGAGCCTCCTGCTGGTGGAGGACGATCCGCACTACGCCCGTGTCCTGGCGGATCTGGCCCGGGACCAGGGCTTCAAGGTCCTGATCGCCAGCCGGGGCACCGACGCGCTGGAGCTCGCCCGCGAGTTCCGACCCAGCGCGGTCTCGCTCGACGTGTTCCTCCCGGACATGCTCGGGTGGACGGTGCTCAGCCACATGAAGCAGGACGTGAACCTTCGCCACATCCCGGTGCAGATGGTCACCCTGGACGACAACCGACATCACGGGCTCAGCCGAGGTGCCTTCTCCTTCGTCACCAAGCCGGCCACCACCGAGGGGCTGGCCTCGGCGATCGAGAAGCTCCGCGAGTACACCACGCCCCGGCGGCGCAAGCTGCTCATCGTGGAGGACAACGACGTCGAGCGCACCAGCATCCAGGAGCTGCTGGCCCACGACGACATCGACATCCTCGCCGCCGGCACCGGAGCCCGGGCGATCGAGATTCTCGGGGAGGGCCGCGTGGACTGCATGGTCCTCGACCTCCGCCTGCCCGACATCTCGGGCTTCGAGGTGCTGGCCCGCATCCGCGACCGGGGAACGCTGCCTGACCTCCCGGTGGTGGTCTTCACCGGACGCGAGCTGACCCAGGACGAGGACCAGCAGCTGCAAGAGCTGGCCCGCACCGTGGTGCTCAAGGGCGTGGAGTCGCCGGAGCGGCTGCTCGACGAGACGGCCATCTTCCTCCACCGGGTGGTGTCCGACCTCCCGCCGCACAAGCAGAGGATGCTGGAGAAGCTGCACCGCTCCGACGAGGACCTCCGCGGCCGGAAGGTCCTGGTGGTGGACGACGACGTGCGGAACATCTTCGCCCTGGGCAGCGTGCTCGAGCGGCACGGGATGGACGTGCTGACCGCCCAGACCGGCCGGGAGGCCATCTCGCTCCTCGAGTCCACGCCCGGCGTGGCCGTGGTGCTGATGGACATCATGATGCCCGAGATGGACGGCTTCCAGACCATCCAGGTCATCCGCCGCGACCAGGCGTTCCGTCGCCTGCCCATCGTGGCGCTCACCGCCAAGGCGATGAAGGGCGACCGCGAGAAGTGCCTCGACGCGGGCGCCTCGGACTACCTCGCCAAGCCGGTCAACACCGACCAGCTCCTGGCGACGCTCAGGAACTGGCTGCACCGCTAGGCGTCGGCGAGGGGTTGCGCCGGGGCCCCGGGGGGCGCGCCGATGCCCGCCTCAGCCGCAGTGCGCCCGGATCTTCTCCACGAGGACGTCCGCATCCACCGGCTTCGGGATGAGGTCCTTCACCCGCGGGTCGTCGCGAACGTGCGAGGGCAGCAGGGTGGCGGAGAAGACGAGCACAGGGGTGCTGCGGAGCCGGTCACGTGCTCGGTCCAGGAACTCCAGCCCGTCCACACCCGGCATCAGCAGGTCGAGGATGATGGTGCAGAACTGGTGATGCCCCTGAGCGAGCACCTCCAGCGCCGCGCCTCCGTCCGGGGCGGAGACGACCTGGAAACCCTCCTCGGTGAGGATCTGCTCCACCACCTCGCGGACGTCGTCGTCGTCCTCGACCAGGAGGACCGTCCTTGTTCCGTTCCCCTGTATGCCTGCGCTCCCCTGCACGTCTCCTGAGGTAAGGCGCGTCCTCGCCTGCGCCCACGTCGCCAGAGGGGGGGGCGAGTGCCATGCACTGGACAGGGTCTGCCAGCCGACAGGTGCGGTGCCAGCACCCTTCCGGGCTCGAACGGAGAAGGTCCTTGCGGCTCCCCGCATCGGCGCCTCGGAGCTCTCCGGCCTTGAGTAGGTTCGCCGCCATGTCCCTGCTCACCCTGCTCCTCCTCGGCGCCGGCGCGCCGGATCCCGCCGCGTCGCTCGAGCGCGACGTGCGCGCGCTGATCGGGATCCGCACCTCGTCCGCTCCGAGCCGGGCCACGGTTTCCGCAAGCTTCCCAACCGGATCCGCGCGGCGGTGGAGATGACCAGCTTCTTCCGCCGCTACCTCGTGGGCGACGCCACCGCCTCCGCCGGACCCGCCGCCCGTTGAGCCCATGCCCCCGAAGCCGGTAGAGAAGGGGTCGCCGGCATGTCCTCGCCCACCCCCCCGACCGATCCGGGCTTCGTCGACGTCACCTTCACCGTCGAGCCCAACTACGCCGGCTGGCGACTCGACCGCTATCTCTGCGAGAAGATCCGCCGGCTGTCGCGGACCCGGGTCCGGCGCATCCTCGAGCGGAGCCTGGTGTCGGACCGGCCGCTGAAGCCCAGCACCCGCGTCCGGCCGGGGCTCACCTTCACCCTGCGCCGCCGCGCGCAGGCCGAGCCCGAGGTGCCGGAGGACGTCGTCGAGCTGTACCTCGACGCGAGCCTCCTGGTCCTGGACAAGCCGGCCGGCCTCCCCATCCATCCCACCGCGCGGTACCACCACAACACCCTGGTGAAGCTGCTGGAGCGCAGGCACGGGCCCTCGCTCCGGGCGGATCCGGCTCACCGGCTGGACCGGGAGACCTCCGGGCTCCTCGTCTGCGGCCGCGGCGCCGAGTCCTCGCGGGCCCTGATGCGCGCCTTCCAGTCCGGAGAGGTGCACAAGGAGTACCTCGCCGTTGTCGAGGGGCATCCTCCGGACACCTTCGCCGTGGACGCCCCCATCGCCGAAGGCACCGCCGAGGTGCGGATCGCCGTCCGCATCGACCGTCGCGCCGGCAAGCCCGCCCGGACCGCCTTCGCGGTGGAACGCCGCTTCCGGCGGGATGGCGAACCGTTCGCTCTTCTGCGCTGCCTGCCCGAGACCGGCCGGCAGCACCAGATCCGCATCCACGCCCGCGAGGCCGGGTTCCCGCTGGTGGGGGACAAGATCTACGGCCCCGACCCGGGCTACTTCGACCGCTTCAGCAAGCGCTGCCTCGAGCCGGAGGCCTGGGAGCGCCTGCGCCTTCCGCGGCACGCCCTGCACGCTGCCCGGCTCGAATTCCCCCATCCGCTCACCGGGGCCCGGCTGGGCTTCGATTCTCCGCTGCCGCCGGATCTTTCCGATTTCTGCCTCGCCGCAGCGGGGTCGGGTGAGGTGGGCGAAGTGGCGACGTCCCCGCTCCTGACCGCCGCCTGAGCCCGGCGGCGCCACTTGCGGTGACCAGGCCCCGGACGCGATCCTCTCCTCAATGCTGAAGGGGCGTTACGACGAGGGCCCACATCGGGACCAGCAGCCGCCACAGGTTCTGGTGGTCGACGACGAGCCGGCGAACGTACGGCTCGTCCAGGCCTACCTGAAGGCGGAGGGGTTCCGCGTCCTCGGCGCGTTCAGCGGCGTCGAGGCCCTGGAGCAGGTGGACAAGGGCGGCGTGGACCTCGTTCTCCTCGACATCCGCATGCCGCACATGGACGGGTTCGAGGTCTGCCGCCGGATTCGCCAGAACCCCGCGTGCGCCCGCATGCCGGTGGTATTCCTCACCGCCGAGTTCAACGACGCGGACAGCGAGCTGCAGGGCCTCGAGGCCGGCGCCGACGAGTACCTGCACAAGCCCATCCAGCGCCGGGCGCTGGTTGCCCGCGTCCGCAACCTCATCCGCCTCGCCGACGCCGAGCGCGACCGGCGGATGGCCACCCAGCTCGCCCAGAGCGAGAAGCTCGCCGCCATCGGTCAGATTGCCGCCGGCGTCGCGCACGAGATCAACAACCCGCTGGCGTTCATCCTCAGCAATCTCACCTCGCTGAAGAGTTACGTCGACGACGTGAAGCAGGTCATCGCCGCGTACCGCCTCTCGCCGGCGGAGGGCCGCGAGCTCGAGGAGCGCATCGGCTTCCAGCAGACGCTAGACGACATCGACTCCCTGCTGGGAGAGACGAGCGAAGGCGGGCAGCGGGTGCGGACCATCGTCCAGGAGCTGAAGACCTTCAGCCGCGCGGACGAGAACCAGGTCCTCGAGCCGGTGGACCTGGCGGACATCGCCGCCTCCACCCTGCTGCTGACCGAGCGCGAGCTGGCGAGCCGGGCCCGGGTGGTGAAGGACCTCCGCGCGGCGCCGGTGTCCAGCGCGCCGCGGGGGAAGCTGCACCAGGTGGTGATGAATCTCCTGGTGAACGCGATGCAGGCCCTGAGCGACAAGGACCCCAGGGAGAACGAGATCCGCGTGCTCACCGGGACCGACGGCAGGGAGTCGGTGCTCAGCGTGTCGGACACCGGCTGCGGCATCCCCGAGGAGGCGCAGGGTCGGATCTTCGAGCCGTTCTTCACCACCAAGCCGGTGGGGATCGGCACCGGCATCGGCCTCTCCGTCTGCCAGGCGGTGGTGCAGAAGCTCGGCGGGAGGATCTCCGTCCGGAGCACGGTGGGGCAGGGCACCACCTTCGAGGTCCGCGTCCCGACGGCGCCGGCGTCGGTGAGCGACTCCGAGCCCCCCGCCGCTCAGAAGGCCTCGGCCTGACCGCGGTCCCCGCCGTGCGCCTCCGCGGCATGGAGGTGCTCGGCTCGGAGTAGGGTCGGCAGCGGGAGATCTCCGATGCCGATGCTCGTCCCGATGCTCGTCCTCCTCCTCGGCACAACACCCCCCGCCGAGGAGGTCCCGGCGCTCCTGCGCGCCCGCACCGAGCAGCTGCTCGACGCCATCACCCGGGGGGACCCGTCGGTCTGGGACCAGGCGCTGGATGCCCGCGCACGGGTCGTCGACGAGCAGGGAGAGGTGCTCGACCGGAAGGCGATGCTGGCCAGCATCCGTCCCCTCCCGCCCGGCGTGAGCGGCGCGCTCCGTCCCGTGGAGTTCCAGGCGACCGTGGTCGGCGACACCGCGGTCACCACCTACATCGCCGACGAGGACGAGACCTTCCACGGCGCCCGGATTCACTCCCGCTACCGGATTGGAGAAACGTGGGTGAAGCGGGACGGGACCTGGAAGCTGCTCGCGGTGCAAGTGCTGGCCCTGCGCACCGATCCGCCGGCGCTCCCCACCACCGCCGAGCAGCGGCGGGCCTACTGCGGCCGGTACAGGCTCGGCGACCTCACCTACGTCGTCGAGTGTGAGACGGACGGACTGACCGGCGGAACGGCGGGGAAGCCGGGCAAGCCGCTCCGCCTCGAGTCACCGGACGTGTTCTTCGTTCCGGGAGAGCCGCGCACGCGTCGCATCTTCCAGCGCGACACCGCGGGCCGCGTCACCGGTTTCCTCGAGCGACGCGAATCCTGGGATCTGCCCTGGAAACGGACGGACTGACGGCGTCACCCCCGCGTGGTACCTCGCGCAGTCGAGGAGAGGCGTCACGGTTCCCCCACCCGAGGCTCGCGGTCACCGTCGGCACGCGTCCCACGGGCGCCGGGCGCCTCTTCCTCGCCCGATCCGGAGCGCCGATGGGTGAGGACCATCGCCCGGGACCGGGCCCGCGCCTCGCGCCCCCCCGCGCCGCGCGCGTTCCCGAGCTGTGGGTGGTGATCGAGGTGCCCGAGCCGGTGCGCAGCGAGGTGCTCGCCGTGCGCCGGATC
>RPRB01000268.1 GCA_003818285.1 Myxococcaceae bacterium
CGAATACACCAACGCGGGCACCGTGGAGTTCCTGGTCGACGGCGAGGACATCTATTTCATCGAGGTGAATGCCCGCCTCCAGGTGGAGCACACCATCACCGAGCAGATCACCGACATCGACCTGGTGCAGGCCCAGCTGCGGATTGCCGAAGGGCGCCGGCTGAGCGATCCCGAGATCGGCATCGCCGACCAGTCGTCCATCGTGCCTCGGGGCTCGGCGATCCAGCTCCGGGTCACCACCGAGGATCCGGCGAACAGCTTCCTGCCCGACGCGGGCACCATCGTCGCCTGGCGCCCGGCGACGGGGTTCGGCATCCGGCTGGACGGCGGGAACGGCTACCCCAACGCCTACATCAGCCGGTTCTACGACTCGCTCCTGGTGAAGATCATCGCCTTCGCCCCGAGCTTCGAGGGGGCGATCCAGAAGGGCCTGCGGGCACTGCGCGAGTTCCGGATCCGCGGGGTGAAGACCAACCTCTCCTTCCTGGAGAACGTCCTCGGCACCGAGACCTTCCGGAACGGCGAGACCTTCACCCACTGGGTGGACGACGCGCCCGAGCTCTTTGCCCCCGAGCGGCGGCGCGACCGCGGGACCAAGTTGCTCCAGTACCTCGGGGAAGTGATCGTCAACGGCCACCCCACCATCAAGTCCGAGCAGCGCCGCACATCGGTGGAGTTCGTCCCCGCGCGGCTCCCGGTGGTGCCGCAGGGCGCGGCGCTTCCCGGGACGAAGCAGATCCTCGAGGAGCGCGGGGCGGAGGGCCTCGCGGCCTGGGTGCTTCAGCAGAACCGCACGCTGCTGACCGACACCACGATGCGCGACGCGCACCAGAGCCTGCTCGCCACCCGCGTCCGCACCTACGACCTGCTGAAGATTGCCCCCGCCACGGCGAAGCTCGCGCCCGAGCTGTTCAGCCTGGAGTGCTGGGGCGGGGCGACCTTCGACACCGCGTACCGCTTCCTCAACGAGGATCCCTGGGTGCGACTCCGCGCGCTGCGGGCCGCGGTCCCGAATCTGCTGCTGCAGATGCTGATCCGCGGAGCGAACGCGGTCGGCTACACCTCGTATCCCGACAGCCTGGTCGAGGCGTTCATCGACCAGGCGGCCGAGGCGGGGCTGGACCTGTTCCGGGTGTTCGACTCGCTGAACGACCTGGAGTCGATGGAGGTCTCGGTCGAGCGCATCCGGAAGACCGGAAAGGTCGCCGAGGTGGCCATGTGCTACACGGGCGACGTCTCCAACGAGAAGCGGCCCAAGTACGGGTTGCAGTACTACGCGGACCTCGCGCGCCGGATCGAGGACATGGGCGCGCACTTCCTCTGCATCAAGGACATGGCCGGTCTGCTCCGGCCGCGCGCCGCGGGGATGCTCCTGGAGAAGCTGCGAGAGACGGTGCAGCTGCCCATCCACCTCCACACCCACGACACCTCGGGGAATGGCATCGCCGCCTACCTGGAGGCGATCGACCAGGGCGTGCACATCGTGGACTGTGCCTTCGCTCCGATGGCCGGGCTCACCAGCCAGCCCTCGCTGAATGCGCTGGTCTCCTCGCTCCGCGGATACCCTCGGGACACGCAGCTGACCAACAAGAAGCTGCAGCCGCTCGCGGACTACTGGGAGGACGTGCGCGAGGTGTACAGCCCGTTCGAGTGCGGGCTGAAAAGCAGCACCTCCGAGGTGTACTTCCACGAGATCCCCGGCGGGCAGTACTCGAACCTCAGGCCCCAGGTACAGGAGATGGGGCTGCTGCCGCGGTGGAACGACGTGAAGTACGCCTTCGCGGTCGTGAACCTCCTGGTCGGCGACATCCCCAAGGTCACGCCCTCGTCGAAGATGGTGGGTGACTTCGCCATCTTCCTCCTGAAGAACGATCTCCTGGTGCGCAGGGACACTCTGGAGGCCAGCGCGGCCGCGACGCAGTCGAAGGTGCTGGCCGATTCCTCACGGCTCGACTTCCCGGTGAGCGTGGTGGAGTACTTCCAGGGACGGATCGGCATGCCTCCGGGAGGCTTTCCCGGCGAGCTGCGGGAGGCGGTGCTGAAGGGGCTTCCGACGGTCGAGGGGCGTCCCAGCGCGAGCCTCCCTCCGTTCGATCTCGAGGGGCTGCAGCGAAAGCTCGGGGAGACGGTGGGGAGGCAGATCCGGCAGGACGAGGCGATCAGCGCCGCGCTCTATCCTCGGGTGATGGCGGACTACTTCGACGCGTACGGCCGGTACGAGGACGTGTCGATCCTGGACTCGCCCACGTACTTCTACGGGCTGGAGGTGGGTCAGGAGATCTTCGTCGAGCTCGAGCCGGGGAAGACGCTGGTGGTGCAGCTGTCGGCGGTGGGCAAGCCCGACGACCGCGGCATGAGGACGGTGTACTTCGCGCTGAACGGGCACGCCCGGCAGGTGATGGTGCGCGACCGCTCGCGTGCGGTGGCGGTGCAGGAGGCGCGCAAGGTCGACCGCGGGAACCCCGAGCACGTGGGCGCGTCCATGCCAGGCACGGTGATCGCCTTGCACACGAAGGCGGGGGACCGGGTGGACGCCGGCGCGCCGCTGGTGACGCTCGAGGCGATGAAGATGGAGACGGTGGTTCGGGCTCCGCGCGCGGGCTCGGTGAAGGAGCTGCTGCCGGCGCTGAAGAGCGCGGTGCAGGCCGGGGACCTGCTCGCGGTCGTGGGCTGACGGGCCGCCCGCCCGAGCAGGCGCCGTGAGTGCGCGCTCGCGACCGGTCAGTCTCGCGGCCGCAGCGCCGCCTGGAGCGCCAGGCGGTGGCTGACCTCCTTGAACAGCGCCTGCTCCTCGTCGCTCGTGCACTGCACCGGGGGCACCCGGACCTCCCGGTCCGACGGGGCGTAGGTGAGGAAGGCGCGGAGCGTCTCCGCGTATTCGGCGGCGATCGGGTCCTCGGCCTCCACGCTCACCAGCACCGTCAGCGAGTGCGGCTCGGCGTGGACCACCATCGACCGGATGTGCACGAAGACGTGACGCTGGACCGGCCGGAGGAAGGTGAGCCCGTGCAGGCCGACCATCCGCGCGGGATGGCCCCCGAGGTACGCACGGGCCGAGAGGTGCGCGTTCACCTCGAGCCACCGCATCAGCTTCCCGCCGTAGAGCGTGCCGTGGAAGTTGATGTCGCTCACCTGCACGGGCTCGATCGAGTGGACGTACGAGTGGTGCGGCGCCCGTGGCGGGCCCGGAGGCCGCTCCCAGGGGAGGCGGAAGTTCCGGGGGAGCATCTTCAGGACCTCGCGGACCAGCAGCGGCCGGTCCTGCTCGCTGATTCCGGAGAAGGTCCCGGCAGGCGTCTCGTCCGACAGCTCTCCCTTTTCCAGCTTTCTCCGGAACTCGCGGCGGAGCTGGCCCTCGCGGAAGAGCGTCCGCTCGGCGGGCGTCTCCGGGCGGAGCTGTGGCACCACCACCGGCTTTCCCGCATCGTCGAGGCCCACGAAGGTCATGTACGCGGTGAGCACCTCGCGAGCCGGGAGCGCGTCCGGGCCGCTGCTCGACATCGCGACGTGAATCCCCATGCTGCGCTCGGAGGTGTAGGCGACGGATGCGCGGAGCGCGACGTGCTCGCCGACCCGGATCGGATCGCGCAGCTCGACGCCGTCGACGGACGCGGTCACCACCGGTCGCCGGCAATGCCGAGAGGCGGCGAGCACACCGACCACGTCCATCCACTCCAGGATCTTCCCCGGCTTGAGGAAGCCGTCGGGGTCGCAGATATGCGGGCTGACCCACTCGTCGAGATGCACCTCGTTGCCCGGTCGCCGCTGCTCCATGCAGACAGTGTCTAGAGTTCTGACGCAGAGAGTCAACGCAACATGCCGCGCTGCGTTACAGACTGCTGAGCGAAGGACAGGGGCGTCGAACGCGGGAACCCGGGACCGGAGGCGATCAGCAGCACGCCTGCGCGCGTCCATCACCTGAGCAACGTGGCGCGGCATCCCGGCGGCTGACAACTCGAGCGAGCACTCCGTCGCGCGCCGCGCGGGCACGAGGCGCGGCGCGTCCACGAGCGTGCTCGACGCCTTGCGCTCCGGAGCACGTCCGCTCCCGGGACTCGTCGAAGGTGTTTGACACCTTCGTGGATCGCCGCCCGTCCCGGGGACGGACCGAGCACGACTGCAGCAACAGCAGAGGAATGCAGCCCCTCCGTCCAGCCCGCTCGCACCTTCACCGCCAGAAGCCGAAGAGTGGGAGTCCCGAACGGGACAGGCCCTGCTCCGGAACGTTCACCTGGATTGCCGGAGCCGTCGTCAGAAGCTGCCGATGGCCTGGAGCCCCACGCTGTGCCGACCCACCGGCGCCACTGTCATGAACAGGAACGTCGAGCCGCTGCCGAGGCTCCCCTGCGCCGGCCGGACCACGGCGAGGTTCGTCAGCCAGCCCTCCAGGACGGCCGCGACCGTACGCTCGGGCGCGTGCCTCACCAGAGTCGGCGAGAGGACCTGCGGTGACAGCGCTTGCGTGACTCCGGTTTCGGCTGGAGAGGCGAGCACGGTCACCACGACACCGACCCAGGCGAGCATGGCGACCGGGGTCTTCAAGAACCGCGCCCCAAAAATTGACCCAGTGGGAGCATGGGCGCACGCGCCGAGCATGGCCGATGCACCCGCATGCGGCTCGAGCGGGGCAGGCCAAGGCGGAATCGCACGCACAGCCGGCGCCGTGCTCGCCGATTGGCCGTTTGCATGCGCAACGACCCCACTTCCACTTCTTCGACAACCGGCGCGATCGCCGGAATGATCGATCCGGTTTCGCCGCGATCAGCACCCGCCGGCCGACTTCAAAGGACATCGTCGATGCAGACTTCGAGAGCGTTCCTCGCCCTCTGTACCATCGGCGCCCTGCTCGCGCTGGGCGCCCCGGCGTGCAGTGGCTCGACCCCTGGCGGTCCGGGGGGTGGCGGTGGCGGCGGCGATGGTGGCGGGGGCGGTGGTGATGGCGGCGGTGGTGGTGGCGGCGGCGGCGGCGATGGCGGCGGCGGCGGCGGCGGCGGGGATGGAGGAAGCGTTCTCGCCTGCGTGCTCCCCGGCGCATCCTGCGTTTCGGGCAAGCCGTGTTGCAGCGGCATCTGCGACGGGACGACCTGCGCCGTCGCCGAGTTCTGTCAGGCGAACGGGGAGTCCTGCACCACCAACACCGACTGCTGCCTGAACAGCTGCGTCAACGGGACGTGTTCCGACAAGATCTGCAAGGACGTGGGCCAGTCGTGCAGCTCGGGGAACGACTGCTGCACAGGCACCTGCACCAGCGGTAGCTGCGCGAGCCTCCCAGGCAGCACCAGCAGCTGCAAGGTGATCGGCCAGGCTTGCAGCGCAGGCGACGACTGCTGCTCGACGAATTGCCAGGGCGGCTTCTGCGCGAGGGCGTACTCCTGCCAGGCGGTCGATGACATCTGCCGGAGCAACGACGAGTGCTGCGGCCACGCCTGCTCGGCGAACAACGACGGAGGCGTCGGACACTGCCTGGACGTGACCGGCGGCGGTGGCGGCAACTGCACCCAGGCCGGCGAACCGTGCAGCGGAGGAAGCAACTGCTGCTCGCGCTTCTGTACGGATCCAGGTTCCGGCGTGACCGTGTGCCAGGCGGCGGAGGGCTGCCGACTCACCGGCACCTGGTGTACCGACACCGCGAGCTGCTGTGGTGGGGCAGACCCGACGAGCAACGTCGAGTGCAACTCCGGCACCTGCGACAACGGAAACGCCTGCGCTCCGTCCGGCAACATCTGTGGCGCGCCGGTCGTGCCGCTTCCCGACGGGGGCCTCGGCAGCATCAACGCGAATCAGGACTGCTGCAACGGCAAGATCTCGGGCGGCGGAGTGATCACTCCGGGCAAGGACGTCTGCAAGCTCGACACCTCGGGCATCCCCCGGTGCTTCGGAGGGATCTCGCCGACCTGTACAACCGGATACACCGGCCAGGCCGGGTGCTGCGTCGCCGAAGGGGCCGAGTGCAACTTCAAGGACGAGTGCTGTGGTGGTGCGCCGTGCGTCCCAGGCCAGGATGGGAAGCTCCGGTGCAACGTCGCCGACTGCAAGCCGGTCGGCGAGACGTGCCAGAGCTCGACGGAGTGCTGCTCGGGCAACGACTGCCGCCCCACCGACACCGGGATCTATGCCTGTCAGCCGACTCCCACAGGGGGAACCGACGCCGGAACCCCGGACGCAGGCTCGGGATCCGACGCCGGGGTGTGCCAGGCCAACGGAACGAGCTGTACGAACAACCCTCAGTGCTGCTCAGAGCGCTGCATCGGCGATCCGC
>RPRB01000269.1 GCA_003818285.1 Myxococcaceae bacterium
ACCCCCTTCCCGCCTCCGGTCCTCGTGAGCTCCGCCGGACTGATCATCTCCCCGAAAGAGGACGCGGAGTCGACCGTTTTGTCGGCCACTGTCGATCGCGAGTACCAGTGCATCGTGAGCGACGATGGCCGGCAGGTCGCGTTCGACGACTCCAAGGGTTTCATCCACCTCTGGGGCCTGGTCGACCGGAGAGAGGTGGCGGCCCGTGTGAGCCCGGACGTTCGCGAGATGATCTTCACGGCGCACGGACTGGCCCTCATCCGTCCGACGAGCATCCACATCTTCGGCGGTAGCGAGGGCGATTTCTTCGTCGAGATTCCCAGGGGAAGCGGGACCAGCGTGCGAGCCCGACCTGGGGGCGTGGCGGTCTCGAGGGATGGGCACCGGATGGTGTTCGACCGGCGGAGCGGCTACCACGCCGATCTCGTCGATCTCCAGTCGAGGAGCGTCCTCACCTCCTTCAGCTTCGTGCCTGGCGAGCCGCGGCTGGCGTTCTCCCCCGACGGGGAGCGGGTCTTCGCCGCGGGGCTGGGAGGGGCATCGAACCTCAGCTCCTGGCAGATCCGCGGACCGGTTCCACGGAAGATCTTCGAGGGCAGTCCCTTCATGTTCTTCCGTTCTTCTCGCGACGGACAGCGCATCCTCGTCTTCCTGGGTGGCCAGGTACAGGCTTCAAGATGGGAGCTCTACGATGCATCCGGAACGCGACTTCTCTCGGGTTCCCTCGGTCTGCGCTCGGAGATCGCGCTCACGTCCGACGGTCGGCGGGTCGTGAGCCGCGACGACGACGGGGTCAACCTTCTCGACGCCGAGAGCGGACGGGTCCTCTGGAACCTCGGGTGCAAGGACTGCTTCCGCCTCCTGCCCTCCGCGGACGGCCGTCGCCTCTTCACTTCGAGCGGGAAACGTCTCGCTCTCTGGACGATCGATTCGCCGGACCCCATCTGGACCGATAGCGAGCGAGTCGGTGACATCTCAGCAGGGATGTCCCTCTCCGGCGACGGGGACCGCGCGGCCTGGATCAACGGCACGACTGCCCACGTGCACACGGTCGGCAGCTCGACCGATCTCGAGGCCACATTCGAGGAGACCCTGAATGATCTCACGTTCAGCAACGATGGACAGCGATTGCTGATTGCCAGTCGTGGAGAGATCGCACTGTGGAGCGTGAGCCCGTGGAAGCAGCTCTGGCGCATTCCCAGCCTCGCCTCGAGTTCCGTGGACCTCGAGTGGTCCACCGACGACTCGGTGCTGCTCGCCGAATACCGATCGCTGGGAACGGTGCTCCTCGACGCGGCGACCGGTCATCACCTGGCCACCGTCCCGCTGTCGAAGCCACGTTCCCTCTTTCCACAGGAGAAGGTGCTCCGGAGCTTGAAAGGAAAGGTCTCGCAAGGGGATGGACGGTGGGAGCTCTGGGCCTTTCCCGAGCCGGATCACAGCTCTCCGCGGGAGAGTCTGGCTCGGATCACGTCGGCCACGGGTCTGGAGCTGGTGGGAGCCGAGCTCGTGGACACTGCTTCTGGTCCACCTCGCCAGTGAACCAGTCCTCGCCGCCGGGTGACTCCGGGGTGTCGCCACAGCGGCGCTGTGTCGATCGCCGCGGTCAGTGCCCGAGGATCCGAGGGTTCCTCAGTCCAACCCCGCGAGACCCGGTGCGTGACATCCCCCGGACGAGGCTCTCCGGCGGCGCGCACGTTGCACTCCGTTCGGGCCGATGGCTCTTCCGGCACTGGCGGCGTCGGAGCACCGTGTCGACCCGACGACGATTGCGGTTCGCGCACGCACCGTCCAGACGGTGTGGGACCTGGTGTCCCTGACCAAGCCGCGGCTGGCCGCACTGGTGCTCTGTACCCTCGCCGGAGGCATGTGGCTCGCCCCGGGCTCTCTTCCGGCGTCGGGCTGGCTGAGCATCCTGCTCGGCACGGCGCTCCTGGTCGGTGCGGCCAACGCGCTGAACTGCTGGATGGAGCGAGAGCGGGACCGCCTCATGCCACGGACCCGCAACCGTCCGCTCGCGGCCGGGCGCCTCGCGCCGGAGGTCGGCCTGGCTTTCGGTGTGCTCCTGGCGAGCCTGGCCCTCGGGGTCCTCGCGCTGGGGAGCAATCTCCTGACCTTCGCGCTCGAGATTCTGGCGCTCGTGAGCTACGTCGGGGCCTACACCCCGCTCAAGACGCGGACCTCCTGGGCGCTGGTGCTCGGGACCGTTCCGGGAGCGCTTCCGCCACTCATGGGGTGGACGGCGGTCACCGGACACCTGGACGCGCGCGGGCTGCTGCTCTTCGGGCTCCTCGTCGCCTGGCAGATCCCCCACTTCCTCGCCATCGCGATGTTCCGGCGGAACGAGTACCGCGCGGCGGGCATGCAGGTCTTCCCGGTGGTCCATGGCGAGCGTGCGACACGGATGTGGATGGTGCTCTGGGCGTTCCTCCTCCTGGTGCTGAGCCTGGCGCTGGTCCCGCTCGGCCTCGGTGGGGTGCTCTACGCGAGCGTGGCGGGCGTCCTCGGTGTCGTCTTCCTCCTCGTGGTAGCATACGGCGCATACCTCGATGGCGGACGGGGGTGGGCGTGGAAGGTGTTCCGGCTGAGCCTGCTTCACCTCACTGCCCTCTTCGTGGCCCTGCTTCTGTCGACCGGTTCGCACCAAGGCAGCGAGGGCCCGGGGGCGGTCCGTGGCGCATCGATTGCACAGAACGACTGACGGGTTTCGCAATCGAGGACGGTCGGATCGCATGTCGGAATCGAGCGAGGAGAACAACGAGCAGATCCTGGTGGAGCAGCTCCGCGCGGGAGATCCCTCCGCGCAGGCGAAGCTCTTCCGGCGATTCCGGCGCCCGTTATGGCGCCAGGCGCTGAAGATCGTCGGGAACCCGGCGGTCGCCGAGGAGATCGTTCATGACGCCTGGATCCGCGCCATGGCCGCAATCGGCTCGTTCGAGGGTCGCTCCCGGCTCGGGACCTGGCTCACCTCGATCGTGCTCAACGAGGCGCGGTGCCACCGTCGGCGCGAGGTGCATTCCCGGCTCCTCTTCTCGCTCCGGGGAGGAGCAAGCAGCGGGCGTTCGCGCCGCGAAGGCGAGGGCCCCGAGGACCGCGGCTGGATCGATTGCCTGCACGGGCGGAGCGACGAGACCCCGGAGACGATCCTCCTCGACAAGGAGGCAGCGGGCCGGGTGGAACGAGCGCTGAGCACGCTGACCCGCACCCAGAGGTCGGTGGTGGTGCTCCGCGACTTCCAGGGCGCCAGTCCCGCCGAGGCCTGCGAGGTCCTGGAGATCACCGACATCGCCCAGCGCGTCCACCTTTGCCGGGCACGCGCGACCCTTCGCCGGGCGCTGGAGGACGACGGACGTCTCTGCGCCTGACGGCAGCGGGCATCGCGCCCACCCTCACCGTCCGCCTCGAGCCACGCGCCGGGCCTGCGCCGGGGGAGACAGCAGCTCGACGGTTTCCAGCGCCGCCGGCACCAGGTAGGCGATGGTGACCCAGAACCACATCAAGGCGCCGGCCCGGACCTGGTCGTCGAGGGCGGAGATTCCCGCTCCGCCGGTGAAGCAGTAGCGGCGGTACACCACCCGGCCGCAGAACGCGAGGAACGCCGAGAGGGCATCGCAGGGAAGCGTGGCGAGGAAGAGGTACGCCGGGGTCGACCAGCGCGACCACGCGGCGACGGTGGGCCAGGGCCGGAGGACCGGCACCCAGAACAGCAGCCCGGCGACGAGGAAGGTCGCGTGCTGGAGCGCGTGCCAGCGCATTCCGAGCTCGAAGAGAGCCGGCACGTGCCAGAAGAGAACGATGCCCGTGCCGGCGAACCAGCAGACCAGCGGATGCGGCGAACGGACCTGCACCGTGGACCGTTCTCCCCCGAGGCCGGCGTGGAACACGCGGAAGGGCTCCCCGAGGAGGAGCAGCGGCGCAGCCACGGTCATGAGCAACAGGTGCTGGACCATGTGCGCGGTGAGGTACCCCTGGTCGAGGTGCCCGAGCACCGGGCCCACAGCCAGCCAGATCGTTCCCAGCCCCCCGAGGAAGGTCCAGAGTCGTGCCTCCGGCAGCGTGGCTCCGCCGGAGGTGCGCGCCCGCCGCCAGCTCCACAGGTACGCGGCTGCCAGCACCGCAAGTGCCCCGTTCAGGGCCAGCGCTCCCGTCCCCACGTGGGCCGTCGCGAGCACGAAGATCATGGCCGAGAACACCCGGGTCGACCCGAGGAGTGCGCCGCAACGACGGCAGAGGTCGAGGAGCGCCGGAGCGAGCCTGGCCCGAGCCGAGTGACCAGAGGCGCGACGAGGAGATCGGCCGCCGAGGCAAGCGAAGATCGCTCGACCCGGATGGTTTCGGCCATCAGGGCTCCTTCCCGTAGAGGACCGTCTGCGAGGCGTCTCGCGCCGGCGCCTGCCCGGGCGGATGGAGGGTTCCCATGAAGGCCACCAGCGCGGTGGTCTCCGCGGGGCTCAGGCTCTTCCCGTAGGCGGGCATGTTCCCGCCGCCCTGGATGACCTGCCGGATGAGCTGATCGGGAGTGAGCCGGACGGCGACCGCATCCAGCGGCGGACCGCGCTGCCCACCGCGATCTTCGAGGGCATGGCAGGTGTGGCACTGCTTGGCCTGGAAGACGAGGGCGCCCTGACGCTCGAGCGGAGTCCGGTGCACGAGGAAGTTCGCCGGGATGGGCTCGCCGCTCCAGGCATCCATCACCGGGCTCCAGGGCGTGTGCAGGCCGAGCTGGGTCAGGGACCCGAAGACCCCGGCGAGGAGCATCACCATCAGCACCGCGATCGGACGCCGCTTCCAGCTCTTCTCCCCCTCTCCCGCGACGAACGGGAGCACCAGCAGGACGATCAGGCCGATGGCCGGACCGATCAGGAGGAACGGCGTCTCGTAAGCGGGCGGAAGGAATGAGAGCAGCGCGTACAGCCAGAGGAAGAAGAAGTCCGGACGGGGCGCGGTCTGGATGATGGTGGGATCGGGCTGCCCACCCGGACCGAAGGGGCCGAGGAAGAAGGCACAGGCCACGATGGCGAGGAGGATTGCCCCGGAGAAGATGATGTCCTTCCCCACCCCGGCCGGGACGAAGGGCATACCATCGCGATGGGTGAGCTCCTTGTACTCCTGGAGGTAGGTGGAGCGGCGGACGACGCGCCCGGGCATCGGCCAGTCGTTGATGCCCAGCTTGATGACCAGGAGAAGGTGGAGCGCAACGAATCCGATCAACAGTCCTGGGACGACGAAGACGTGAAGCGCGAAGAACCGGGACAGCGTCGCGCCGGCGATGATCGGTCCGCCGAGGAGGAGCTTCACCAGCGCCCCCCCCACCCCCGGGATGCGGCTGGAGATGGAGGCTCCGATGCCCAGGCCCCAGTAGGCGTCCTGATCGAAGCGCAGGACCTGGCCGGTGAACGCCATCCCCAGGGTCACCAGCAGGAGGAAGACACCGAGGATCCAGGTCAGCTCCCGGGGGAACTTGTAGGCCCCGAAGAGGAACACCTGGACCATGTGGATCACCACCACGGCCAGCATGAAGTTCGAGCCCCAGCCGTGGAGCGCGCGGATGAACCAGCCGGCCGCGACCTGGTGGTTCATGGACTGGAGCCCGTTCCACGCATCGGCGGCCGATGGCACGTAGAGGAGCGCGAGGAGAACCCCGGTGACCACCTGAAGCATGAAGATGGTGAGCGCGGCGCTGCCGAAGACGTAGAACCAGCTCGCGCTCTTCCGGGGAATCGGGTGCTCGAGGACCTTGGTGACCGGCTCCCTGAGCTGGAGGCGGGCGTCGAGCCACTGGCTCACGCGGTTCAGGAGGCGCATGAGGGCTTCCTCGCGCCGGCGGCGGCGGCCAGGGCGCCAGGCGTGGGCATCTCCTTCGCCTGGACCCAGAGCTCCTGGCGGTCGAGACGCCACGGGTACTCGAACAGCCCACGCTCCGGCGGACCGGAGGCACGCGAGCCATCGGCGTAGTAGGCCCCGCCGTGGCATGGGCACATGAAGAGGTTCGACTGAGGAAACCAGCGCACCGGACACCCAAGGTGGGCGCAGTTGATGGCGAAGACCTGGAACCGGTCCTGGTCGATGCGCCGGACCCAGCAGGGGAGGTTGGAGGTCGGGCCGTCGTTCGGGCCCACCACCGGATTCCGGAACGAGGCCAGCCGCGTCTCGCCGATCGGGAACTGCAGTGCCGCGC
>RPRB01000270.1 GCA_003818285.1 Myxococcaceae bacterium
ACCGGACGGGTTCTTCGCTCCTCGCAGCTTCGAGGCTCGGGACCGAGATCGTTGCGCCGAGTAGCTGAGCGGCAGTCGAGCGAGACCCTGTCGGAAAACCGAGCTGCCGGGTCGCTGATTGAGATCCGAGACCCTGAGGTTCGTGCCGGGGGGAGCGATCCGGCGGGCGCCGTGGTGAGCACGGGCGGAGCGACGTCGTAGGGGATCGCCTCACCAGGCTCGACGGTGAGCACGGGCGAGGCAGCGTCTGGAGGTCCGTGGAGCACCGGCGCGAGCGGCTCAGGAGCCTCGGCGGGCGGGGCGGCGACGCTCCCGGGCCTCGCGGTCAGCGTGGGTGCCGGTGCCGCAGGCACAGGGGCCGGCCGAGCTCCCGATCCCGAGGCCTCGGGAGCCCCGAAGAGCGCGGCCGCCGGAGTCCTCGGTTCGGCCCCGGTGGCGGTCGTGAGCTCGGAGTCGAGCTGCACCTCCCTGCGCCCGTCGTCGCCCCAGAGATGCCGGGGGAAGAAGTCGCGGAGCTCCGGGAAGCGGAACGGCAGTGCGTAGCGCTCGCCGTCGGTCGAGACCTGGAGCATGCCCTGCAGCACGCCGCTCTCGATCAGGAGCTCGACGGTGGAAGGCTCGATCGGCCCGAACACCTTTCCTTCCCGGTTCCGGACGAAGATCTGGGTGCCCGCCATCTCAGGAGACTCATACCGCAGCCAGGGCCGCGGTCGTAGCGGGGGGGTGTTGCGGACCGCGCTCAGCCCCCGCTTCCGGCCGTGGGGGCACCGGAGCTGCATCGGGTCCGGTAGCGCTCGAGCCTCCCCTCGAAGTCCCTCCGCCGGGCCGCGGGGACCCCCTCGGGCAGCGCGTCGATGGCGCGGGCCTGACTGGCCGCGGCCTCCGAACAGCGGCCGAGGCTCGCCTGCACCGCGGCGAGCGTGTCGAGCAGGGAGGGATCGTACGGCGCGATCTGGATGGCCCGGGTGATGAGCGGGGCCGCCTCGGCGGGCTTGCCCTGCTGCAGCTGGAGCCAGGCGAGGTTGTTCAGCGCCGTGGGGTCCTCGGGACGCAGCGTCACCGCCTTCCGGAACGCGGCCTCACGCTCGGCGCTCGACCCTGCGCCCTCGAGGGCCTGCCCGAGCAGGAGCCACCCGCGTCCGTCCTCGGGCCGGGCCTCGGTGAGCTTCCGGGCGATGGCCGGTCTCTCCTTGGCGGCGGCGAGCTCGAAGCGGAGCACGAGGGCGTTCGCGTTCGTGGGATCGAGCTTGAGCGCCGTGGCGAGCTCCCGCTGTGCGTCCTCCTGGTGCGCGGCGCGGTCGGTGCTCGAGCGCGCCGCGCCCAGCGCCACCCGTGCCCGCTCGGCGTGCACGTCCGCCTCGCTGAGCGGAACCTCCTCGAGGGGCGGCCGGGGGTCGGTGAACGGCGCGAGGTACTCCTGGTAGTTGCCGTGGCTCAGGTACTGGTTGAGCGCGACGTCGATGTCCGGCGTCCTCAGGTCGGGAAGGATGATCTTCCACGCCTTGTCGGGATCGATGCCCCGGGCCAGGAAGCCCTGGAGCTGCGCGAACTGTTCGGGGTGCTCGTTGTACAGCCAGTGCACGATGACCCAGCTCAGGCCGTAGAGACCGTCGATGGTGGCCTCGGGCATCCCGTCCAGCTTGCCCGACCAGGCGAGCGCGTCCGCCACCCGCAGGCTCCGGAAGGACCGGTACTTCTGGATCGCAGAGAGGTTCGCGGCGCCGACCAGCACCGTCTTGCCGTCCTCTCCGGTCCGGACCGTCTCGAGGAACTGGGCCAGCCCCTCCGCGAACCACCGTGGCTGGCGCCGGTAGATGCTCGCCGCGAGGTGATGGACGAGCTCGTGGCGGAGGATGGACGTGGTCTCCGGCGTGGCGAGGGTCGCCCGGTGCTCCCACTTCTCCGGGTGGCCGTGCATCACGGCGAACGGCGGCACGTCGTGGAAGAAGACGCCGTCGATGTTGCGCCCGAAGTGGTGCTCGAAGTCGAGGCCGTTCCCGAAGACGGTGACCTCGATGCGATCCACCGCGGGGAGCGTCGCGCGGGGCCAGGCGGCGGCGATGATCTGCGCCCGGAACCGCTCGACGGTGAGAGCTGCCTCGCGAGCCGCGCCGGAACCCAGGTCGGTCCGGAGCACCACGTGGGGCCCCCGGATCTCTCGCCAGCCCGACTCCGCCCTCGCCGCGCCTCCCAGCAGCAGCCCGAGGACGACGGCCCTCGCGATGTCTCGACGCATGGATGTCCCCCTCCCGGAGGGGATTCTAGTCCGTCGCCCTCCAGGCGTCGCGCCGAGCTAGAACGGCTCGCGCATGCACTGGATCCGGAGCATCGTGGCGGTGGCGCTGGGGTTCGCAGTGTTCGTGATCGGGTCGTTCATGCCCCGGGGCGCCGTCGCCGAGCACCCTGGCGTCCCACCGACGCTGGGACTTGCCGCAGGGGCCATCGCGTACGGGGTGGTGTTCGCCGCGCTGGGAGGCCTGACCGCGGCCAGCCTCGGGGGTCGCCGGCCACTCGCGCACGCGATGGTGGTGGCCGGGCTCATCACGCTGGCCGCGCTGATTCACCCCTGGCTCGAGCCGGGGGCGAACCCGCGCTGGCTGGACCTCTCGGCGGTGCTGATCATGGCGCCGGCGGCGGTCCTCGCAGGGTGGGCGCGCTCGCGACTGCCGTCGCGGTAGGGGCGCGGTCCCGTCGTCAGACCAGCCCGGCCAGACCGATGAGCGCCATCGCGAGGTAGAACAGCGACTCGCCAGCGATGAGTCCGCCTCCGACCAGCGAGGTGGTGGACATGTCGGCCGGTAGCTCGTCGGTCGCCGCGCGGTCCGCGGGCCCGGAGCGCCGTCCGAGGGTGTTCCACACCGAGGAGACGATGCCGCCGGCCCCCCACCAGAGCGCGGTGGGCAGCTCGACGAACGTCCCGAACGCGTAAGCGTAGGGGCTGGGAAGCAGCACCGAGTCCGTCACCCACCCGACCGCCGGACCGGCGCCGGGCCGCGTGACGAGCGCCCGGTATCGTGCGCTCGCGCGCACGAGCTTCCGCAGGACCTCGATGATCAGGCCCAGCGCGAAGCCGATCTCCAGCGCCGCCAGCTGGTGGACCGGGAGGTGGCCGAGGCCGCGGATCGCTCCCACGAACTTGTAGGTCATCGCCGACTGCCACTGGCCGACCTTCGCCTCCGGGTGATCGAAGCTGTTCACCGCCAGCACCGGGTAGGCGCTCATGAAAACGCGGGCCAGCACCACGCAGAGCACCGCGCCCATGCCGATCCCCAAGATCTGGTACCAGAACTGGACGCGGCGATCGGTCCCGAGGCGCCAGCCCGTGGAGCGGTCCTGCTGCATGTCCACTCCGACCGAGCTGCAGATGAGCAGCACCGTGGCGGCGGTGATCGCAACCACGGGGTTGCGGAGCCCCATCGCCGACATCAGGAGGACCGAGACGACGAAGGCGCTGGAGATGGGGTTCTGGTCGCTGACCCCGGTGGAGATGCCGTTGATGAAGACGAAGAGGATGCTCAGCCCGAGGCCGAAGAGGATGTAGCGGGCGGGCTGGTGCATGAGGCCGGTCGCGACCAGGACCACCGCCGCCGCCCAGAACAGCACCCACAGGACGAGCATCCGCGTGGGGAAGCCGCGGGGATCCGAGGGCTCGTCTCTGACCTCTCCCTCCGGGGCGCGCACCCGGGCCACCGTCTGCCGGGCGATGACCGCGAGGTCGACCACCGCGGCGCCGAGGATCGAGGCCAGCCCGACGAGGAACCCCAGCCGGCGGAAGGGCTCGTTCTCGCCCAGCCAGCCGTTGCTCCGGAGCCACGGGCTCAGCAGCCAGCCGGCGAGCGCGAAGATGGAGGCGGGGATGGCGATGCGCGAGCCGACGATGAGACCAGCGCCCATGTTCGACATCGACAGACCGCTTGCACCGATCCACGCCACGCGATCGATCAGCCAGCCGCCGATGGCTCCCAGCCCCGCGCCGGTTCCGAGGCTGCGCACCGACCGCTTCAACAGCGTCTTGTCGGTCAGCGCGCGGATGATGTTGGCGACGGCGTAGCCCGAGGGGTAGTCGAGCCGCATCCGGTCCACCAGCACCGGGGTGTAGAGCATCCCCAGACCCACGCCGAACATCCCCACGCAGGTGATGAACAGAATCAGCTGCCACGTGGGAGGCATCTCCATCCCCAGCCACACCGCGGCCTGGATGAGCACCGCCATCGCGCCGAGCGAGGCGACCGAGGCGGCCATGGTCTGCATGTAGTTCGCGCCGTGGCGGCCCTGGGCTCCGTAGGGATAGGTGACGATGCTCCCGAGGATGCCGGCGAGGATCTGCCCGGGGACGAAGACCCCGAGGGTGAAGTTCATGTACGCGGCGGCGATGCCCCCGAGCGGTCCCAGCACGAGGAGCGCGACGGCCGCGAGCATGAGGTGAAAGGCGAGCGTGCCGGGTCGTGGCATCCAGGCGAATCGCACCTGCGTCTCGTCTCCGCGCGTGAGCGGGGCGTCCATCGACCTCTCCGGCTCCCCCCGGCGGAGCGGCACCTTCGCACAGTGCCAAGCCGTTCCGAGCACTTCCGCAGCCGTTTGACAGCGAGCCTCGCACTCTGGCATCAACGCGCGCCGCAGCTCTCTGGCCCCGGAGCTGCCCTGCGCTCGAAAGGAGGCCACCCATGATGCGCCTCCCGAGCTGCCAGTCGACGAGGCACTGAACAACAAGACGAGGTGAGCAGGCGTCTTCCGTCCGTCGTTGCGGGAGACGGCCCGCGGCGAGTGGACCGGTGCTCGTGTGCGCGCAGCTCCGCGCACGCCGGGCAGGGATCCGCGGTCTCGCCGTGATCCTTCCACCCGCCGTCCGCCGCCCGGGCCGCGTCCCTCACGCCCGTGCGTGCCACGTCCGCTCGCGCCCTGATTCCTCCACGAGGGAAGGCGGCGCCCGAGGTCCGACATGCTGACCGGAACGAAGCTGGAGGCCCTCCTGGCGAAGCTCAGGAGGGCGCTGGAAGAGAGAGGAGATGCGGAGGCCGCGGAGAAGCTCTTCCGCGAGGTGGTGGCCGAGGCCCAGCGGCTCGGGTTCGCCTCCGCGTACGTGCACTACGTGCTGGCCGGCGCGCTGGACCGGATGGGAAAGCTGGAGATGGCGTTCGACGAGCTCAAGAAGGCGATGAAGGCGGATCCGCTCGCGCTCCCGATGCGTCACTCGTTCGAGGACGTGGCGGCCCGGCTCCGCGCCGCGCTCGCCGACCCGGCACGGGCGGCGGACGACGCGGCCGTCCCGCGTCTCTACGCGTTGCTCGTGGAGGCGGGAGAGGCCGACCTCGAGTCGCACCTGGTGATGGTGCGGTTCGCGGTGGCCACCGCCCAGCTCGAGCGGGCGCGAGTGCTGGCCGAGGCGGTGACCACGCTGTTCCCGGCAGCGCGGGAGGCCTGGGAGGCGCTGGCCCGGGTGGCGCGGGCGCAGGGAGACGTCGCGCGCGCCACGGCCGCCGAGGCCGAGGTGGCAGTGGTTGGGGTCCAGATCCCCCTCTTCGGCGTCGAGGGAAAGGCGATGGCGTGATCGAGAGGGGTGGCGGGGCACGGTGGCCCCGCCACCCCACGGACGTGAACGAAGGTGAGCGAGACGATGGTCAGCGAACCAAAGGACGAGATCCTGCTCAAGGTGCAGGCTGCGCAGTCCCTGAGCTCCGAGGACCCGGAGAAGGCGGAGCTGTTCCTGCGCTCCGCGCTGAAGGACGCCGAGGCCCTCGGACACAGCTCGCCCACCTTGCACCTGCACCTGGCGGAGCTCCTCTACCGTCTCCGGAGAACACGCCAGGCGCTCGAGGAGGTGATCGAGGTGCTGGAGCTCGATCCCTTCAACCTCGTCGCGCTCAAGCTGCACGGGGTTCTCGGGAGGCGACTGCGGTGAGGGCCTGCGCTCGTGCGGAGCCAGGGCACACCTGCGTGCACTCGATGGGCGGCGGCACCCGGACCGGTCTGCCGCCGCCCGCCGGTGCCGAGAGCGAACGATGAGCAAGACGGACCAGATCCTCCTCAAGATGCAGACCGCGCAGGCCCTCCGCTGGGAGGACGCGGAGCTGGCCGAGGTGTTCGCGCGGTCGGCGGTGCGCGCGGCACTGGAGCTGCGAGGCGCAGGCGTGGTCGATGCTTGCTGAGGTCGCGCTCGCGGCGGGTGACG
>RPRB01000271.1 GCA_003818285.1 Myxococcaceae bacterium
TCCGCCAGCCGCTTCAGGTAGAGGTAGCGGTCGCCCGGGAGGTACGAATCGCCGTTCGCCATCCAGCCCCCGGCGAACATCGCGGCGCGGGTCTCGATGAAGTCCTGCTCGGTCCCGTAATAGATGACCGGGATCCCCGGGATGGTGAAGAGAAACGCCAGCGCCTGGATCATCGCCCGCCGGCTGCCCAGCGCCAGGAACCGCTGGTTGTCGTGGTTGTCGAGAAAGGTGGGGCTCGCGTACGGGTTGGGGTACAGCGCCGGGTCCATGAACCGCCCCAGCCGGTAGGTGAGGTACGACGTCGGCTGGCCGCCGGTGAAGACGCGGTTGATCTCCGAGTAGAGCGGGTAGGCGAGCAGCGCGGGCAGCTCGGGGGTCGCGGTCGTCCCGAGGTAGCTCGAGACTTTTTCATCGGCGGTGTCGCTCAGCGGGTCGGAGTTCTCGAACACCTCGCCGAAGGCGAAGAAGCGCTCGCGCCCGGTCGCCCTGGCCACCGCCATCATCCCCGGCGCATCGGTGTCCGTGGACCAGAAGAAGTCGTGCCAGTAGTCGTGGGGCACGTACTTCGCCGTGTCCACCCGGAACGCGTCGACGCCCACCTCCTTGATCCAGTACCCGTACGAGTCACGGAGCGCCGTCCGCACTCTCGCGTTCTCCGAGTCGAGGTCGTCCAGGTCGGAGACCTGGTAGTTCAGCTCCTGGTTGGCGTCGAAGTAGTCGGTGATGACCGGGGTCCAGTGATAGACGCCGCCGTCCCGCTGCACCGGGTCCCGTGGGTCGTTCTGGTCGAAGGGGGCCTGCTCCGGCTTCGGGGTGGGGACGGCCTGGGTGTTCATCACCACGTTCTGTGACGGATCGGCCGGGTCGTAGCTCGAGTAGGTGAAGAAGTTGCCCATGTGGTTCGGGACCACGTCCTGGATCAGGTACATCCCGCGCCGGTGGAGGGCGTCGCTCAGGGCCTTGTAGGTCTCGAGCGTGCCGACGTGCTCGTCCACCTTCTTGAGGTGGCGCGCCCAGTAGCCGTGGTAGCCGCCCGACTGCTGCAGCGGGTCCCACCACATGTTGGCGACCGGCGGAGTGATCCAGACCGCGGTGGCGCCCAGGCCCTGGATGTAGTCCAGCTTGTCGATGATGCCCTGGAGATCCCCTCCCGAGTACTTGTCCCCGTCGGTGGGGTCGAACTCGCTCCGGTTCTGGTTGTCGTTCGAGGGGTTGCCGTTCGCGAACCGGTCGATCATCACGAAGTAAACGACCTGCTCCTCCCAGGTCGGGGAGGCGACGTGGAGCAGGCCCGCGTCGGGCTGCCCCGAGTCAGGCGAACCCGGCGAATCATTCGACGAGCACCCGAGCGCCACGAGCCCACCCGCGAGCCACCACGCCCAGCGACGACGCAACGGTTTCATGCGACGTTCCTCCCCGGAGTCGAGTCGCCCCGGTAGCCCCGGAGAGGTCTTACGCCGAAGCCGGGGGCGTACGCACGAGCCACCGACATCCAGGGGCGGGGGACGCGGCGCGTAACCGATGCACGGTCGCGACCCTCAACCCGGTCCCTTGGCGCACCGCGTGGCGTCCGCGCCGCGGGCGCTGGCAACGCCCGCGAGCTCAGCCGTGGCCGGCGGCGATCGCCTCGAGCCGGCACACGGCGGAGCGGAAGGCCGGGAAGCCGGAGATTGGATCCCGGAGGTCCGCGTCCACGAGGAGGTTCGCGTTCGCCTCCTCCCAGCCCGCCGGCATCACCGCGACGTCCGGCCGGACGTCGGTGGTCACGGCGAGCCGCAGCTCGATCCGGCCCACCGGTGAGACGATCGCCACCCGCTCCCCGTGAGCCACCCCGGCGCCTCTCGCCGCGTCAGGATGGACCCGCACCACCGGCTCCGGCTCGAGAAGCCGGATGCGCGCCACCTGCCGGAACTGCGAGTTGATGTACGCGCGGGTCCTCGGTCCCGTCACCAGCCGGAGCGGGAACTCGGCCGTGGGCTCTCGCGACGGTGGCACCCATTCCGGAAGCGCGGGATGCCCGGCACGCTCGAGCAGGCTGGAGGCGAGCTCGATCTTCCCCGACGGCGTCCCCACCAGGGGGACGCCTGCGGAGCGGGGCAGGGGTGCCTGCGTGAACGCCGGGTCGAAACCGGGCACGAGCTCGGGCGCGGCCGGCACCGGCACCTGCGGCGCGGCCTCCGCCTCGGCCCAGGTCTTCCAGGGAAACCAACCGCCCAGCCTCATCGCCCGCGCCAGCTCGAAGACCACCTTCCAGTCCGGCCACGCCTCGTGCTGCGGGGGGACCACCCCCTCCGACTCGGCGAAGGTGGCCGCGGGCAGCACCACCTGCGCGCGGCGGCCGCTGGCAGTCAGGAAGGGGTCCACCGACACCAGGAGCTCCAGGCGCTCCGCTGCGCGGGCCAGCATCGCGCTCCCGGGCGAGGTGACCAGCGCATTGGAGGCGATGAGCACCAGCGCCCGGACCGGATAGGGGCGATCCTCGAGGATGGCCCGGGCCAGGAGGTTCCCCTGCGCCTCGCGGTTGAACATCTCGAAGAGCGGATGCTCGTCTGCGCCCACCGCCGGCGCCTCCACGGGTGGTGGAACCGGCTCGGGCGTGCCGAGGCGCGGGAGGGAGGGCAGCGGTCCGGCAGTGTCGCCGGGACCGACCGGCGTCAGGTCCTGGCGAATGTTCGGCTCGCCCGCCCGCCGGCAGAGCGCCTCCACCGCGGCGATGGCGCGCACCGTCTGCACGCCGTTCTGGTGGTGCTCCACCCCGAGGCCGGTCCAGATGCCGGTCGGAGTCTCGGTCCCGAGCAGCCGCGCAGTCCGGACCAGCTGCTCCTCCCGCAACCCGGTGAGCGCGGAGACCCGTCCCGGTGGGTAACCCTCGGCGAGCTCGACCAGCGCCTCGAAGCCCACCGTCTGCTGCGCGAGCAGCGCCCGGTCCACGAGGTCCTCGCGGATCAGCACGTTGACCAGCCCCAGCGCGAGCGCGCCATCGGTACCGGGCCGGACCGCGAGGTGCTCGGTCGCCGCCGCCGCCAGCTCGGTGCGGACCGGATCCACCACCACCAGACGCCCCTCCGTCGCCTTGTGCGCCACGACGTGGGAGAGCAGCGGGGTGCTGTGCGTGGGGTTGCTGCCCCAGAGGACCAGGGTCCGTGTCCGGCGCAGGTCGTGCCGGTACTTGCTGCCCACGGTGAGCGCCTGGCCCATCCGCCCGGAGGTCTCGCAGAGGCTCGCCACCGAGGCGACGTTCGGCGTTCCCCACGCGCGCGCCAGACGGTGAATCCACGCCATCAGCGGATGGCGAACCAGCGGCCAGCCGGTCTGGAACGCCACGGCCTGGGGTCCGAACCGGGCTCGCACCGCCGCCATCCGCTCGCCGACGAGCCCCAGCGCCTCGTCCCACGACGTCTCCACCAGGCGCGCGCCGCGGCGCACGAGCGGTCGACGGAGCCGGTCGGGCGAGTGCACCACGGAGGGCAGCGCGCTCCCGTGCTGGCAGAGGAAGCCGCGAGTCTCGCCGGCCGTGTCGCCGTCCACGCGGAGGAGCGTGCGGCCGGAGACGCTTCCCGCGAGGGCGCAGTGGAGGAGGCAGAACCGGCACTTGCCGTGCGTGGTTCGCGCCGGTGCGGGGGCGCGGGCCACCACCGCTGCCGCCACCCCCGCCGCGCCCGCGCCGGCGATGGGCGCCGCGCGGAGCAGGTCGCGCCGCGAGAGTCGAGGGCGCCGGCTCACGCTTCACCTCCCGGCCGCGCCCGGATCCGGACTGCGCGGGCCTCCTCCGGACAGGCCTCCTCGCAGAGCCCGCAGCCCACGCATCCCTCGGGATGGAAGAGCGGCGCCTGCTGCGGCCCCACCAGCTCCACCGCCGCGGTGCCGAGGGGACAGACGTAGGCGCAGAGCCGGCACACGCCCTGGCCGCTCCAGGGAAGGCACGCCTTCCGGTCCAGTACCGGAACGCCGATGCGAACCTCGGCCGCGATGCGCTCCGGCACGGGCGGGATGCGCGCCAGGGCCCCGGTCGGGCACGCCTCGGTGCAGGCCATGCAGAGCACGCATGCCGACTCGCGGAGCGCGAGGAACGGGTGGCCGGCGTCGAGGCCGGCGCCCGGCGGGAAGCGGATGGCCCGCGTCGGGCACACCTCGGCGCAGCGGACGCAGCCGATGCACGCCCGCTCGAAGGCCCCGGGGGGGAGCGCGCCGGGAGGACGGAGCTCGCCCGCGGCGGAGGGAGAGCGCCGCACCAGGAGCCCCGAGACGGCTCCGGCCGCGAGCGCGAGAAGGCCCCGGCGGTTCACCGGCGCCTCCCCTCGAACGACAGCGACAGCGCGCCGGTCGGGCAGGCCGCCACGCAGCGGCCGCACCGCTCGCAGCCCGCATCGACCCGGTCGGTCATCGGGCCTTGCCCGAGATTGCAGACGACGTCGCAGACGGTGCAGTCGGTGCACCGGCTCGCCACCCGACGGACTCCCACCGGCGATCGCGCACCGAGCAGCGAGAACAGCGCTCCGCCGGGACACAGCGATCGACAGAACCCGGCCCGCGACACGGTGGTGTCGAAGAGCCAGACGACGGCGACCACCACCGCCGCGCCGCCCAGGCCCAGTCCGAAGGCGAGCCGGTACGCCGTCCGCGCCAGCAGGGCCGGTGGGTACACCAGCGTCGCGAGCTGCACGCCGAGGGCGCCGGTCCCGCCCAGCACCACACCCAGCACGGCGAACCGGATCCAGCCCGGAAGCCGCAGGTCCAGCGTGGGGATGCCGAGACGTGCGAGCGCCCATCGGACCGCGTTGCTCACCGCGAGCAGGGGCAGGTACGGGCAGAGCCAGCCGCAGAAGAACCGGCCCAGCACCACCACCAGCAGCAGCACCGGGAGCGCCGCCACGAGGAGGCCGCGGCGCGCGCCGCCCGAGAGCGCCACCCCGGCAGTCAGCAGCGGATCGAGGAGCTCCACCCCGAGCGCCCGCGCCGCGCCGGTGGCCCCCACGAAGACACCGGATGGCCAGCTCCGGTCGGCGAAGCGCGCGGCGAGGAACGGCGTCCCGACGACGGTGAGCACGCTCGCCGCCAGCACCGCGCGCCGGACACGGACGTAGCGGCGTGCCCGGCGGAGCGTCACGTCCCAGGGTTGCAGCAGCCGCTTGGGCCGCCCTGCCGCTGCAGGCGTTCCGGGTGAGCCGAGGTGGGTCAATCGCGTTCTCGCAGCCGCGGTCGTGCTCGCCCGACATCGCAATGGACGTACCAGCCGCGTGGCGCACCCTCTTGGGCGTCGAGCTTGCGCGCCGACCATCGCGGAGCTCCGCGGCGCGCATTCCCTGCGCGATCGGCCGTGTGGACGACCGACGGCGGGTCCACAGGTGTGGGGGTGAGTCCTCCGCATCGGCGGATGTGCGTGAACGGCGGCCGATGCGCGTATGGCGCGCGTCCTGGCAGACTGGGGATCTTCCTCGTGCGCCGGTCGCTCGTCCTCGTCGCGGTGCTGGTGGTTGCGGGCGCGGTGGCTGCGGTCGTCCTCCGCCGCCAGGCCGCGCCCCCGCCGCCGCCCCTGGTCACCGCTCCGGTGAGCGCGCCGGCATCCGACGCGGGGCTCACCGACGACGAGGTGTTCGCCGCCAGCATGGCCCGCCTCGCCGAGGCCAGGCGCCGCGCCGACCAGGAAGCGGCCGCGCTGTCCGCGGACGCGAGCACGCCCGGCCCCCCGGCGCGGCCGGACGCGGGTGGCGCGCTCGCCGCACTGAAGGCCGCGGCGGACGGAGGAATCGCTCCCCCGGTCAGGGCGGTGCTCCAGGAGCTCGCGCGGCTCCTCGCCGACGACCGGTACCCCGACGCCGTCGAGCAGGTCCATGGTTTGTTCCGGCACCGCTCGGCCGCGGCGGTTCCCGCGCTCGAGCTCCTCGCCGTCACCGCCCAGGAGGTGCTCCGCGGCGGAGGCCTCCGGCGCATCGAGCCCATCCTCCCGCGCGTCGAGGAGCTCCCGACGGCGGACCCGGCGGTCCGCGCGCCGGTGGCACGGCTGCTCGGGAGCGCCGCCGTGGCCTCGGCGAAGGCCGGCCAGTTCGAGCGGTCGAAGCTCCAGGCCCGGGCCGCGCTGGGCCTCGAGGACCGGACGGCCGAGGCATACCTCGCGCTCGGTGAGTACGAGTTCCAGGACAACGACCTCGCCGGGGCCGTCGACA
>RPRB01000272.1 GCA_003818285.1 Myxococcaceae bacterium
GCCGTCCCCGTCGGCATGGTGGGGGCGGCCTTTTTCGGCGAACCTTCGAAACATCCCGCGCTCGACCGGAAGTGGGCGCTGGTAGGGTGAGCCTCTTCCGCGCGGTGACCGTGCTCGACGGCTCGGGCAACACCCTCGGCGAGCGTGATGTGACGCCGTCGCCGGTGGTGGGCGGCAAGATGTCGCTCGGGTTCTGAGCTCGCGCCGGCCCACGGCTGTGAACGCCTGGACCGGTGGCTCCGCACGGACGTCCACACCCTGAACGCGTTCGCCCAGAGCTGGTCGAGCAACGTCACGGGCTCGCTGTTCCTCACCGGCTGTCCGGGCGAGGTCGGGGTGCAGGATGCGATCATCGCCCTCACCGCGGATCAGCAGGCGGCGGTGGCCGACACCTGCCGCGCGAACGGCATCACGCCCGAGGCCGGCGCCCGGTGGGAGGCCTGCCTCTTCGACGCCCACGTGGGTGGCGCAGCGATGGCGCACACCGAGGGGGTCACCTACGCCCGCCAGCAGCTGGGGAAGCCGGTGGGGATCGTCGCGCCGATCCCGCCGTCAGTCGGGAGTCCCGACGCGGGGACCGCGGCTGCGCCGGCATCACGAACGACCTCCTACGGAAGGTGAGGGGGTGGGGCCGCTCCCGTCCATCGGATGGGAGCGGCCCGAAGTCGACGACGAGTGGCTCCCGCCCCCCCACGGCTGGCTCGCCGGGCTCTCCGCCCACGCATAGGCTCACGGGCCGATGGAGCTCTCTGGCCGCACGGCTCACGCCGACGCACCGAGCACCGCGCGCTGGCCACTCGGCAGCGGTGCACGGCTCGCCCACGCGCTGCTTCTGGTCGCCCTCCTGGCGATGACCCGGGTCATCGGCTTCGTGCTCCTCGCGCGCATCACCGGCCGCGGCGACCTCGGCGTCATCGACGGCGGGGCCTTCGCGGCGCTCCTCGCGGCGAGCGTGCTCTCGCTCGGCGGGGTCATCGGCCTCGGCCTGGTCGTCTGGGGACGCGTCTCGCTCGCCGAGCTCGGCTGGCGCGCCGAGCGGCTCGGGCCGGATCTCCTGAAGGGGGTGCTCGGTGGCCTCGCGTGCTGCGTCATCGTCCTGCTCGTCTCCATGACCCTGGGAGCGAGCGCGGCCGAGACGCTCCAGGGCTGGTGGGACGTCCCGTTCCTGGAACGTCTCCTCGGAGTGCTGATCGGCGTCGAGGCGGCCCTGACCGAGGAGACGCTGTTCCGCGGTGACCTCCAGCCGACGCTTCAGCGCATGCTCGGGCGGGGAGCCGGCCTGCTCCTCACCGCGCTCATCTTCGCCGCCTACCACCTGCGATTCGGGCTCTGGGGGCTCCTGGGGAAGACCGCGTTCGGACTGGTGTTCGGGATCCTCCGCGACCGGACCGGCCGGCTGGTCTCGCCGGCCGTCGCCCACTGGATCAGCTGGACTGTCATGGGCTTCCACTGAGCGACGCTGTACCGCTCGCCGGGGTGCGCTCCGCCCGCATTTCGTGGCAAATGGGGCGTTCCGGAGGTGTCCATGCTCGCGGTGGGTGACACGGCGCCGGAGTTCGAGGCGCGCGACTGTCAGGGTCGGACCGTCCGCCTCGGCGACTACCGGGGCCGGCGTCTGGTGCTCTTCTTCTTCCCCAAGGCCTTCACCTCGGGGTGCACCGAGGAGATCCGCCACTTCCGCGACAACCAGGCCCGCATCCGCGAGCTCGGCGCCGAGCTGGTGGGCGTCTCGGTGGACCGACCGGAGGTCCAGTGCGAGTTCGCCCGGAGTGAGAAGATCGAGTACCCGCTGCTCGGCGACAACGACCGGAAGATCAGCGACCGGTTCGGGGTGCTCTGGCCGCTGGTGCGGATCAACCGGCGGGTCACGTTCGTCGTCTCTCCCGAGGGGCGCATCGAGGAGGTCATCCAGCACGAGCGCCAGGTGTGGCGGCACCTCGACGACGTCATCGCTGCGCTGCAGAAGCGGCTCGGAGCCTCGGCGCCCGCCTGAGCTTCCGGGATCCTCAGCGAGCGCGGCCTGCGTGTGCTCCCGGGCCAGCCCCGTCAGGGCGGGATCCGGACCGCGCAGCTCTGCAACGCCTCCGGCCGGTTCTTCGCCACCAGCGTCCAGCGATCCACCGAGCGGCCCGTGGCCTCGTCGAAGGTGGGCGTCCCGCCGGCGTACATCGTCCCTTGCGGATTGCCGTACTCGTCCAGCCCGTGACCCTTGAGCCACTTCTCCGCGCACTCGGTCTGCTTGGCATCGAGCTGGATGCGGGCCGGCACCGGCACCGGCGCCGGGGCGGCACGTGCCGCAGGGGGCTCCGGGCGGGCAGCAGGGGGCTCCGGGCGGGCAGCAGGTGGCGCGGCTCCCTGGGGTGGAGGCGGCGCGCTCGCCTCGTGCGGAGTCGAGGGACGACAGGCCGCCGCGGCGAGCAGCAGCACCGGGAGCAGGGCAGGGCGCATGCGGATATACCCTAGCCGACGGATGCTCGGGGCGACGGTGATCATCGGAATGGGGGGGCTGGGCTGTCCGGCAGCGGTCGCGCTCGCCGAGGCGGGAGCGCGCCGCCTCACCCTGGTCGACGGTGACGTGGTGGAGACCTCCAACCTCCATCGCCAGCCGCTCTACGGTCCCGAGGACGTCGGGCGGCCCAAGGTCGAGGTCGCCGGCGAGCGGCTCTCCCAGGCCTTCCCCGGACTGGAGGTCGAGACCTGGGCCCGGCGCGTGGGCCCGCCGGACGTGGAGCCCCTCCTGGCCCGGCACGCGCTGGCCATCGACGGCACTGACTCGGTCGGGGCGAAGTTCCTGCTGAGCGACGCCGTCGCGCGGATCGGCACGCCGCTGGTCTCCGGGGGCGTGGTGCAGTGGGGCGGCCAGGCGATGCGCATCGATCCGGGCGGCGCGTGCCTGCGCTGCCTGTACGGCACCGCGCCTCGCGAGGACGAGGTGCCGACCTGCGCCCGGGCCGGCGTGCTGGGCTCGCTGGCCGGTGTGCTCGGGGCGCTTCAGGCGTCCCTGGCCCTCGGGCCCGCGTCGCCCGCGGGACGGAGCACGCTGCACGTCGTGGACGGACGCACGCTGCGCTTCCGGACCCTCACCGTCCGCCGGGTCCCGGACTGTCCTGGATGCGGAGCCCGCGCGTGACGCCGGACGCGCGCATCGACATCACCGCCGAGGTCTGCCCCATGACCTTCGTCCGGACGAAGATCGCGCTCGAGCGCCTCCCCGTCGGTGGCGTCCTCGAGGTCCGTCTCAAGGGCGACGAACCTCTCCGGAACGTTCCGGAGAGCGCACGAGACCTGGGCCACACCGTGCTCGGGCTCGATCGGCTGGAGGACGGCACCTGGCGCCTGCTCCTCCGCCGCGAGGCGGCGGGGTGCTGACCGAGCCGCAGATCCAGCGCTACGCCCGGCAGCTCCTGCTCCGGGACCTGGGAGAGAAGGGGCAGGAGTCGCTCGGGGCCGTCCGGGTTCACCTCGCCCTCGGCGGTTCCCTGGCCGGCGCCGCGGCGGCGTACCTGCGAGCCGGCGGGACGGAGGTCGAGCGCGCGTCGACCTCGCCCGGACCCTGGGCCTCGACGCCGCCGCTCGTCGGCTCACCACCCGCGCGGCGACTCGACGTCCTCGCCGCCCCGGCCGCGCCGGGCCGCTCTGGCGTGGTGGTCGGAGCCGCAGCCGGCGCCCACGTTCTCTGGTCCATCGCCGAGGAGGGCTGCCATGCCTGCCTGGACCTCGCGAGGCGGGACCTCGCGCCGCCCGAGGTGCGGGGGCCCGCCGGGATCCAGCTCGGAACGTTGCTCGCGTTCCTCGTCCAGCGCCGCGCCCTCGGCCTCGGCTCCCCGCTCGAGGGAATCCAGATGTCCCGGGAGGGCGTGCTCTCCACGGTCTCCGCTCCGGACTGCATCCACCGGCCCCCCGCCGTGCCCGGGTCGGTCCTCGCCGCGCTCCTCCACCATCTCGCCGCGGCCCTGCCCGACGAGGGGTGCGCCGTGCTGGTCGGCCGGGAGGACGGCGTCCGGCTCGTTCCGATGGAGAACGCCCAGGCCGCGCACCACGCCCGCGACCCCGAGGCGTTTCCCCGGACCGCACGGACGGCGTTCAGCCTCGACCCGCGTGCCTGGCTCACCGTCCTCCGGGAGGCGGACCAGGCAGGGGAGCGGGTCCTGGCCATCGCCCACTCGCACCCCGAAGGCCCGCCGGGCTTCTCGGACGAGGATCGCCGCTGGGCCGCTCCGGACGGACAGCCGCTCCTGCCGGGCGTGGCGCACCTCGTCGTGGCATTTGAGGGCGGCCGGCCCCGGAGCGCCCGCTGGGCCGTCTGGGCAGAGGGTGACTTCCGGGAGTCGGACTGTCCGCTGCCGGCTGAACATGAGTGAATCCGCCAAGTTGCGGACGGATACCCGCTGTCGGCGTCCGCGGTTCGAATTGTCAATGCGGCGGACTTCGTGTACACACAAGCCCGCGCCGCGCTTCGGTTTTCGCGCGCTGGTACGAAATTTGCCGTGCCCTTTTGCGGAGTGTTCATGGCCCCCAACCACGGCTTCACGCTCTGGCTGACCGGGATGTCCGGCGCCGGGAAAACGACCCTGGTCGACTACATCGCTGCCCGGCTACGCCAGGTAGCCCGCGCGGTCGAGGTGCTGGACGAGAACGACCTCGCCGAGGACCTCTGGGGCGGCACGGCGGACACCAAGGAGGAGCGCAACATCGGGGTGCGCCGGCTGGGCCTCGTCTCCAATCTCCTGACCCGGAACCACGTCGCGACGCTGGTGGCGTCGGTCAGCCCGTACAAGGGTGCGCGGGAGGAGAACCGGCGCATCGTCGGCCGCTATCTCGAGGTCTACGTCGATTGCCCCACCGAGAAGCTCATCCAGCGGGACTCGACCGGGCGCTACAAGAAGGCGCTTGCGGGGGAGATTCCGAACTTCGTCGGCATCACCGAGCCCTACGAGCCGCCGTCCTCTCCCGAGGTGACCATCCGCTCCGACGTGGAGACGGTCGAGTCGGGCGCGCTGCGGATCTTCCAGGCTCTCCTGGACATGGGCTACGTCACGGCGGACGAGCTGAAGGTCATCACCGGCAAGCGGATGCGAGCCAACCCCCCGGCGAGGAAGGGCGCGCGTGCCCGTCCCACCGCCCGGGCCGCCCGCGTGGCCAAGGCGCGCAAGGCGAAGGGCAAGCGCTGATCGTCGGAGGAGTGCGCCCGCCGTGCTGACGCCCGCGGAGTGCGAGCAGCTGGTCGGGCGGAGCGGCCACAAGGTCGAGCAGCTCCGCGCGTCCCTGCGGGAGCTCGGCTCGGCGCTGGTGGCGTTCTCCGGCGGGGTGGACAGCACCTTCGTGCTCCGTGTCGCACGGGACGAGCTGGGCGAGCGCGCGGTGGCGCTGACCGCCATCTCGGCGAGCGTCGCTCCCGAGGAGAAGCGAGAGGCCGAGGCGCTCGCCGCCGAGCTGGGGGTACGGCACGTCTCGGTCAACTCCGACGAGGTGAGCGATCCGCGCTACGCCGCGAACCCCACCAACCGCTGCTACTTTTGCAAGAGCGAGCTGTACACCCTCTGCACCGAGTGGGCGGCCCAGCTCGGTCTCGCGGCGATCGTTGACGGATTCAACGCCGATGACCTGCGGGACCACCGGCCCGGCCACCAGGCCGCGCGCGAGCGAGCGATCCGCTCGCCGCTGGCGGAGGTGGGGCTGACCAAGGACGAGATTCGTGCCCACTCCCGTGCGCTGGGGCTCCGCACCTGGGACAAGCCGCAGATGCCCTGCCTCGCCTCTCGCATTCCCTACGGGACGGCGGTCACCGCGGAACGGCTGGTGCAGATCGGCAGCGCCGAGTCGGACCTGCGAGCGGCCGGGCTGCGGAGCTTCCGCGTCCGCTACCACGGAGACATCGCCCGGCTGGAGGTCTCGGCCGAGGAGCAGCACCGGTTCGAGGATCCGGCCTTCCGCGAGCGGATCAACCAGGCGCTCCGGGCCCGTGGCTTCGCCTTCGTGGCGCTGGACCTCGAGCCGTTCCGCTCGGGCCGGCTGAACGAGGCGGTGGGGCTGCCGCCGGCCGGAGCGCACTCCTGAGCCCGGAGGGTGGCGCGC
>RPRB01000273.1 GCA_003818285.1 Myxococcaceae bacterium
CCCCTAGAGACACGACGACCCGCAGCGCCGGATGACGCTGCGGGTCGGAAGCTTCGCTCAGGCTCGAGCGGGCTCAGTTCCCGACGGCGACCTGGACGCTGCCGCAGCCGTTCCAGGTGAACTTCCAGCCAGTCGCGGCGGACACGCTCTCGCCGCCGCTTGCGTTGCCCTCGACGGCGCGCCCGACCTCGAGCGAGCCTCCACTGATGCAGTGGTTCGTCGCGTCGATCTGGAGGTTCGCCTTCCAACCGGTGGTCATCCCGATCTCCGCGCGCTGACCCTGCCCCTCGACGCGCACCGCGAGCTCGCTCCGACCGTTTCCTTGTACGGTGGTCGCGGTCCACGACAGCTGGCCCACCCACCGGAGTTGACCCTTCCCGGAGATGCCCTCGGAATTCATCTCGAACGTCGCCTGGATGTCCCAGCTCAGCGACCCGGAGGCGACGGTGATGGTCCCGTTCATCGTCCAGTTGAAGCCCTCACCGCTGTAGGAGCAGTTGGAGTAACGGACCGAGCCGCCGGACTGGCTGATGCAGTCGCTGTTCCCGACGGTCAGCCCCGAGCTCCGGAACGCGCGGGCTGCAGCCCCAGCGCTCGGAAGCGGCAGACTCTTCAGCGCCGCCTCGGCCGAAGGGAAGACCGCGACCAGGGATGGATCGGGCAGATTGCCGCCGAGCTGGTCGGCGAGCACGGGCGCCGCCTGCGGGTTCGCCGTGCTCCCGTTCATTCCGGAGGCGCTGGAGAGCCCGCTCTCGGCGCTGTCGACCGTATCGCTCTGGTCGAAGCTGAGAGTGCTGCTCGGAGCGCCGTAGTTGAAGTTCGGAAGTGCGGGCGGCGTCGGCAAGCCGCCCCCACAGCCGACGAGTGCGCCGGCGATCCCGGCAAGAAACAGGACACGCTTCATGTGTGGAATCCCCTTGTCGCTCGCTCGGCCACGAGCCGAGGTGACGACGAGAGTCTAGAAGGTGCCATTCATCTGCACAGGCGAGTGCCGCTCGACCCTCGGCGTGCAGGAGCGAACGGGTGCGACATCGTGCGCGCGCGGCACGCTCGATCCCACCGGGGCCGCTACCGGGGAGGTGCCAGACACCTCGTAGCGAGAGCCATGGAGCTCCGGAAACACGACGACCCGCAGCGCCGGGCTGACGTGCGGGTCGGAGGTGTTTCCTCGGCTCTAGTTCGGCTCAGTTCCCGACGGCGACCTGGACGCTGCCGCAGCCGTTCCAGGTGAACTTCCAGCCGATGGCCTCGGACACATGCTGGCCGTTGTCGCCCGTCCCCTCCACGGCCCGCGCGACCTCGAACGAGCCGCCGCTGATGCAGTGGTTCGTCGAGTCGACTTGGAGGTCCGCCCTCCACCCGGTCGTGGCGGCGATCTCCGCGTGCTGACCGTTGCCGTCCACGCGCACCGCGAGCTCGCTCCGGCCGCTCCCCTCCACCGTGGTGAGGGTCCAGTGGAGATCGCCTCTCCAGTGGAACATGCCCTTCCCCGTGATGCCCTCGGAGCTGGCAGAGAACTCGGCCTGGATGTCCCAGTCCAGTGAACCCGGGGCCACGGAGATGCTCCCGTTGAGGGTCCAGCTGAAGCCGTCACCGTTGTACGAGCAGTTGGAGTAGGTGACCTTGGTATCCGTCTGGCTGATGCAGTTGCTGCTTCCGACGCTGAGCCCCGAGCTGCGGAATGCGCGGGCGGCCGACTCCGAGCTGGGAACCGGCAAGCTTCGAAGCGCCGCCTCGGGCGACGGTGCCGCCTTCAGCAGCGCCGAGCTCGGGAGGTCCGAGGCGAGCTCGTCCGCCAAGACCGGAGCGGCCTGGGGACTTGCGGTGCTCCCGTCCACCCCGGAGGCGTCTCCAATACCGCTCTCCGCGGTGTTGGCTGCGTTGTGTTGGTCGGAGGAGAGGCTGCTGGTCGGCGTCCCGTAGTTGAACGAGGGCAGCGTGGGAGGCGTCGGCAACCCGCTGCCACAACCCACGAGTGCACCGGCGATGCCGGTGAGGAAAAGTAGACGCTTCATCGTTGGAATCCCCTTGTCGCCCGCCTGGCCAGCGGGGGCGAGTTGAGGACGACAGTCTAGAAGCGGCGATTCACGCCGTGACAGCCGAGTGCGCCACGACCTCGGCGCGAAGGAACGCAGCGGTGCGACACCGTGCGCTCCGGCACGAACCCTCACACCGATGGCGTGCGTGTCAGGCCGCGGCGCAGGCTGCGAGATCGCGAAGCACCTTCTTCGCCTCACCGAGCAACGCTGCCGGCTGATCCGGCCCGTCCCGCCGCGCGATCAGCTTGAGGTCCGGGGTGAGCCGGTACACGCCCTTGCTCTTCTGCACCAGGGCCGCGAGCTTCGCTCCGTCGAGCAGCGCGTCCTGCCCGAGCGTCACCACCAGCCGTCCCGCTCCGCTCTCCAGGGCGCGGAGCCGCAGCTCGCGCATCTCCTGCTTCAGCAACATCAGCTCGCTCAGCGCGTCCACCTCGTCAGGCAGCTCGCCAAAGCGGTCCACCAGCTCGGCTCGCAGATCGCTCACCTCGTCGACCGATCCGGCGCCGCTGAACCGCTTGTAGAACACCAGCCGCTGGTGCACATCGGGCACGTAGTCGTCGGGGATCAGCGCCGGGACAGGGAGCGTCACCTCCGGCTCGATCTCCACCCGAGGCGGCTCGCCTCGCATCTCGGCCACCGCCTCCTCGAGCAGCTGGGTGTACAGGTCGAACCCGATCTCCGCGATGGTGCCCGACTGGTCGTGGCCCAGGAGGTTCCCCGCGCCGCGGATCTCGAGGTCATGCGAGGCGATGCTGAACCCTGCACCGAGCTCGGTGAACGCCTGCAGCACCTCCAGCCGCCGCTGCGCGTCCCGGGTCACCGCCCGCCGCGCCGGCACCAGGAGATAGGCGTACGCGCGCTCCTTGCTCCGACCCACGCGCCCCCGGAGCTGGTACAGCTGCGAGAGGCCGAACGTGTCAGCGCGGTTGACCACCATCGTGTTCGCCGACGCGATGTCGATGCCGCTCTCGATGATCGTGGTGGAGAGCAAGATCTGGAATCTCCGGTCCACGAAGTCCGCCATCGCCCGTTCCAGCTGGCCCTCGCCCATCTGTCCGTGCGCGACACCGATGGTCGCCTCGGGAACCAGCTCGCGGAGGAACCTCTCCGGCGAGTGGATCTACTGCACGCGGTTGGGCACGAAGAACACCTGGCCGCCGCGCTGGATCTCCCGGACGATCGCCTCGCGGATGGTCGGCGCATCGAACCGGGTGACGAAGGTCCGGATCGCGCGGCGGTCCTGTGGCGGGGTGGCGATGATGCTCATGTCGCGCAGACCGGACATGCTCATGTGCAGCGTGCGCGGGATCGGCGTGGCGGTCAGGGTCAGCACGTCCACCTGGGTGCGGAGCTGCTTGATTCGCTCCTTGTGCTTCACCCCGAACCGCTGCTCCTCGTCCACCACCAGGAGCCCCAGCTCCTTGAAGGCCACCTCGGCGCCGAGCAGCTTGTGGGTGCCGATGAGGATGTCGACCTTGCCCTCTCGGGCGCGCTTGAGCGCCTCGCGCACCTCGGCAGCCTTCCGCATCGAGGAGACCACCTCGATGGTCACCGGGTAGTCCGCGAACCGCTTCCTGAAGGTGTGGAAGTGCTGCTGCGCGAGCACCGTGGTGGGCACCAGCACCGCCACCTGCTTCCGGTCCAGCGTCGCCTTGAAGGCGGCGCGCATCGCCACCTCGGTCTTGCCGTAGCCCACGTCGCCGCAGACCAGGCGGTCCATCGGCTCGGGCTTCTGCATGTCGGCCAGCACGTCCTCGATGGCCTTGGCCTGGTCGGGCGTCTCGTCGAACTCGAAGTCCGCCTCGAACTGGCGGAAGTAGCGGTCGGGCGGGGTGAAGGCCAAGCCGGGGTGCGCGTGCCGGGCGGCGTAGAGCCGGAGCAGCTCCGCGGCCATCTTCAGCAGGGCTTCCTTCACCCGCTGCTTGGTCCGGAGCCAGCCCGTGCCGCCGAGCTTGTCGAGCGCCACCTTCGACGGATCGCCGCCGGTGAACTTCTGGATGAGCCGCATCCGGCTCACCGGCAGGTAGATCTTGTCCCGTCCGGCGTACTCGAGGACCAGGAAGTCCCCCGGCACTCCCTGCACCTGCATCTTGGTCAGACCGGCGTACCGCCCGATGCCGAAGTCGGTGTGGACGATGAGCTCGCCTTCCTTCAGCTCGCGGAATGCCGCACCGAAGGGCTGCTCCGAGCGCCGGGCCTTGACTCGCCGGTGTGCCCGGGCGCCGAAGATCTCCTCGTCGCTGAGCACCGCGAGCCCGCCAGCCGGGTCCACGAAGCCGTGGCTCACCTCACCGGTGAACAGGTGCGCCCAGATGCTCGGGTCGCGCAGCGCCGGCGAGTCCGTGAAGGGCTCGGTGTGCGCCCGCACCATCACGTTCCGGTCGAGCAGCAGCCGCTTCACCCGGTCCACCTGCCCGGCCGAGCCGCAGGCGATGGCGGTGGCGACGCGCATCTCCCGCCAGCGCTCGAGCCGCTGTACCAGCGGGGTCAGCGCGCCCTCCTCGCCGTGGTGACTGAGGATGGCCTGGCGCAGGTCCGAGGTGGTCCCGAAGGTGAAGGCCAGCGGAGCGCCTGACGCCGCGAGCGACAGCCCGCCTCCCTCGAGCACCGGGTACCGGGCGATGCCCGCGAGCAGGTCGTCGTCGGAGGCGAAGTGCGCCTCGGGCGGGAGCGCCAGGTCCTTGCGCTCGGTGGCCTCGGCCCAGACCTGGTCGATCTCGTTCCGGAGGTCCTCGGCGGCGCGGCTCACCCCCAGCGGGTCGTCCACGTACACCAGCGGCTCGCGTGCCCAGTGCGGCAGGTAGTCGAGCACTGTCGCCAGACCGCCGGGGAAGAAACCGGGGAGCAGCGCCTCCATCCCGTAGGCGGGAATGCCTTCGCGGATGCGGTCGAGCGTCTCGCGGAGCCGGCTGGTGGGGATGTCGATGCGTTCGGCGGCGGCGCGGGCGGCGGCCTCGGCGGCGCTCTTCGTCTCGTCGGTGAAGAGCACCTCGCGGGCGGGGATGAGCGTCGCCTCCTTCAGGAGCTCGACGGTGCGCTGGGTCGCCGGGTCGAAGAGCCGGAGCGACTCCACCGTGTCCCCGAACAGCTCGATGCGGATCGGACGGCTGTAGAGCGGGCAGAAGACGTCGATGATGCCGCCGCGCGAGGAGAACGTGCCCAGGTCCTCCACAAGCGGCGACGACTGGTACCCCATCTGGGCCAGGCGCCGGAGGAACGCATCGCGGTCGAGGTCCTGACCCACGCCGACCATCTCGCTGAGGCGGTCGAGCACGTCCGGGGGAAGCACCCGCTTGTGGAGCGCGCGCCAGCTCATCACCAGCGCCGGGAAGCGCGTTCCCTGGCGGAGGTGGAACAGCGCTCCGAGCCGCTCGGCGACGACGGCGGCGTCGGGCGTCAGCTCGTCCCAGGGGAGCACCTCGTCGCCGGGGAGCTGGAGCACGTTGGGCTCGACCAGCGAGCCCGTTCCGCCGAGGAAGAACGCCAGGTCCGAGGCCAGCTGCTCGGCCGAGTCCTCGTCCGCCGTGATGCACAGGAGCGGCGTCCGGAGCTCGCGCGAGAGCCGGGCGAGGACGTGTCCTCTCGCGGCACCCTGGAGACCCGTGGTGCGCACGCGGGTGCCCGGCCGGAGCTGCGCGCGCACCTGTCCCAGTGGATCGGCCGCGGAGGGCACCACCTCCGGCGTGGGTGGGGACAGCGAGGCGTGAGACTCGGACATCGAGGGGACGGGAGCCTTTAAGGCCCTGTCCGGACAGCGTCAACCAGCGTGTCCGGTCGCGGGACGCCTCGTCCCGAGAGCGCTCGGCAGCTCCGGGCCGGGTCACCGCGGGGTGGGCCGCGGCCGGGGCGTTGGGGGCCGTGGAGAGCTGCCGGGAAGGGCTCCCCGAGGAGAGGTGCCGAGGAGAGGCGAGGAGAGGTGCCGGGGAGAGGTGCCCGGGGAGAGGTGCCAGACACCTCGTTACCCGACACCTCGTATCCCGGGGCTCCAAGCGCCCGTCTTGCGGGGGGTTGCC
>RPRB01000274.1 GCA_003818285.1 Myxococcaceae bacterium
GGCGAATTCGCCGGACGGCGACCACGGCGATTCGGGCGGGAGCGGATCAGCTGCTCGGGCGGCTCGCATCGGGCGAGGGTTTCGATCCCAAGGCGATTGAGCGGCTGGTGCTCTCCCTCGGCGAGCTGAAAGGGATCGCAATGAAGTTCGGACAGATCCTGAGCTACGTCGACGTGCCGCTGTTGACGCCCCAGGCGCGTGAGCTGCTTGCGTTGCTTCAGCGGCAATCGCAGGCGACGCCGTTCGCGGAGATCGAAACGATTGTGCGCGCGGAGCTCGGCGAACGCGCGGCGATGCTACTCGCGACGATGGACCGAGTTCCGGTGGCCACCGCGTCGGTCGGGCAGGTTCACCGGGCGAAGCTCCCGGACGGGACGCCGGTGGCGGTGAAAGTCCTGCACCCAGGCGTGGAAGAGGCGATCCGCGCGGACTTCAAGACGGCTCAGGTGGGGAAGGCGATGGCGGGGCTGATCGCGCCGGGTGTCGAGGTCAAGGAAGTGATCGCCGAGGCGCGGGAGCGGTTTCTCGAGGAGTGCGATTACACGCTGGAGCGAAAGCGGCAGTCGCGCTTCGCGGAGATCTACCGCGGGCATCCGTCAATCGGGATTCCGCGGGTGCTCGAGGAGTTCTGTGCTCGGCGGGTGCTGACCACCCGATGGCGGGACGGGCTGAGGCTGGAGGACTTCGCTCGAACGGCGACTCAGGACGCGCGCGATCGCGCGGGGGAGGCGCTCTACGAGTTCTACATCGGGACGCTGTACCGGGATGGGCTGTTCAATGCGGATCCGCATCCGGGAAATCTGCTGTTCGAGGACGACGGCTCGGTGGTCATCCTCGATCATGGATGTGTGCGCGAGTTCGACCGCGGGACGGTGGCATGCGTGGCGCGGCTGTCCAAGGCGGTTCGGGAGGACAGGCGCGAGGGGATCATGGCGGCGTTGCGCGGGCTCGAGGCCAAGCCTCCCGAGGACGACAAGGCCTTCGAAACCACCCGCCGGCTGCTGCGCGGTTTTTTTCAGCCGAACCTGGAGAGTGGTCTTAGGCCGATGCGCGGGGATGTGACGTTCGAGGCGCGGCAGCTGGTGGCCGACAAGCGGGCGGTGCTGAAGATCCGGCTGCCAGGGCGGTTGCTGTTCTTGTTCCGGATCCGGTTCGGGCTCTATTCGGTCCTGGCGCGGATCGGTGCGGTGCGGGATTGGTGGGCGCTGGAGGAGCGACTCACGCTCGAGGTGCTCGCCAGCGCTGGCGAATGACCTCCGCCATCACCCGGCAGTCGACCTCGTTGTACCGCTCGATCTTCCGCATCAGCTCCACCTGGCCCAGAGCCACCGAGTCTCGCCGCGCTTCTTCGGCCCAGCGACCCGGCCTCCACCCGGTCTGCGCCGCGGAGACCCGGTTTGTTCTTCCTTGGACCGGTCACGGCTGATCCCGACCCGTCGCGCTGCGTGGCGAAACCACCCCGAGCAGTGGAACCTGCGCGACGGAACGATGGCGCTCTCGATGTGGGGAGGTCCGCGCCGACGTCGCTCGCTCGCGAGTCTTTCCCGCGCCAGCCCCGGGCCCGGAGAAGCAAAAAGGGCGGCCTGAGCCGCCCTCGACACAAATTTCAGCTCATGCCCTTAGTCGCGAGCGGTGATCTTCGGAATGGTCGAGCTGCACACCTCGTAGCTCAGAACCTCCGGAGTCCCCTTGACGACGTTGCCCAGGGCCTTCAGCACCTCCGGGTACGCTGCGCGGTCGTACTGCTCGGCCTTGTCCTTCGACTCCCAGAAGCTCATCGCGTAGGCCTCGTTCCCGTTGGGGGCGATGAAAGCGATCTCCTCCTGAAACCCTGGCTGCTTGCGCAGAAGCGGGAGAACTTCCTTCTCCAGCGTCTGGGTGAACTGGGTAGCGGTGTTGGGCTTCAGCTGCAGATGCACGTTGCGAGCAAACATGGTGAACCTCGGATTCGTCTAACTAAGCATTTTCGAATCGAGGCCCTCTGACCTAGTGCAGATGACTCGAGCCATGAGCGGGCACGCTCAAACGCATCCTTACAGTAACCGCCCCGAGTGGTAGCGCCAGCAAACGCTTGAAGTCTCTCGCGATCCTCGCTCCGGGAAACCACCCGCCGCGCTTCCGTGCAACGGCGGCAGCTTGGGACTGAAGCGTCCTCCGGACAGGACCCGTTGAGATCTGCGCGGTGCGTGGGTTGGTGTCGAGGCCCAGCGCTCCGCAGTGCTGGGCTCCCTCGGAGCCCACCTGGTCCCGGGGGTGCCGGTGGGCCTCGCTGCGCTCCTCGGGGCGGCCGTGGTCCTCGCGGCCACGACCCAGGGGCCAATCTCCGCCACGGTCCTGATGATGGAGCTGTCGGACCGGGATCGCTCCGTCATCGCTCCTCTGCTCCTGGCTGTGATCAGCGCGACGCTGGTCTCGCGCACGATCGAGGCGCGGAGCATCTACGACGCCCGTCTGAGCGACGAACAGGTCCAGGCCAAGCTGGCCGGACGGAACCAGGCCGCCGATCCGTCGGCTCAGAGCCGGTAGGGAGACGGAGAGAGGGCCGGCGTGGAGGCTGAATCCTCGGCCGTCTCTCTGGCTCTGAAACAGCGTGAACCAGGATCGGCGAAAGGAAGGGAACCAGCTGCTCGGGCTCGGGCTGGGCGTGGGGGCGTGGGGAGCGGCAACCGGCATGCTGCTCGGTGCGGTGTGCCCGCTGTGCGTGGTGGCCGCTCCGGCGTTGGTCGGCGCAGGTCTGTTCCGTCGCTGGCAGGCCGGCCGGCCGGAGCGCCCGTCCGGAGAGGGGCCGGCCAGGGAGGACCGCACGGATGTCTGAGACCTTCACCGTCAGCTTCCCTGGGGGCAAGCGGGTGGACGCCCAGATGGGTCTGCACCGCATCGCGACCGACCAGCCGCGCACCGCCGGCGGCGACGACTCGGCCCCGGCCCCCTTTTCGCTGTTCCTCGCGTCCATCGGAACCTGCGCCGGCATCTACGTCCTCTCCTTCTGCCAGGCCCGCGGCATTGATCCGACCGGCATCACCCTCACCCAGCGATCCGTCCGCGATCGCGAGGCGGGCACGCTCCGGGGCGTGGAAGTCGACATCCACGTGCCGGACGCCTTCCCATCGCAGTACCGCGACGCGCTCGTCCGGGCCGCATCGAACTGCGCGGTCAAGAAGGCCATCGCCGCACAGCCTGAGTTCCGCATCGCCGTGACCAGCCCCTGAGTCCCAGCCCGAGCAGCTGATGTTCGCGGCCCGTTCGGCGGCTCCCTTGTGAGCGTGCAGGCGTCGTGACAAGAGGTCCGGAGACGACGAGAGCGAGGTGGTCGGGCATGAATGCGAGCGAAGGGGCCGCCGGCGAGACGCCCTTTGTCCTGCGGCGGGACGACGGCGGAGTGGTGACCCTGACCCTGAATCGGGGCGAACGATTCAATCCGCTGTCGACCGCGATGATCGCGGCGCTGGAAAGGGAGCTCGACGCGCTCGGGCCGGACCGCACCGCGCGCATCGTCGTCCTCGCCGGTGCGGGGAGGGGGTTCTGCGCCGGCCACGACCTCAAGGAGATGCGCGCGCATAGCGCCGACAAGTCGTGGCAGCAGAAGCTCTTTGCCGATGCCAGCCGGATGATGGTCAAGATGACCGAGATCCCGCAGCCAATCATCGCCCGCGTACACGGCATCGCCACGGCGGCGGGATGCCAGCTCGTCTCGATGTGCGATCTGGCGGTGGCGTCGGACGAGGCGCGCTTCGCGCTGCCCGGGGTGAACGTGGGGATCTTCTGCTCCACCCCCGCGGTCGGCGTCGCGCGGAACATCGGCCGCAAGCGCGCCCTGGAGATGCTGCTCACGGGCGAGCTGTTCGACGCGCCCACAGCCCTCGGCTGGGGCCTCGTGAACCGGGTGGTGCCCGCGGCGTCGCTCGACGCCGAGGTGGCACGGCTGGCGAGCATCATCCTGGCCCGAAGCGGGAAGGTCGTCGCGACGGGGAAGCGCGCCTTCTACCGGCAGATCGACCAGCCGCTCGAAGGTGCGTATGCGACGACCAGCGAGTCAATGGCGTTGAGCATGCTCGAGCCGGACGCGGCCGAGGGGATCGACGCGTTCATCGAGAAGCGGCCGCCCCGTTGGCCGGAGCGGTGAATATCGCCGCGTGCCCGAGGTGAGCTGGGTCCGGTCGGATGACACTGAGCGACCGACGACCAGCGGAGGGGCGGCCACGACGGACCGCCCCTCCGCCGCACTCACTGGATGACGGGACTCGTCGGGTCGCCGTTGATGATCGAGTCGATGCCGTAGAGCGACGGGCCCAGGCTGGCCTGGTTGCCGCCGTAGGTGTTCGAACCAATGGTCGCCGTCGAGCGATTCAGATAGATGGCGCCCCCGTTCCCCGCGGCCGAGTTCTTGGTGAATGTGGACCCGGTGACCGACACCGCCGTGCTCGCCACGGTGCGTCCCGCCAGGGTGTTGATCAGACCGGGCAGAGACGCGACTGCGCCGCCGTTCGCCGGGCTGACGTTCCCGCTGAACGTGCTGCCGGAGATGACCTCACCTCACTCGACACGTGCGAGCACTTCCTCGAGCTGATCCCGAAGTCCCAGATCAGCGCAGAGCTCCCGGAGCGCTCCAAGGTCCACTGGTCTGTTGCGGCCAAGCAGCTCCAACACGTCCAGTTCGGATTTCGCCCCCCCGGCGTAGAGCTTGAGCGCGATCAGGATGGGGAGGGTCACGACACGAATGTCGCTGGGAAGGTCGGGCCGGGACTCGGAGGTCGTGACTGCGATACGCCCGAGCCGCGGATGCCCTGCGGAGAACGTCGAGTTGTCGAGATTGACGATCTGCACAGGTCCCGCCCCTCCGCGCGAGACGGTGAGAACTCCGCCGAGGGGGTCCTGGGCGTCCGGCTCGGCGAGCTCGACCTCGAACCCGCGCTTTCGGAGATCGTCGGCCAACCTCCGGAACCGGTCGAGTGGCTCGGAAACTGCGAGGTCGAGGTCCTCCGTTTGCCGGGCATAGTTGTGAACAGCCATCGCGCCGGCGCCGATCAGCGCGGACTTCACCCTTCGCGCGCGAAGGGCCGAGGCGATCTCGCCGGCCAGGGCGAGGGTGCGCTCCGCGGAGTCCTCGTCGCTCATCGCGCAAGGCGACCCGGCGCCCGAAAACGACGAGACAGCCGGAGAGCGAGGAGGATGCGCTCCCGCGCGCTCATCGCGCGAAGTCGGGCCTGCTGCGAGGCTGCCGCAGCCTCGGCGCTGCGGCTCCGACGTGCTGGCATCGCGATCTGGCGACGAGCTCGGTCGCGGCGTGCAGCGTGCGGAACCAGCTCCAGGTGGCAGTCCACGGCGGACGCCAGCTTGAGAACCGTTGTCATCGTCGGGTTGCTGCCCGCCTCGGTCAGGAGCCGCCGGACGATCTCCGGCTTCGCGTCGATGCGCCGGGCCAGTCCCGCCTTGGTCAACCCGGAGCGCTGCCTGGCCTCGTCGAGCGCCCGGATGAGCGTGTCGACCGCGTCAATTTCAGCCCGCGCCTGCCGGTACTCGGCGGAGAAGGCTGGGTCCCTCATCTGGTCGTCGAAGTACCGGTCGAAGCCTGTCTTGGGCCTGGCAGCCATGCGATGACCGTAACCCATATGTTACGGACGGGGAAGTGGTGTCCAGCCTTCGGGCCTCTCTTGGCTGCTTCCCTGCTGGGCACCCTTGGTCAGTGGTGGTCCCGGAGGTACCCGATGACCTCCGCCATCACCCGGCAGTCGACCTCGTTGTAGCGGTCGATGTCCCGCATCAGCTCCACCTGGCCCAGTGCCGCCCCGCCCCGCCGTGCCCCCGCCGCGGCGCTCCACGCTCCCACCATGGCCCCGAGCCCGTCTCGGCCCGTGGTTTCGAATCCGAGCGCGGCGCGGACGACGACCGGCTCCTTCCGGACCACGAGGTTCAGGAAGTCGAAGAGCCGCGGGTCCGGCCACGCCCGGTCGGGTGCCGAGCCCTGGCCGAGTTGTGGCTGGACTCCAGTGGAACACGCGCGGCGAGCCGACGCAGCCGAGGCGCCGCTTCACCTCCTCCATGTGCCCGA
>RPRB01000275.1 GCA_003818285.1 Myxococcaceae bacterium
TCAGCGAATCGAGCTGATTCTCGGCCGGAATCGTGACGTAGGCGCTCGCTGGGAGCACGACACCGGGTGCCTGGAGGATGACGATACCGACGTCGTGCAGGAAGAAGGCAGCCTCTGTGAATTCCGGATGCGCCTGCCAGTAGACGGCCTCGACACTATTCGGCCCGGCAAAGGGATAATTGTTGTTCCCGTTCTGGACGTCGGACTCGGTGAACACGCGCATTCCGCTGAACTCGCCGGGCTCGCCCGCGCAGTGCCCGGCGGTGAGGACCACGGTCGGCGAGAGCAGCGAGGCGCTGCAGCGGAAGGCCGGCACCCCGTTGACTTCCATCAGCAGGAGGACCACCCCGGGATGGGCGTTGCCGTCGAGTTCGCCGTGGGTGATCGCCTGGCGGTCGACAGCGGTCTCTCCGTTTGCACTGCCTCCGCAACCTGCTCCGAGCAGGCCGAGCCCGCAAAGCAAGACGATCCACTGCGATGCGTGAGTCTTCATGTTCTCCGCTCCTCCGAGGAAACCTCGGCTGGAGAGGGCTTCATAGGCACACCGTTCCCGCAGGGGTCAACGCGCGTTGAGATGACTCGCGACTCGCGCGTCCGCTTTCGCTCGCGCGCCGAGCAAGCGAGGGAAGTCGGCCGGCACGCCGAACCCCACCGGCCGGTCGGTCCGAGGGTCCAGCTCCGAGGCGTGCGCCGGGCAGGGCGTGGTCGCCCCAGGCGTCGAGGCGCTCAGGTCCGGCGCCTTCGGCAGCGCGCAGCAGCTCCGTCCGTCGGGCCTCGACCGCCCGTTCTGACGGAGTCCCGGCGCCGCCGCTCTTCCTCGCGGTCTCCATTGCTCTCCCGCTTTCGACTCTCCACGCGCCGCCCTCCTCGGGCGAGGCGGCGCGGGAGCCGTCCACAGCAGGAGACGACACGCATGAGCCCGGACGCAGTCGCGGCACTGAACGGAACCGACGGAGACCGCCGCACGACGGTCGAGAACCTTCGGACAACCCTCCGGCTCCTCGAGCAGCATCCCCAATGGAGCGTCAGGCACGCCTTCGCCCGGGCCACAGACACCACCTGTGTCTGCCCGAGGTGCATTCCGCAGGTGCTGTCACGGCCGGCACGAGGCCATCACCCGTGAGACTCGCCGCCGAGTGCCTCCTCGTGGGGCTCCACGCCGACTTCGTGGGCATCGCCGATGCCAACCGCGGCGGCCGGAGCATCACCAACGACCCGGAGCGCGTCGTCACCGAGCTCCTCGCCGCCCAGCAGCTCCTTCCCCACCAGCGGCTGCTCTACCGGGACACCCTCGGACGCTGGGACGAGCTCGCCCACAACGGCCGACGCTTCACGGGCTTCCGCCACATCGGCGGCGACTCCTTCGTCGATGCGGTCCGCCGAGCGAGAAACGCCCAGGGAGCGCACCCGTGAGCAAGCCCCGGAAGACGCACGTCGTGGACGTGCACATGCCCCACCTCACTCCCTGCGGACGCGGCTTGACGGACGGCAAGGTGCTCGTTGCCGCCTCCCCCGAGGAGCCCTCCTGCGCCTGGTGCCTCAGCTACATTCGCGGCGCCTGGGGCGCCGGTGGGCTCGTCACCCCGACTTCGGAGCCGCTTCGATGAAGAAGGACCGACGCGAGCTGGAACTTCGCGGGTCAGCCTGCTTCTCTGGATGATCGACCGTGCGCCGAAGGTTTACGACTTCCTCCAGCGGCGCCGGAGACAGGCCGTTCCCTCTGCGCGGCGGCGCCGGGTATAAGACGTTCGCCCGCATGGCGCGGGCGAGATGCAAATCGGCGGGGTCCGGAGGCGTCTGACGCGGCCGCCGGGACCACAGGAGGAACGCACATGGCTCGATGGATTTCGATCATCGTGGCGGTGCTCGGTGCGGGGGGAATCGCGTTCGGCGCCGAGTACGGCACGCGCGAAGAGGCGAAGGCGATGCTCGACAAGGTCGTGGTCGAGATGAAGGCGGACAAAGCGGCGACGCTCGACAAGATCAACAAGAAGGGCTTCAACGACCGGGACCTCTACCCGTTCTGCAGCGGCCCCGACGGGAAGATCACGGCGCACGGAGCGCTCCCGGAGCGGCTCGGCGTGGATCAGGCGACGCTGAAGGACTCCGCGGGAAAGCCGTTCGGCGCCGAGATCCGGAACGTCGCGAAGGCCGGGAAGATCGGCGAGGTGAGCTACATGTACAAGCGCCCCGGCAGCACCGAGCAGGAACCGAAGGTGAGCCTCGTGACGAAGGTCGACGATCAGGTCTGCGCGGTCGGGTACTACAAGAAGTGATGTCCGCGCACCTGTGGCTCGCTCACTAGCGCGCGGCTTCACCATCACGACCCGACGCCCAGAGTTCCCTCCGCGTAGCGGGATGCGGCGCCGTCCCGCCGTTCGCCAGCGTAGCGACACGGAGGGTCTCTGAAGCGTCCCGACCCTGAGCGTCCCGAGACCCTCACGATCGGCAATCCCCGTCGAGACGGCACGCAGCAGCTCCTTCCCCAGCGGCTGCTCGACCGCGACACCCTCGGCCGCTGGGACCGAGCTCGTCCACGACGGCCGCCGCTTCACCGGCTTCCGCCACATCGGCGGCGACTCCTTCGTCGACGCCGTTCACCGAGCGAGAAACGCCCAGGGAGCGCACCCGGGAGCCTGCCACGGAAGACGCACGTTGTGGATCTGCACATGCCACACCTCACCCCCTGTGGACGCGCTTTGGCGGACGGGAAGGTGCTCCTGGCTGTGTCGCCCCAGGAGCCCACCTGCGCCTGGTGCCTCAGCTACGTTCGGGGCGCCTGGGGTGCTTCGGGCCTCCTCACCCCGAACTCCGGGCCGCTCCGGTGAAGCGCGACCGCCGAAACCTGCCAATCGTGGCCGAGCTGCTGGAAGAGGGAGCCCAGCCGCGCCTGGCGCTTCTCGACGTGATGATGCCCGTCATGAATGGCATCGAGTTTCTCGACGCCCTCCGGGAGCGCCATCTGGCGCCCGACATGCACGTGGTGCTCGTCTCCGCCCACGTCCGCATCGCCAAGCACGTGCATTACCCAGGAGTCACTGGATTGCTGCCCAAGCCGTTCGGCCCCGAGGAGCTGCTGGAAATCGTCCGGCGGCACTGCCCGGACCCGGGCGCCGACACAACAGAGCACTGAGCGGCGCGGGCTCGTCTTCGGGAGCCGCACCAAGCACCCAGGGTGCGTGCAGAGCGGTCCTGTCCGCGCTGGGCGACGGCACTCTTCTCGAGCGGCCGGAGCGAAGGCACTCGCTTCCCAGGCCACTACAGCTGCGCTTCTGCTTCAGCGAGCGCGATAAGAGAACGTACCGAGCAGCGAAAACAGGCTCTCGCGCGCCCCGACCTTTTCGCCAGGACTCTTGCAGGCGTCTGCAGCCACGGCTCTTTAGCCGCTCGCCAACTTAGGCGGCGAGGCGATTCGCCGCGCTACACGACGCCGAGGCGGAGTACGAACCGAGTTTGACTGCCCTTCGCTTTTCACCCCGCGCAAGATTGACGTCACAGCGAGAAGCCGTCGAGCCGGGTAAATCGGCACCCCAAGATTGTGCTCTCCTCCTTTCAGCGGGCCACCTGACGGGGCGCCAGCCAGCGGTCGCGCGCCAACACCAAGGTTGATACGTTATTGGCCTCGCTAGGACCTTCGGCCAGGCAGAACGGGGCGGGAGCGGGGATCGGTCCAGGGAGAGTCAGGCAAAGCCCATGCTGTCCGCGCGGCGTTCACCCGCCTTCGGGCACGCGTCGTGGTGCGACAGATCCTTCGCCGCCGACGCGCGTTCCTCCGTCCGGCAAAGCAGGCCAGCCACGTACCGAACAGCTCTCGCTCCTCGGGAGGTCGTATGAGGACACTGAAGATCAGGCCGAGGCTTGAAGGAAGCTTTGCTCGTACGCTCACCCTTCTTGGCGTGATTGCTGCCTGCCTGCACTGTGGTGGCGAACACGCCACCATTTCGACAAAGTCGCAGGCCCTCAGCCCTACCCCGTACGAGGTGATGCCCGATGCGGACACCGCATCGAAGTATGCGGATAAGTGTGGTTTGGCTGACCACAGTCTTCCGGCGACGGGCACGCCGACGACGCCGACGACGCCGATTCGCGGCACGGTCAATCCGGCAGACGTCGGTACGCTGGTGAGCAACGGCTGGACACTCATTCAGAGCTTTAAGAGCGACCCGAAGGAGTTGGCAGTCTCATCAGACAAGAAAGCCAACCTGTGGTACAAGAAGGAGGGTGGCCGCGACTGGTATTATCTGTACCGATTCCAAGACCCAGCGCCAAACGTGCAAGAAAACTTGAATGGCGTCCTGGGCTTCGATGCCACTTCTATCTGCGCTTTCGATCGAATCTCAACGGGCACTCCGGACATTCCGCCTCCCTCGATTGATTACCTTTATTATGCCGGGGAGAGGGAAACTCAGATGGACGATTGCTCGGCCTGTCACGTGCATGGGTACATCGCACCGAGAGAAAAAAGCTTCGCCGTTGCGAAAGATGGACCCGGTCCAACCAAGAATCCTGTCAAATGGATCATTCCTTGGAGGAAATATGCCGCGGCGTTCGGCCCACAGTGGAAGCTAGGTAAAGCCCCGACTAACTTTAAATGGGTTTCCGGCCAAGGAGCGGCCCCGTTGACGACGGAGGCCTCGTGCGGCAGTTCGGCCGGCGCCAGTTGTCATGGCCCAAAATGGATCAAGCCTCTCGACGGCCAGTATTGCACGGCGGTATTCGAGACAGCGTTCGATACCAATGGCAGCATGAGAAAACAGGGGAACTTATTTTCCAAAGCAAGCCCTCCGAAGGCGGAAGATGCAGATTGCATCGCGTTTGTTGCGGCGCTCGGATGCAATACGTCAATCTGTGCAACTGCACTGGCAGCGGCTCCTCCGCTGCCTCGGGTCAACGAAACGACAGTGCTCGTCGGCGACATCAAGGCCATTGACAGCACGACGGTTCAGATCACTCCGACGCAGAATCCGGCCAATGTATGGGTTGCCGGAACCACCTCTGCCATCGGCGATCCGTGGCTTGCGTCACTCCAGGTATGGGGAGCCCCATATACAGGAAGCCCGACATCGACTTCCCCCATGACTGGGATCATCTCTATCTCCAATCCCAATTCTCTTTCGCCCATCCTCGTCACCAACCTGAATCCCAGCACGCAATACATCTTTCAGCTCAACACGACGGATTTCGACGAGTCGAGCGCATTTTCGCCAACGGCCATCATCTCGACGTCGACGGCCGCCAATGACTTTTCGATCTCGGCCAATCCCAGCAGCTTGACGGTGACCCAAGCAACTTCCGGCACCAGCGCGATCAATACTGCCATCACGTCCGGCAGCGCCCAGGGCGTGTCTCTTTCGATCAGCGGCGTGCCCAGTGGGGCATCGGCGTCATTCAGTCCCAACCCCATCAGCTCAGGCGGCAGCTCTGCTCTCACGATCAATGGTGGCACCGCGGTACCCAACACGTACACGCTGACTGTGACCGGTACCGCCGCGTCCGGCACGCACACGACGACCGTCACCGTGACGATCAGCGTGGGAACCGCAGCGCTCGCCGTTTCGCCCTCCCAGGTGACACTGGCAGCAGGCGCGAGCCAGACCTTCACCGCCTCAGGGGGCAGCGGGACCGGGTACAGCTGGGACCTCGCGACCAACAATTCGGGGGGCAACATCACCGCAGCCGGCGTCTACACCGCCGGTGCCACGGGCGGCGTCACGGACGTGGTCCGCGTGACGGATTCGGCGAACCACACCGCCACGGCCACCGTGACGGTCAGCGTGGTAACCGCAGCGCTCGCCGTTTCGCCGTCCCAGGTGACACTGGCAGCCGGCGCGAGCCAGACCTTCACCGCCTCGGGCGGAAGCGGGACCGGATACAGCTGGGACCTCGCCACCAACAATTCGGGGGGCGCCATCACCGCAGCCGGTGTCTATACCGCCGGTACCACCGGCGGCGTCACGGACGTGGTCCGCGTGACGGATTCGGCGAACCACACCGCGACGGCCA
>RPRB01000276.1 GCA_003818285.1 Myxococcaceae bacterium
ACCGCCCGCTTCACCGTGCGCATCGAGGCGGCCATCCGTGCCCATCCCGAGCAGTGGGTCTGGATGCACCAGCGATGGAAGACCAAACCGTGCTAGGCCGTTGAGGTGCCGGTGAGGTTCGCGCTCGCAGCCCTGACCCTGACCGCCGCGTGCGGTGCACCACCCCAGGACGAGGGGCCGCCCCCGCCCGAGGTGACGCTCCACGACGTGCGCCTGCGCAGCTACCGCGGCTCGACGCTGACCGCGGTCGGCCGCTCGCAGACCATGTCCTACGAGCGCGCCTCGGCGGACGTGCTCTCCGGCCCGGGCACGCTGGACGTGCTCGCGCGCGAGTCCCCGTCCATCACCGGGCGCCTTCCGCCGGCGACGCGCATCGAGACCCGCGCCGCGCGCGGCAATCTCCTCTCCCGCGGAATCGACGTGTGGGGCGGGGTGACGCTGCGGACCCCCAGCGGGCTGGAGGGAATGACGGACAAGGCCCACCTCGACTCGCTCACCATGCACGCCAGCGGCACCACTCCGGTCGAGGTGCACGGGCCCAACGAGTACTGGCTCCGGGCGCAGGGCTTCGACCTGCACCTGCGCGAGGACCTGTACGAGTTCGACCGGATGCAGAGCCGGGTGAGCGCGCTGTGAGCCTGGACGTGCGGCGCCCCTGCGACGCTCCGCAGGCCTCCCCCTGGTGCGGGGGGGTGAGCCTGGTCGCGCCGCGGGTCAGCGACGCTCCAGGAGCCTCCCCGGGGTGCGCGACGCGACTGGAAGCCCTCGCCCGGCAGGCGCCCGGGTCGGTGCGCCGGATCGCGAGCCGGTGGGCGCTGCACACCTGCATCCTGGGGACGCTCTTCCTGGGCACGTCCGGCGCGGTGGCGCAGACGCCCTCCTCGAGGCCGGCCACCCCGGGCCAGAAGCGTCCTGCCAAGCCCTCCGGCGCCGCCCCGAGCGCGACTGACTCCGGACGCACCCCGCTGGCCACGCCCGAGAACCCGGTGTTCGTCGATTGCGACAAGGGGCGGATGGAGGGCTCGGCGCAGCGCTTCGTCTGCACCGGGCACGTGAAGATGGTGCGGAACACCACCACGCTCACCTGCGACCGCTCCATCGGCCACTACGTGGGCAAGGATGCCACGCAGATCACCCGGCTCGAGTGCTTCGGGAACGTGCAGGCGGTGGACGGCGAGCGCTGGGCCCGCGGCGACCACGCCGACTACGACACGACGAAGGAGGTCCTGGTTCTCACCGGGAACCCCGAGGCGCGCCAGGGCACCAACACGATGAAGGGCGACAAGGTGGTGTTCTACGTGGACACCGACCTCATCGAGGTGGAGCGGGTGAAGGGCGTCCTGGAGTCCAAGGGCAAGGAGCCGGGCCCGAAGAAGCCCGCGCCCGCCCCGCCGGCGAAGGCGCCCTGATGCCGGACCGGCTGCTCGCCGAGGGCCTGGTGAAGACGTACCGCCGCCGCCGGGTGGTGGACGGTGTGCGGCTGGAGGTCTCTCCGGGGGAGGTCGTCGGCCTCCTGGGGCCCAACGGAGCGGGGAAGACGACGACCTTCAACATGGTCGTCGGGCTGGTGCCGGCGGAGGCTGGGCGGGTGTGGCTCGGGCCCGTGGAGCTCACCGGAATGCCCATCCACCGCCGGGCGCGGGCAGGGCTCGGGTACCTGCCGCAGGAGGCGTCCATCTTCCGGCGGCTCACGGTTCGCCAGAACTTCCTCGCGGTGCTGGAGCTGAACGGGTCGCTGGACCGCCCGGCGCGGGAGGCGCGGGCGCAGGCGCTCCTCGAGGAGTTCGGGCTCACCACGGTGGCCGAGTCGCTGGGAGAGCAGCTCTCCGGCGGCGAGCGGCGTCGCGCGGAGATCGCCCGGTCCCTGATCCCCTCCCCGCGGTTCATGCTCTTCGACGAGCCGTTCGCCGGGGTGGACCCGATCAACGTCGGCGACCTCCAGCGGCAGATCGCCCGGCTGAAGGAGCGCGGCCTCGGGGTCCTGATCACCGACCACAACGTGCAGGACACGCTGCGGATCGTCGACCGCGCCTACCTCATCGCACAGGGCCAGGTCATCGAGGAGGGAACCCCGCGGGCGCTGGCCGAGTCCGAGCGCGCGCGCACGGTGTACCTGGGCGAGCGGTTCCGGTTGCACGACTGATCGCCCGCCCGGTCGTCCGTAACGAGGTGTCTGGCACCTCATCCGGGCACCTCGTCCGCGGTCGTCCGTAACGAGGTGTCTGGCACCTCGTTGCGGCACATCGTTGCGCGCGCATGGCTGTCGCGCGATCAGCTGATCCGGGTGGGTGGAGGTCGCATGCCAGAAACGCGCCGCATTCTCGGTGCATGCGCTCGCGGACGGATTCGGGCAGCCTCCTGGACCGTCCGGTGGGCTCTTGCACGACACGCGCCAGCGCCATCAGGGCCCTAGGGAGAAGTCAAGTCACCCCGCACAGAATCGCTCAAAATTCCTGGGAAATCTGTACACCGAGCCGCCGTTCGAGCCATCGGCTCTGGACGCCGATTCGCCCCTGTTGGTAGCTTGGCATGGTCTTTGATGTACGTCCGGGGCTCCCCAGCATGGCGATGGAACTGAAGCAGAATCTTCGGCTGACGCAGACGCTGGTGATGACCCCCCAGCTGCAGCAGGCGATCAAGCTGCTTCAGCTGTCCCGGATGGAGCTCCTCGAGACCGTCCGGGAGGAGATGGAGACCAACCCCCTCCTCGAGCAGCCCGACGAGACCTCCGACGGCAACCTCGACGAGAAGGCCCCCGGGGAAGCCAGCCTCGAGGCCGCGAACGCGGAGCCCCCCACGACGGAGGCGCTGGAGGCCAAGGCGCCTGAGCAGGCCGAGGAGGTCAAGGGCGACGCTTCCCCCGAGATCGACTGGGACGCCTACTTCAACAGCTACCAGTTCAACGAGCCCACCACCCCCTCCAACAAGAACAACGTCGCCACCGAGGACCTGCCCAGCTTCGAGGCCAACCTGGTCGAGAAGGAGGACCTCGCCCGACATCTCGAGGCGCAGCTGGGCTTCCTGAAGCTCAATGACGCCGAGCGTCGGATCGCCTCACAGATCCTCTACAACCTCGACGACGACGGTTACCTCAAGCTGCCGGACGTCGAGGGGGATCCGCTCATCCGGCTGGCCAACGAGGCCGACGTGTCCGTCGTGCTGGCCGAGCGGACCTTGCGGAAGATCCACCAGCTCGAGCCGAAGGGCTGCGGCGCGCGCGACCTCCAGGAGTGCCTCCTGATCCAGGCCGCGGCGCTGAAGGACGCGCGCGCGGCGCTCCTCTCCATCATCCTCAAGCGCTACCTCAAGCTGCTCGAGTCGAAGAACCTGCCGGCCATCGCCCGCGAGCTGAAGATCACCCTCCAGGAAGTGGTGGAGGCAAGCAAGCTCCTCGCGAAGCTGGACCCCAAGCCGGGTCGCAACTGGTCCGGCGAGGACGCGCAGTACATCACCCCCGACGTGTTCGTGTACAAGCTGGGCGGCGACGAGTACACCGTCGTCCTCAACGACGACGGCCTCTCCAAGCTCCGCATCTCGGCGATGTACCGGGCGGCGCTGCGCGACGGCGCGGGCAAGAATCCCAAGGCCCGCGAGTTCATCCAGGACAAGATGCGCTCGGCGCAGTGGCTGATCCGCAGCATCCACCAGCGGCAGCGGACCATCTACAAGGTCACCGAGAGCATCGTGAAGTTCCAGCGCGACTTCCTGGACAAGGGCATCGCCCACCTCAAGCCGCTCATCCTCCGCGACGTGGCCGAGGACATCGGGATGCACGAATCGACGGTGAGCCGCGTCACCACCGCCAAGTACGTGCACACCCCGCAGGGCATCTTCGAGCTGAAGTACTTCTTCAACAGCTCCATCGCCCGGGTGGCCGGCGACGACATCGCCAGCGAGGCGGTGAAGAATCACATCAAGCTGATCGTGGCCGCCGAGGATGCCCGGAGCCCCTACTCGGACCAGAAGATCGTCGAGCTGCTCCGCGCCCAGGGAATCGACATCGCCCGGCGGACGGTGGCCAAGTACCGCGAGGTGCTGGGCGTGCTGCCCAGCAGCAAGCGGAAGCGCTATTACTGATCCCCGGGCGGCCCGGGATGTGGTAGCCCCCCGGGCCCGATGCGCCTCTCAGCCCTCGTTCTGGCAGTGTCCCTCGCGCCGCTGGCTCCGGCGGCGGCCGCGCCCGAGAAGGTCCTCGTCCTGGTCACCGGGGACGAGAACGGCCACCTGTTGCCCAGCACCGAGGCCGACCCGCCGAAGGGCGGCGCCGCCGAGACGCTCGGCTACTGGACCTCGAAGGAGGCCCACTGCGCCGGGAAGGTGGGGAAGGACGGCGCCCCGAACTGCAAGGACGGCAAGACGCTGGTGCTCTCCACCGGTGACCACTTCAGCGGCCCGTCCATCTCCTCCGCGTTCCAGGGCGAGCCGGTCGCGGAGTCCATGGCCCGCATGGGGTACGCCGCGAGCGGGATGGGCAACCACGAGCTCGACTTCGGGCGCGAGCAGTTCGACCGGCTCCGGGACATCGGCGGCTTCCCCTACCTCTCTGCCAACGTCCGTCCCCCGAGCAGCAAGAGCGACAAGGACTACGACCTCAAGCTGAAGCCGTTCGCCATCTTCAAGCGGGGCGGGGTGAAGATCGGCGTGGTCGCGCTGTCGGCGTCCAACGTGGCGAAGACGGTGATGTCCGGGCGGTTCTACGGGAACGAGGTCGTCCCCTACGAGCCTGCGCTCCAGCAGGCCATCCCGGCGGTGCGCAAGGCCGGCGCGGACGTGGTCATCGTCATCGCCGACGAGTGTCCGACCGTTCTCGAGCCGATCATGGCGAAGCACCCGGACTGGAAGGTCGCCTTCCTCGCCGGAGGCCACTGCCACACCCCGGTGGAGCGGAAGGCGGGGATGACTCCCCTGATCAGCCCCGGCCGGTGGTGGCAGCGCTACCTCCGGGCCGAGCTGACGGTCGACTCCGCGCGTCCCGCCGGGCAGAGGCTGGTGGGCCTGGAGACGAAGGTGGTGGACGTGGTCGGAGGGCAGGGCGCACCTGCTCCGGATGCCGAGCTCGCCGCGCGGCTGCAGACCTGGCAGAAGAAGCACGACGAGGCCCTGGGGGAGAAGATCGGCTACACGCGGAGCGGCATCGACGCCAACTCCGCCACCCTCTTCACCTGGTACGGGCGCGCCATCCGCGAGCGGATCGGAGCGGACCTCACGGTGCTCAACCGGAAGGGCTTCCGGGGTGGAGTGCAGCCCGGCCCGATCACCGCCGCCGCGGTCTACAGCGTGATGCCCTTCGACAACTCGGTGATGACGGTGAAGGTGAAGGGGAAGGACCTACCCTCGATCCTCGAGAATCCCGCCGCGGTCTACGAGGGCGCCGCGAAGAAGGGGAGCGCCTGGACCGTGAAGGGCAAGCCGGTGGAGCCCGAGACCACGTACACGGTGGCCACGCTCGAGTACCTCTACTTCGGTGGGGACAACTTCCCGTTCGAGCGGCTGGATCCGAACCCCTCGGAGACCGGGGTGGTGGCCCAGACGCCGGTCATCGAGTGGACCCGGAAGCAGGGGACCACGGCGGAGAAGCCGCTCGAGTCGGCCCTCCACTGAGTCCCGCGGCGGAGGGCGTGCCGCCGACCGTTTCCTGACGCCGGCTCAGCCCGGCGCGCGACTCAGGACTCTTCGCTCTCGCTCGCCATCGGCGGCAGCCTCGCGCCTCCCTCGACGGCCTACCGCGGGCCGCTGGTCCGCGGCGCGGGCGGCTGGATCTCCTGCACCAGCCGGTCCGCCCCGTACACGACACGCAGCGCCTCGGTGAGGGCGCGACTGTCCACCGCCACCGTGCGGTTGTTTCGGACGTCGAACCCGTAGTCGCCGCCCAGCGAGGGCAGATTCCCGTCGAACACCAGGCCCACGATCTCCGCGTTGCGGTTGATGACCGGAGATCCGGAGTTGCCCCCGATGATGTCGTTGGTGGAGACGAAGTCG
>RPRB01000277.1 GCA_003818285.1 Myxococcaceae bacterium
GTCGCCGGTGGGCGTGGTTGTGAACGGCGCCCTGCTTCTCCGGGCCGCGGTGCTCGCGAGGATCCGCGGCGGACTCCAGTGGCGCTCGACGCTCTACCGCCCCGAGGAGCTGCGCCCCGGCCGACGCGTCAGGGCCCCCTGGAGCTGACCGGGCAGGTCACCAGCCGTGCAGCGCGTCCTCGAACAGTTGCGCGAGATCCGTCTCGGTCACCGGCCGCGGTGAGAGCTTCGTCACCCGGGCCTGGGGCAGCGTCCCCGCCACCAGCTTGGGGATGTCCGACTTCCGGTAGCCGACGGAGCTGAGGCCGTTGGGCATCTTCAACCGCTGCATGACGCCCACCAGCCGGTCGGAGAGGATCTTCCCCGCGTCCTCCGGCTTCGCCCGCGAGACGTCGGCGCCCAGGATCTCCGCGGCGATCAGGTGGCGGTCCGGACAGGCCTGGGCGGTGAAGCGGAACACCGCCGGCGCGTTGAGGATGACCGACATCCCGTGCGGCACGATGGGGTGATCCACCGGGAAGCCCTCGGGGTGGAAGTCCTTCACCATCCCCGACACCGGATACGACATCCCGTGCGGCAGGTGCACGCCGGCGTTCCCGAATCCCACGCCGGCGAACGCGGCCGCCAGCTGCATCCCCTCGCGCGCCTCGTCGTCGCCCGGGTTCTCCACCGCCCTGACGAAGTACTTCGACACCCACCGGAGCGCTTCCAGCGACCAGACGTCACTGATCGGGTTCGAGCCCTGGTACGCCGGACGGACGATGGGGCGGTCGGGCCGCGGGCGCTGGTGGTACGGCAGCGCGGTGAAGGACTCGATGGCGTGGCTGAGCACGTCGAACCCGCTCGTCGCTGCCACCTGCGGCGGCATGCTCCGCGTGTTCTCCGGGTCGAGGATGCCCAGCAGCGGCTTCAGCCGCCGGTGGGCGATGCCGGTCTTCGCGTGCAGCGGCGTGTAGTCGAAGATGGCGACCCCGGTGGTCTCGCTGCCCGTGCCCGCGGTGGTGGGAACCGCGATCAGCGGCTTGAGCGGCCCCGGAACGGGCTTCCCCTTCCCGATCGGCGCGTTGACGTAATCGAGAAAGTCCGCCGGGTGAGTGGCGTAGAGGTCGGCCGCCTTCGCCGTGTCGATGGTCGAGCCGCCCCCCACCGCGACGAAGGCATCGAACCCACCCTCGGTGGCGAAGGTGATCGCCTCGCGGAAGGAGACGTCGGTCGGCTCCACCCGGACCCGGTCGAAGAGCGCGTGGTTGATGCGGTTGTCGCGCAGGGACTGAAGAACCGTGTCCACCGGCTGCAGCTTCGCCAGGCGAGGGTCGGTGAGGACCATCACCTTCTGGACCTGCATCTCCGCCAGGTCCATGCCGATCTCCCGGGTGACGCCTCGGCCGAAGCGGATGCTGGAGGCTGCCATCTCGAACGCGTACTCGAGCGCCATTGAGACCTCCTCTGAGCGAGCGCGCCGCCCGCGGGCCCGCGACTCTACCGCGCTCGGCGAGCCGGGTGGCCCCATCGGGGTCCGTTGACATGGCCTCGCGTCATGCCGGTAACTGCAGGCTCTGCTCGACCGACGCATTGCAGCGCTGGCTGCCATCCTGCTCCTGTATGCCGTCGGCCTCGCTGCCTTCCCGCCGCCGGTCCTCCTGATCCTCGACGAGGCGCAGTACGTCCGTCAGGCGATGGCCTTCGCCGAGAGTCACGCCCGGGTGCCGGTGGTCGATCCCGCGACCGGAGCTGTCCGGTCCGAGCTCCCGAGCACCTATCCTCCCGGGACGTCGCTCGTTCAGGCGCCGTTCGTCCGTCTCGCCGGCTGGCCGGTGGCCTGCTGGGCCTCCTTCGCCGCTCTCTGCTTCCTCACCCTGGTCACCGGCCTCTGGCTGAGACGCCGGGGATTGCCCGCCACCTACGCCGCGCTGATTCCGCTGTTCATCCCGGCGAGCGTCCTCGCGCGCACCGGCATGGGCGACCTCCTGAGCGCAGCCGTGGTGCTCGGGAGCCTGGTCTTTCTCGACGCCGGACGCGGAGCCCCGGCCGTGACGGCGGGCGGGCTCCTCGGGGGAGCCTCACTCGTCTTCCGCGACACCACTCCGCTGTTCGTCGGTCCGTTCCTCCTGGGGAACGTTCTCCGGGGCCGGAACCCGCTTCTCCTGATTGCGGTGACGCTGCTCGGGGCCTCGCTCCGCCCCGTTCTCGCCTGGGCGCTCCAGGGGACGCCATGGCTGGTTCACCAGCCCATCTTCCCGTTCACTCTCTCCGGAGCGGGGACCCGCGCGCTGTTCTACGCGGCCACGATGCTGGTTCTCGTTCCGGGCGGGTTGGTCGCGGTGGCGCTGTACTCGGGGAAGCGCCGCGTGGAGCTCACCGCAACCGTGCTGGTGGCCTGGCTGTTCTTCTCCGTCTACAGCTACTCGGGCCAGAACAGCGGCCTCGGGGCGTTCGTGCTCGGAGGTCGATACCTGCTCCCGCTGGTTCCTCTCCTCGCCCTGGCGGTGGCCACGGTCGTTCAGGCCCGGGTGGGCTCGAGCCGGGTGAAGGGCTCGCTGGAGATCGCGATCGTGCTCGGAGCAGTCCTGGTGACCTGCCTCGTCCATCCGCTGGCATTGCGCTGGTCCGAGCAGCAGGCGAAGCTGGTGCGGATCATCTACGCGACCACCCGGCCCGAGGCAGTGCTGATCACCGAGCCCTTCGCGACGGAGAAGTTCTTCACCGACGTCTACGGGGCTCGAACGGTGGCCGATCGGACGAGGCTCCCGTGGAGCGAGGTGCCCACCCTGCTCACCAGGAGCCCGGTGCAGCTGGTGTTCGTCGATCGGGGGGAGTCCGAGGCCTGGCGGCAGCGGGCGGAGCTGAACCAGCAGTACATCGACCGGGTGTCGACGAGGTGTGACCTGCGCGCTCGCGTGGACGTGACGTCGGGAGCTCGCCGGCTGCGAATCTTCGACGTCGAGCGATGCCGGTGAGCGTCACCCGGGCGACCGGGTGCCTGCCTGAACCGTTCGGTCCTGGACCCTTGCTGCCCGGGGGGACGACCCCCACCCTCGTCGGGTGGAGGTGTCTTCGACATGCCCGAGAAGAGAACGGTGGAGCAGGCGAAGAAGGACCTGAGGGAAGGCAAGAGCCCGACGACGGCGGCAGGTGAGTTCGTCCGCGAGGAGATCGAGCACGTTCGCCAGGGGAAGCACGGAGCGCGCTCGACGAAGCAGGCCATCGCCATCGGCCTCTCCAAGGCGCGCCGGTCCGGGGTGCCGCTGAAGCCACCGCGGAAAGGCCAGACCAGCCGGCGCACGCGCCGCTCGGCGGAGCGGGCCTACGAGGTCGGCCAGCGGAAACGCAAGCCGAGGTCGCCGTCGAAGCGGAGGAGCCAGGCCACGCGCAAAGCGCTCCGGCGGGAAGGACGCCGCGCCGCCTCGAGGCCGGCCCTGTCCGCCCAGGCGCGGCGTGCCGCAGCCCGCCGACGAAGGACGCGCTCCCGGCGCTGAGAGGGCCAGCGCGGCTTCTCTGGCAGTGCGAGCGCCCGGCCGCGGCCAGACGCCGGGTTGCGACTGCGCGCCACCTGGTTGCACTCTCTCCCGAGCGCAGCTCGACGCCTCGCCCGGCGGTGGACACGGGCGTTTGCTGCGCCGGGGAGGCCAGCATGAAGTCGCACCGGATCACCGGCGGTGGCGGGACCCAGCTCCACGTCGTGGAGACCGGGAACCCGCGAGGCCGACCGATTCTCTTCCTCCACGGCGCATCGCAGTGCTGGCTGCAATGGAGTCGCCAGTTGAGCTCCAGCCTCGCGGAGAGCCACCGGCTGGTCGCGCTGGACCTCCGCGGTCACGGTCTGTCGGACAAGCCCCGCGACGCCTACGGTGACTCGAGGCTCTGGGCCGACGACGTCCATGCCGTCATCCAGGCGCTGGAGCTGGACCATCCGGTGCTCTCCGGCTGGTCCTACGGTCCACTGGTTGCTCTCGACTACGTTCGCCACCACGGAGAGGACCGGGTGGGAGGCCTTCACCTGGTCGGTGCGATCAGCAAGCTCGGGAGCGAGGCGGCCATGTCCGTCCTCTCCCCCGACTTCCTCGAGCTGGTCCCCCAGTTCCTCTCCCCGGACACCGAGACCTGTGTCCGAGGGCTCGATGGCCTGCTGCGGCTGTGCTTCGCCAGGGCGCCCTCGGTGGAGGAGCGGTACCTGATGCTCGGCTTCAACGTCTCGGTGCCCCCGTACGTCCGCCAGGGTCTCTTCTCTCGCTCCTTCGACAACGACGATCTCCTGCCGCGTCTCCAGAAGCCGGTCCTGGTGACACACGGCGAACGGGACGCCATCGTCAAGCCGGCGGCCGCCGAGCAGCACCAGGCGGTGATCCGTCACGCTCAGGTCCAGTGGATCCGGGGGGCCGGGCACGCGGCATTCTGGGACGACCCGGCGGAGTTCAACGACCGTCTGCACGCCTTCTGCGGGACGCTCTGAGCTCCGCGTCACGGGCGGATCGTGATCTTCTCCAGCTGCGCTCGGGTCTCCTTCGAGTACCAGATCTCCGCGAACTCGCGGATCGACTCGTCCTCGCGTCGCTGCATCTCGTCCAGCACGTGCTGCCGTAGCTGTCGCTTGATGCTCCCGAACGCCACCTGGGATCTCGCGGCGAGCTCGGAGAGCCGCGAACGGGCCTCGTCCAGGAGCGCCGTCCCTTCGGTGATGGCGTCGACGAGGCCCAGCGCGAGCGCCTCGTCCGCGGTGTACAGCGCTCCGCCGTAGGCGATCTGCTGCGCGCGCCGATCACCGACCCAGAAGCGGAGAAGCTCCAGGCTGCCGGCGAAGAGCGAGGACCCGAAGCCGATCTCGTTGAGCCCGATCCTGGCGTTCTCCTTCACCATCACCCGGACGTCGCAGGCGCTGGCCAGCATGAAGCCTCCGGCCACGGTGTGCCCGTTCAGCGCCGCGACGATGGGCCGGGGATGAGCGAACAGCTCGCGGTAGAGCCCGGCGAACCCGTAGAGGTACCGGGTGAAGTCCTCCCTCGTCACGCCGAGGAACTCGGGGATGTCGAAGCCGAAGGAGAAGAACTTCCCGCTTCCGGTCAGGAGGATCCCCCGCACCTCCGGGTCACCCTCCAGCGCACGGAAGCATCGGGACAGCTCCTCCACCACCTGCTCGTTCAGCGCGTTGACCTTGCCCCGCTGGAGCCGGACCGTTGCGAGTCCATCTCGAAGTTCCAGGTTCACGAACGTCATCGCTGTGCTCCGTGTCGAAGGTGGTGGGTCAGGAGGGAAGGGTCAGGTTCCTCGTGCGGTTCCCGAGGATGCCGACGGCGGTTCCTCGCGGGAGGATCCGCCGCATCAGGAAGGAGGCGAAGCGATTGAACCGGCCGGGGATCATCACCCCCCACCGACCGAGGCTCCCGAGCGCCTCCTCCACCACCTGGGCGGGCTCGATCATCCCCGGCTCTCCGTCCGGCGAGGCGCGCAGGAAGCCCGGAGTCCGCGTCGCTCCCGCGGCACAGGCGAGCACGTCGACGCCCCGGGAGCGCAGCTCGAACCACAGCCCCTCCCCCAGCACCAGGTTGAAGGCCTTGGTCGCGCCGTAGGTGGCGATGAACGGGCTGCCCTGGAACGCGGTGAGCGAGGACATGAAGACCAGCCCTCCTCGCCCGCGCGAGGCCATCCGCCGTCCCAGGACATGGGCCATGGTCAGCGGCCCGCGGCAGTTCACGTCGACGCTGCGCAGCTGGTCCGCGAGCGCCAGGTCGAGGAACTGGCCTCGCGGGGCATGCGCGGCATTGAAGACCCCGAAGCCCACCTCCAGCTCGTCCGCGACGCGCTCGAGCTCCGGGCCGAATCCCGCCCCGGCGAGGTCGAAGGCGTGCGTCCGCACCTCGACCCCGTGCCGGGCGAGGAGGGCGGCCGCCGTCGACTCGAGCACCTCCGGGCGGCGGGCGAGGAGCAGCAGCTTCAGCCCCCGCGAGGCCAGCGCCTCGGCCCA
>RPRB01000278.1 GCA_003818285.1 Myxococcaceae bacterium
CCTCGCGGTACGGGGCGGTGCGCTGGCCGGACAGGCGAATCACCTACGGAGGTCCGGGGCTCAGACCGCGTCCACCACCTTCGTCAGCCACCGAAGGAACGCCTCCGGCGACAGGAAAGTGAGCGCCATCTCCCCCACGGTGAGTCGCGTCGCTCCGCCGAGCGTGGCCGGTGCGTTCGGCTGGATCGACACCCCGTCGACCAGTGTCCCGTTCCGGCTCGCGGCATCGATGACGTTCCAGCGCGCGATCTGCGTCGGGTCCGGCGTGAAGTAGGCGTGGAACCGAGAGACGCTCGCGTGCGGAAAGACGAGGTCGTTGTGCTCGGTTCGGCCCATCGTCACGCCCGCCCCGAAGGGGTTCGGTCTTCCAGGAACCTTCTTCACCAGGAACACCACCGGGTTCTCCGGCGAGGGCGCATGCTCGGGCGGCTTCACGACCCAGCTCGCCTCGGCGAGGTCACCTTCCCAGACCACCACCGGCGTCTCGAGCGCCGACTGCAGGCCGGCCTCGTCGTCCACCAGGCGGCGGACCCAGTCGGTGAGCGGGGCGCTGGTCGGCAGTTCCATGACGTGGAGTTCAGGAAGGATTCCGTACCGCGCGGTGTAGGTTCAAGTTTCCGTTCGGTGGAGATATGTGGGCACGCCATGTACCGGCGATACACCGTGCACCGTGACGGAGACCTCCTGGTCGAGGACCTCGGCCCGGACGGCAAACCCATCGAACCCGAGGCCGTCCCGCCAGAGGACCGGCTTCCCGTCGAGGTCGTGCTGCTCTCGCCGGACACCATCGATGCACGGGCGCAGCTCTTGGATCTGCTCGAGATGGCGTTCGAGATGGAGTCCACACCGGAGAGCGAGCGGCAGCCGCCGAAGCCGCGCGGCTGAGCAGTGGCCGACCCGCTGCCCGGGCGTCAGCTCCGCTGCGCCGTCGTCCGTGCCTGGGCCACCACCACGATCCGGTCCGACCCCGGCTCCCAGGGACGTCCCTCGAAGTCGCGGTCGCGGGTGAGCGGCTCGAGACCCGCGGCGGCCAGCGCGTGGTCCACCTCGCCGGCGGTGAAGTGCCGCAGCAGAAGGCGGTGGATGTCGCCGTGGCCCTGTCGCGTACGCCGGCTGTGGAGATGGGGGGTGAACACCGCGCGCTCCGGCTGCACACCCTCGTGCGGATCCACGTCCTCGGGGAAGAGCCAGCGTGGAGGCGGGAGCGAGAGGTCGAAGGCGAAGCTGCCGCCCGGCCCGAGGTGCTCGCGCGCGGTGACGAACAGCGCCTCCAGGTCAGGCCGGGTCGCGACCAGCGCCACCGCGTCGCGGGGGGCGAACACCGCCACGAAGCGCTGCGAGAGCCGGAGCGAGCGCAGGTCCGCGCGCATCAGCTGCAGGCGGCCCTGCACCTCCGGCGGCAGCGTGGCCCGCGTCTCCTCCGCGCGGGCGAGCATCCGCGGGCTCGGATCCACGCCGGTCACCAGAGCGCCTCGCCGGACCAGCGCCTCCGCCAGCCGCCCCTCGGCCACGCCGAGGACGAGCACCGGGCCGCCAGACTCGGGCAGGAGTGATGCGTAGCGCGCCACCTCGCCCCGTGCTCCGCCCACCACGGTGAGCGATCTCCGCCGTTCTCCGCGCGCCATGTGTGCGACCCGTGCTGCGGCACCGGACTACCACACCGCCGCCCCGCCCGTTGTGCGAGAGGGTGTGTGCGACGGCAGCCGCGCGATGGGACGGACCTTTCGTTGCGTGGCGAACTCCGTAGAATGGTGCCCTCCCCGCGATGACCACCGGTACCTCCGCGACCATCCCCGCACACACCGTCCTCGGCCTGCGCGCGCAGACCGAAAGGCTCGGGTTCCAGGAGTTCCACCTCGTCCTGGTGAACACCGACGGAGTCGGGAAGTCGTTTCCCATCACCGACAGCACCCTGAAGATCGGGAAGGCGTCGGACAACGACGTGGTGATCGACTCGCCCACGGTGAGCCGGAACCATCTGGTCATCCAGCGGCAGGGCGACCGGTTCCTGGTGCAGGACCTCCAGTCCACCAACGGCACCTTCATCGACGGGGCGCAGATCCGCGAGGCGTACCTCAAGCCCGGGCAGCTCCTCGAGCTGGGCGACGTGCAGCTCCGCTTCCAGTCCACCCTCACCCCGGTGCGCATCGCGCCCTCGGTGGAGGACCGCCTGGGAGAGCTGGTCGGCAAGAGCGTGCCGATGCGGCAGATCTTCGCCCTCCTCAAGCGGATCAGCTCCACCGATTCGACGCTGCTCCTGGTCGGCGAGACCGGGAGCGGCAAGGGCGCCGCGGCCAAGGCCATCCATCAGCTGTCGCCGCGGCGCGACGGCCCGCTGGTGGTCTTCGATTGCGCCGCGGTCAGCGACAGCCTGATCGAGAGCGAGCTCTTCGGCCACGAGAAGGGCGCCTTCACCGGCGCGGTCAACCAGCGGATCGGCTGCCTGGAGCGGGCTCACGGCGGCACACTCTTCCTCGACGAGATCGACGACCTGGCGCTGGACCTCCAGCCCAAGCTGCTGCGGGCCATCGAGGACCGCGAGTTCCGCCGGCTGGGCGCGAGCAGCTCGCCCATCGCCTTCGACTCGCGCATCGTCGCCGCGAGCAAGAAGGACCTCTGGGCCGAGACCCAGGCCGGGCGCTTCCGCGAGGACCTGTACTTCCGGCTGAGCGTATTCACCGTCAGCCTGCCGCCGCTCCGCGACCGCAAGGAGGACATCGCGCTCCTGGTGGACGCCTTCTCCGGCGAGGCGCTCTGGGACCGGCTGCCCGCGGCGGTGCGGGACCAGTTCATGGCCCACGCCTGGCCGGGGAACGTGCGCGAGCTGCGCAACGCTCTCGAGCGCGCCCGGCACATGGTGGACATCCCCGAGCTGTCCAGCGGCTCGCTGCTCAGGGAGTTCGCCAGGGACGCGCCGGCGGGCGGTGACTTCCTGCCCGCGAGTTACGGGGGACCGTTCAAGGAGTGCAAGGAGGGCCTGGTCCGCCAGTTCGAGCGCGAGTACCTGACCCGGCTCCTGGCCCGCTCCAAGGGCAACGTCGCCAAGGCGGCCCGCGAGGCGGAGCTGGACCGGAAGCACCTCTACTCGCTCCTGCACAAGTACGGGCTGGTCCAGTCCGACTCGGAGTGAGCCGGCGCCGCTCAGCCCCCCGCACCAGGGGGACGCCTGCTGAGCCGCGCAGGGGCGCGGCGCGTCTAGGCTCAGCATTGCTCGCGGGCAGCTTCGCCCTCCTCGCGGTGGTGGCCGGGATCGCCTGGCAGGCCCGGCTCCGGCGGCCTGAGCCTCGGCTCGCCGACGTGGGCCCGCGTGTGGTGAGCAACCAGACGGCGCAGCCGGTCTCCCTCTACGGCGCGCACTTCCGGCGGGGGATGAGGCTCCGGATCGGCGCGCCCTTCGATCGCCTGGTGCCGCTGACCGTGGTCGATGGCGAGCACGCCCACGCGCGGCTGCCCGCGGACCTCACCCTTCCCTCCGAGACCGCGCAGGTGACCGCGGTGCTCTCGGTGGAGGGGCAGACGACCCGCTCCGAGGTGGGGCTCACGGTGGTGAACGACGCCGCCTTCGCCGACTGGACGCGGCTGGTCCGCTCGGGCGACGTGCTCTGGGCGGCGTCCTCCACCACCGACGCCCTCGCCCGCATCGACCCGGCATCGGGCGAGGTAACCCGCTTCCCCGGCGGGGACGGACCCTCCGCCCTCGACGCGTGGACAGAGCCGGACGGTGCGGCGCGACTGGCCGTCGCCCACGCCTGGGCGAGCGAGCTGTGGATCCTCGACGGGCGATCGGGCGCGGTGCTCCGCACGCTGGCCGCCCCGGCGTACGCCACCGGCGTGGTGGTGGATCCCGGCCGGCGCCTGGCGGTGGTGTCGGAGACGGTGGAGAACACCGTTCGCGCGCTCTCGCTCGACGACGGCCGCGAGGTCTGGCGCCGCGAGGTGCTGCCGGACCCGAAGCCGCTCGCGCTCGCCGGCGGCTGGGTGGTGGTGGGCAGCCAGGGCACGGGCGAGCTCGAGCCGCTGTCGCTGGACGACGGCCGGCCGGGGGCAGCCATCGGCCCGCGGCCGGGCACCCCCATCGTCGGCGGGCATACCGAGCCCCACGCCCGGGACGTGATGGGCGGCAAGGCGCCGCGGTCCCTGCTCTGGTCCGCCCGGCTGGGAAGGCTCTTCGTCACCAGCATCGGCCCCAACGTCGGCCCCAACCCCCAGAGGATGGAGGTCTCGATGAACGGGGGCGTGGGGGTGGTCGACCTCGGCGCGCAGCGCTTCGAGCGGCACCTCGGCTTCGGCGCAGGAGTCACCGAGGGCATGGCTCTCGACGACGGCGCCGGCCGGCTGTACGTGGCGGACACCGGGCTGGGGCTGGTGCGCGCGCTCGATGCCCGGGCGCTCTCGGCCGGTGACCGCCCGGCGCGGACCTCCGAGCTCTGGCGCCTCCCGGTCCTGCCTCCCCCGGGCTTTCCGCTGGCGCGCGACGCCGCCGACTACGGGGTGAACGGCCGGGCGGGGGTGGAGCTGCACTCGGGTCCGCGCGCGCTCGCGCTGTCCTCCTCCGCCGCACAGCTCTACGTGCTCGACCGGTTCACCGCGACGGTGGCCGTGGTGGAGGACGTGCGGACCGAGCGGCCCCGCGTCGCCCGGCAGATCGCGCTCGAGCCTTCCCTCGGCCCGCGCGAACGCCGGCTGGGGCAGGTCCTGTACTTCGCCGACATGGGCCGGAGCGGGATGAGCTGCGACAGCTGCCATCCCGAGGGGCACGACGAGGGCATCCTCTTCGAGAAGACCCACCCCTTGCGCATCTACCGCAGCCCGACGGTGCGGGGCACCCGCGAGACTCCGCCCTACTTCACCCCGGCGAGCACGCATAGCCTGGCCGAGACCGCGCGGGTGGTGGGCGACCGGAACCGGTACATGAACCCGACGCTCACCGAGTCCGAGGTTCGCCAGCTCACGCTCTTCAGCGCCACCGTGACCAACCTGCCCAACCCCTACCGCGGACCGGACGGGGCTCCGCCGGCCTCCATCGCCCTCCCCGGCGGCGGCAGCGGCCGGCCGCTGGAGGGTCGCCGGCTCTTCGACGGAAAGGCCGACTGCGCGCGCTGCCATCCGCCGCCGCTCTTCACCACCGACCAGGAGCTCTCCACCCGCGGCCACTTCATCGACGTGGGCACGCCCCGAGCCTTCCCGCTGCGAACCGGAGATCAGGAAACCATCTTCAGGGGCGTGGGCGTGCCCTCGCTGGTGGGAGCCTGGGACGTGTTTCCCATGCTCACCACCGGGCTGGCCGGGTTCCGGGAGGAGAGCGGCCGCGCGGTGCCTGGGGACCGGGTGCCGTTGCGGGCGATGATCGATCGCTACTCCGCCCCGCCGCACGGGAATGCCGCCGCGCTCGACGCGCAGGAGAAGGCGGACCTCCTGGCGTACCTCCTGACCCTGTAGCTCCCGAGGTGTGGGGGCGAGACCGGGGGGCGGGCGCCACAGCCCACGCGCGCCCACTGCGATCACCACATCCAACTCCGCGGACCTCCGACGTCTCAGCGCTGGATCGCTCGTTGCTAGGGACGCACCTCTGAAAGTGAGGTTTCGCATGACCCGAGCTCTTGCAAGCGCGGTGATCGCACTGGCCCTGCTCTGGGCCGTGCCGTCGCTGGCGCAGAACAGTGACAACCCGGAATGTCTTGGCACCCAGTGCGGCACGCCGCAGGAGCAGGGCGGCGGCGGCTGTGGGTGCGGCTGCGGCTGTTCGGTGTGGGTGAGCTACACCGACGACGGCAAGACGCTGTCGTACACCGACGATGCCGACGGTGACGGCAAGTCCGACGGCTTCGACAACTGCCCCTTCGTCGCCAACCGC
>RPRB01000279.1 GCA_003818285.1 Myxococcaceae bacterium
GGCGGGGCAATCGCCGCGCGGCGTGCGTACCCCGGGCAGGACCTGACCCTGGCGCTGCAGGCGTTCGTCGAGGCCCGCGGCCGGAATCTCGTCCTGCTCGCGGGGCTCGACGCACGGGCCCTGGCCCGGACGGCGCGTTTCGGGGAGCACGGGACCATCACAATCGCCCGGCTCGCGGAGCTGATGGCCGAGCATGACGCGAGCCATCGCGGCGAGCTCGAGGATATGTTCCAGGCCCTCGGCGTACCCGCCCCCGGCTGAGCCCGACACCGGGGCGGTGCTCGAGGGGCTGTTGACGCCGCGGGCGAACAGGGCCGGGCCGGCCTACAGGCCCATGCAGTTCGCGTCGTACGTCACGGTCCCCGCCCGTCGAAGGAGCCGAGGCGACGGTCAGCGGGTCTTCTGCGTGGCGATCCACGCGTCGACGCGCCGCTCGAGCATGTCCAGGGGGAGCGAGCCCCGGAGCAGCACTGCGTCGTGGAACGCGCGTACGTCGAAGCGGGGACCGAGCGCCTTCTCCGCGCGGGTGCGGAGCTCGCGGATCTTCAGCTGGCCCACCTTGTAGCCCAGCGCCTGCCCCGGGTGGGCGATGTACCGGTCCACCTCGTTGGTGACGTCCAGCTCTGTCCGGGGGGAGTTCTCCAGGAAGTACTGGATGGCCCTCTGGCGGGTCCAACCCTTCACGTGCATCCCGGTGTCGACCACCAGCCGGACGGCCCGCCACATCTCGTAGGCGAGCTGGCCCATCTTGTCCGCCGGGTCGTCCACCAGCCCCAGCTCGTCGGCCAGGCTCTCCGAGTACAGCGCCCAGCCCTCGCCGAACGCGACGTCGTAGCGGTGCCGGCGGAAGGTCGGCAGGTCCTGCTGCTCGGCCGCGAGCGAGACCTGGAGGTGATGACCCGGAACGGCCTCGTGGAGGGTGAGCGGGACGATCTCCCAGCGAGGCCGGGTCTCGGGCTTGTAGGTGTTGACCCAGTAGGTGCCGGCGCGCGAGCCATCCTCGGCGCCCGGATAGTAGAAGCCGGTGGTCGCGTCGGGCGCCATCGCCGCCGGCGTGGGCTCGACCCCGTACGGCAGCCGGGGCAGCGTTCCGAAGAGGCGGACCAGCTGGGGATCGATGCGCTTGGCGAGATCGCGGGAGTGGAGGATCAGCTCGTCACCGGTCCGGTAGAAGTACCTGGGGTCCGTCCGGAGCTGCTGGAAGACGTCGGCGAGGCTGCCCTTCCATCCGGCCCGGGTCTTCACCGCCTCCATCTCGGCCCGGATCCGCGCCACCTCCGAGAGCCCGAGCTGGTGGGCCTGGTCCGCGGTGAGGTCGGTCGTGGTGTTGTGCCGGGCGCAGAACGCGTAGAGGCGCTCGCCGTCCGGCCACCGGCCCACGCCGATCTCCGCCGGGGCGGCCGGAAGGTAGGTGCCGACCACGAAGTCCCGGAGGCGCCGGTAGGCTGGCTGGACCCGGTCCCGGATGAGCCGCTCCGCGGTCTGGGGCAGGGCCTTCCGCTCTGCCTCGGGGATGGCGTCCGGCATCCGGGTGAAGGGTGCGTAGAAGGGCGTGGTCGCCGGGGCCGCGGTGATCAGCGCCTCGAGCTGGGGCGGGACTCGCTCCAGCACCACCCGGGGCCAGACCATCTTCCGCCGGACACCCTCCTGGAGGAGGGCGAGGGTCTGGTCCACGTACGCCGGGAACCCGTCCAGCCGCGCGACCCAGTCCCGGTAGTCCTCGATGGTGGCGAACCGGAGCTGCTTGCCGAGCTGTCCGGCGTTCTGCACCCCGGGAAACTCTCCGGTGTTCTCCGGGAGGCCGCGCATGTGGTTGAGCGGAAGGAACTGGAGCCCCAGCGCGTGGGCCTCGACGCGCTCCTGGTGCTCGCGAGCGATGAGCTCCGCGTTCAGCCGGTCCGCCTCGGAGAGCTTCCCCTTCGTCACCCGGGACAGCTTCTCCAGGAAGGCGAGGTCGTGCTGGTGGTCCGCCTCGATACCGGCGAGGGAGAGGTCGTCCCAGCGGTCGTTCCAGCGGCGGTCGCCGAGGATGGAGGCGTAGGTCGGGCTCCGGGAGAGGTGGTGCTGCCAGTCCTCGGCGAGCAGCGTGGCCAGCGCGGGAGAAGGGTGGGGGCCGGGCGAAGCAGCCATGACAGGGAAGACCAGCAGGACGAGCGACACCAGACCAGGTCGGGCCATCATCAGGATCCTTCCCCTCTACCATGAGAGATGCCTTGACAGGCCCGGCGGCTTCCTCCGTGATTGCTCGCTACCGCAATGGCCAGAGTCCGGGTGCAGGCTCCACAGGATCTTGTCGCCGGCGCCAGCTTGCTGGCCGTCGCCGCGTTCGCCCTCTGGGCGTCGGCGGACGTCCCGGTGGGACATCTGCGCTCCCCGGGACCGGGAATGCTGCCCCGCGTTCTGAACACCGTCATCGCGGTCGGTGGGGCGATCCTGGTGGTGGTCTCGTTCCTTCGGCCGGGCGAGTCGCTCGGACGCTGGCCCTGGCGTGGACCGACCTTCATCGTCCTGGCCACCCTGACCTTCGCCCTCACCATCCGGTCGGTGGGACTGGCCGTCGCCGGGCCGCTGGTGGTGCTCATCAGCGGCGCCGCCTCGCCGGAGACCCGCTGGCGGGAGCTGGTCGTCTTCGCAGTGGCGATCACGCTCTTCTGCGTGGGGCTCTTCCGCCTCCTGCTGCACCTGCCGATCCCGATCCTCAAGATCCCCGGAGTGCTGACGGTCTGAACGAACGACGATGAGCGAGCTGGTCTCCCACCTGGCGCTGGGCTTCTCCGTAGCGTTCTCTCTTCACAACCTGGGGCTGGCGTTCGCGGGCTGCCTGGTGGGGACGCTGGTGGGAGTGCTGCCCGGCGTGGGGCCGATCGCCACCATCACCATGCTCCTGCCGATCACCTTCAGCCTGGAGCCCGTGGGGGCGCTGATCATGCTCGCCGGCATCTACTACGGCGCGCAGTACGGGGGCTCGACCACCGCCATCCTGGTGAACATCCCCGGCGAAGTGACCTCGGTGGTCACCACTCTCGATGGCCACCAGATGGCCAAGCAGGGCCGAGCAGGCGTTGCGCTGGGGATCGCCGCCATCGGCTCCTTCTTCGCTGGGTGTTTCGCCACGCTGGTCATCGCCGCGCTGGCGGTGCCACTCACCAAGGTGGCGCTGCTCTTCGGTCCGGCCGAGTACGCTGCGCTGATGACCGCCGGGCTGGCCTTCGCGGTCGTGCTGGCCCGGGGATCGATCCTCAAGTCGATCATGATGGTGCTGGTGGGTCTGCTGCTCTCCACGGTCGGGCGCGATCTGGAGACCGGCGTGGAGCGGATGACCTTCGGCTACAACGCGGTGGCGGACGGGGTCGACTTCGCGGTCCTGGCGATGGGACTGTTCGGCTTCGCCGAGGTGATGCGCAACCTCGAGGTCGAGCAGGCGCGAGACGTCGTCCACAAGGCGATCGGGCGGCTGTTGCCCACCCGGGCTGACTTCCGCCAGGCGGCGGGCCCGGTGGTCCGGGGCACCTTGCTGGGAGCCGTGCTCGGAATCCTTCCGGGGAACGGAGCCGTCCTCGGGCCGTTCGCCTCCTACACCCTGGAGAAGAAGATTGCGCGCGACCCGAAGCGGTTCGGCAGGGGGGCCATCGAGGGGGTGGCGGGCCCCGAGGCGGCCAACAACGCCGGGGCCCAGACCTCGTTCATCCCGCTCCTCACCCTGGGAATTCCTCCCAACGCGGTCATGGCCCTGATGGTGGGGGCGATGACCATCCACGGGATCGCCCCCGGGCCGCTGGTCATGACCCGGAATGCCCCGCTCTTCTGGGGGCTGATCGTCAGCATGTGGCTCGGGAACCTCATGCTCCTGGTGATCAACCTTCCGTTGATCGGCGTCTGGGTGCGCCTCCTGAAGGTTCCCTACCGACTGCTCTACCCGGCGATCCTGATCTTCTGCTGCATCGGGATCTACTCGGTGAACAACCAGTCCTCAGACGTCATCTTCACCGCGGCGTTCGCGCTCTTCGGCTATGCGGCCTCCAAGCTGGGGTTCGAGAGCGCCCCCCTGCTCCTGGGGTACGTGCTGGGCCGTCTCCTCGAGGAGAACCTCCGCCGCGCGCTGGCCATCTCCCGGGGAGACCTTGCCATCTTCCTCCACCGGCCCGTGAGCGCCTGGCTACTGTTCACCGCGCTGGTGGTCGTGGTGGTCGCGGTGTTGCCTACGATCCGCACCCGCCGCGAAGAAGTCTTCGTCGAGTAGACCGAAGTCCCAAAACGAGGGAGGTCCGCAGCGATGAGATCCAGTCTGGTCCTGCTTGCTTCTGTCCTGGTCCTTCCCCTCGAGGGAATGGCCGCCTATCCCGAACGCCCCATCACCTTCATCGTCCCGTTCGCCGCGGGCGGCCCCACCGACGTGGTGGCGCGCATCGTCGCCGAGAACATGTCCAAGACGCTCGGCCAGCAGCTGGTGGTGGAGAACGTGGCCGGTGCGGGGGGAACGACCGGCGCCCTCCGCTGCGCGCAGGCGACGCCGGACGGCTACACGATCATGATGGGCCACATGGGAACGCACGGCGCGGCCCCGGCCGTCTATGCCGATCTCAAGTACGACCCGGTCAAGGACTTCGTCCCCATCGGAATGGCGGCAGGAACGCCGATCCTCATCGTGGCCAAGAAGTCGTTCCCGGCCAAGGACCTGAAGGAGTTCGTCAGCTACGTGAAAGCCAACTCCGAGAAGCTCAACGAGGCCCACGCCGGGGTTGGCTCGGTCTCCTTCACCACCTGTGCCTTCTTCAACTCGCTGATCGGCGCGAAGCCCACCCGCGTGGTGTACCGGGGCACCGGCCCCGCGCTGAACGACATTGTCGCCGGCCAGGTGGACTACATGTGCGATCAGATCGTCAACCTGGTGCCGCAGATCCAGGCGAACTCCATCAAGGCCTACGCCGTGGCCACGGCCCAGCGCTCGCCGGTCCTGCCCGACGTTCCCACCACCAAGGAAGGCGGGCTCGCCGAGTTCCAGGTGAGCGCCTGGAACGCCATCTTCGCCCCCAAGGGAACGCCGCCCGAGGTGACGAAGAAGCTCAGCGCCGCGCTCCAGAAGGCCCTCGCCGACGCAGGGACCCGGAAGCGGCTCCTCGACCTCGGGGCCGATCTCACCGACAAGGAGGCCCAGACCCCCGAGGGGCTGGCCAAGCTCGTCCAGAGCGAGGTCGCGCGCTGGAACAAGGTGCTCAAGACGGTGGCGATGAAGGAGCCAGCGCCCCCGCCGAAGTAAACGAGGATCTGCTTCCGAGGCGACGCGGAGGGCCGGGGTCAGCCCGTGGACCGGCTCCGACCGGCCTGCGCGACCCGCGCGCGCTCAGGGGGTGGGCGCGGTTCCTTCTTCTGTGACACGCCCGGGGGGCCCCTTCGATAAAATTGTATGCGTGCAAGACGCATATATTTTCGGGAAATGTATGCATGCAGAACCTCAGGATCCCACAGATGGGATCCTGAGATGCAGAACGCACATGATTTTTTCCGGAAGACAGCCCCCGCCCGCCCGCAGGGCCTCCTCTCACCGGCCTGAGGGGTCACGACGCGGGGGAACCCGGGGTTCCGCGACAACCTGCCGGCGGTCACGATGAGGCCAGCGCAGTCTCGCCCATGCGTTCACGCCATCACGATGCCCTCGTCCCTCCTGGGCAGACCGACGCCCGCGTACCTCGCGGTGAAGGCCATCGCCGGGGACTCGCGCTACCTCTGGGTCTACGACCAGGTCTGTACCCTCGACCGCGTCCTGGCGGAGGGGAAGTGCGCGGCGGAGGACGGCAACGTCCCGCGGGCCGGCGCCTAGCAGGAACCTCGGGACGTCGAAGGGA
>RPRB01000280.1 GCA_003818285.1 Myxococcaceae bacterium
GGGCCCTGCTCAGGCGCAGGGACCCGAACCCGCGGACCGGGAACGCCAGGCTTCCCACCACTCCCGGGCGCCACACCGCGCGCATGGCCTCGCCGGGACCTCACCCGGACTTGCGTCGCTCGGCCGCCGCGGCGTCCAGTGGCCGGAGGAACTCCCAGAGCGCCGCGTTCACCTCGGCGGCCGCATCCAGCGTCGACCAGTGGCTGCCGGCGGAGAGCCGACGAACCTTGATGCTCGGCGGGAGCGGACCCGGCACCGGCTCGCCGGGGGCGGCGAGGATGAGCACCGGTCCCGGATAGGCGGCCAGGCTGCCCGACAGGTCCGTCGCGGCGGCGTCGGCCAGCATCGCTCGCATCGCCGGGACCCGCGCCCCCCCAACCGAGGCGAGAACCTTCTCTCGTGTCTCGGGCCTGGCCCCCTCGACGAGGGTTCCCAGCCAGCGGTCGATGGCGGCGCGGAACTCGGGCTCGGGGAGATCGGCGATCCGAGCGGCCTCGGCGTTGCCGCTCACCGGGTTGATCAGGGCCAATCCCACCACCCGGGCTGGGTTTCTCTCGGCGTAGCGCACGACCACCTGCACGCCGGTGCCGTGGCCCACCAGCACGACCGGGTCGAGCTGGACGGCATCGAGCACGATGCCGAGGTCGCGCACGCGGGTCTCGAGATCGTAGTTCCCGCCCGGCGCGTCGGCGCTGCCGCCGCAGCCCCTCTGGTCGAACGCCAGCACCCGCCGGCTGCTCCGGAACTCGGAGAGCTGCGGGTCGAAGAAGTGGTGGTTTCCACCCACCCCGTGCATGAACACCACCGGAAGGGCGCGCCCGAGCCCCAGCGAGCTTCCCAGGAGCCACCCGTTGGCCACCGCCAGCCGACGCTCCTCCCCCTGGTCGCCCGAGCCGGGCGCGGGTGGGGCGTGGCCACAGCCGGCGAGGAGCGCGGCGACGAGGGCGCCGAGCCGCACTCCAGTGCCGGTCTTCCAGTGGCGCATGCTCTCCCCGGGGTCGCACCCTCGTCTCCCCCCGGGCCCGGGCAATCAATGAGACCAAGGTCCAACCGAAGGTGACCAAGGTCCAATGGGCTGCGAGGCTCGGCCTGGGCGATACGTCGACACGGGCCGGAGGGGCGATGACCATGACTCGATGGGGACTGCTGGGAACGCTGCTGCTCACCGGGGTGGGCTGGGCGCAGGGGACACCGCCCCCGGGGTATCTCCCGTCGCCGCCCCCCGATCCGTACGGACCTCCGGCACCTCCTCCGCAGCCGGTCTACGTGCAGCCGAGCTCCGGGCCTCCGGCGTACACCCCGCCGCCGCCTCCTCCTTCACGGGGAGCGATCGAGCTCGGCGGGTTCGTCGGGTGGACCGTCTCCACCGACGCCAGCACCTTCAACGGGAACGTCATCATCGACGGGGCAGTCGATTACGGCGGAACCATCGACTACTTCATCCGGCCCGGCTACGCGGTGGAGCTGCTCTACGCCTACGTGCCAACCCAGGCCCGCTTCTCCTCCTTCGTGCCGGGCGTGCCCAGCAGTGACTCGGCCGGGTTCGGCCTGCACTGGATCCAGATCGGAGGCCACGTGAGCAGGCCGTACGGGCGGATCGAGCCCTTCGGCGCGCTCACCGCGGGCATGGTGATCATCCACCCGAGCGCGGTCCGTTTCCAGGACGGGTCGACCTACAGCGCGGACGACACGGTACGGTTCGCCTTCACCGCGGGCCTGGGCTTCAAGGTGTGGATCACCGAGAACGTGGGCCTGCGCTTCGAGGCCCGCGCGCTGGTGCCGGTGTTCTTCAGCGGGGGCGGGTTCTGGGTGGGCACCGGCGGGGCGAGCGTCGGCCTCTCGGGGGGAATCCCCTTCGCTCAGTTCGACTTCACCGGCGGCATCTCGGTGCGCTTCTAGCGGGCCGGCGGCCCGAACAGTCCCGACTCCTTGAGAGAGTCGGCCACCGGCTTGGCGATGTCGTTGGCGAACTTGGTGGGGGCGGTCCGGCTGGTGTTGCTCCGGGCAGCCCAGTACGGCTTGTTGTCCCGGAGGCTGTAGAGCACCGTCTCCACCACGAACTCGTTGCTCTCGGTGGTGTAGGTGCCCACCGCCACGGGCGTGTAATAGTAGTCGTAGAACCCGGGGGAGTATCCGCCGCCCACCCAGACCGGCGTCGACTCGGTCTTGGTGGTCCTCCGGTCGATCCGGCTCACGAGCGCGCCGTCGATCTGCTTCTCCTCGAGGCGGCGAATCACCTCCTCCTTCGAGGGGTGCTCGTCGTAGGTGACCAGGTCGTAACCGGCGACGGCCGGGAGCCCGGCCTCCTTCAGGCGCGTGGTCAGCGTCTCCTCGTAGGCGATGCGGCCGGAGGGCGAGCCGGTCACCGCGAAGACCGCGAACTTCTGGATCGGCTGCGGAGGTGGCTGGCCCGCTGTCCAGGTGTTCTCGATCTTGGTGGCCGCGCAGCCCACCAGTACGCACGACGCCAGCGACGCGAGAGAGGCTCTCATGTGTCTCCAGTCTGCAGCCGGTCCGGCCCGGCCGACCAAGTAGACCTTGGTCGTATCAGTCGAACGTGTAGCGAAGCGAGAAGACGCCGGAGAACGAGCTGACGAAGATGTCCCGGCTCCCCAGGGGCGCGCGGCGGTAGCCCAGGTCCAGCCCAACGGTGAGCCCCGGCCGGCCGGTGTAGAAGAGGCCCACGCCGGCGACGTAGCGGCGGAAGCGCGTCCGGCCCAGGCTGTAGCCCGCGCTGTAGTCCAGGCCGATGCCGAGGGGAATGCTCCCCAGCTCGCGGAGATCGACCTCGACCGCCGCCTGGAACAGCGCCATGTCCGTGTCACTGGTGCCCTGGTTCACCTCGACGACGCCGTTGGCGTAGGAGGCATTGAACAGGGCGCCCCAGCCCCGGGTGATGGTCCAGGCCAGGGAGAGGGTGGGGGTGACGGTGGTGGAATACGTGTTGAGGACCGGCGTCTGGACGCTTCCCTCGGAGATGCTCTGCCGGATCGAGTCCAGGATGCTGATCGCCACCGAGGGTCCCCAGGCCACGTCGATCACCGCCCCCAGGCGGAGGTTGTGGCTCAGCTGGAAGCCGAAGGTGGTGCCCACGCTGCCGCGGACCAGCCCGTTGACACCCACCCCCACCACGCCGGGAGCGTTGGTCCCGGTGTACACGCTGCCCAGCACCCGGAGGCGGAGCGCCCAGAACTCGGCGATGCCCCACTGGCCGGTGAAGAGCTGCGAGTAAGACAGGATCTTGTAGTCCTCGACGTTCACCGGGTTGCCGTTGAGGTCGAAGGTGGGGCCGGTGGCGCTCCCCGTCGCCACCCCGGAGCTGCTCGCCACGAAGCTGGCGGTGAACGGGTCGGTCACCCCATCCCGGGGGAAGAACAGGTGTGCCCCCAGGCTCCGCCGCAGAGGCGTCGTCGGGATCTCCTCGACGACCGCTGCCCTCGCGGTGGTGATGGTGGTCAAGGCGACGATTGCGAGCACCGTCCATATGACCCGCCTCAATGTCCCCTCCGTCATGGCGGCCGCTGCCCAGATCCGCGTCGAAGTTTCTCTCAAGTGGCAATAGTCGTCGAGCTCAAGGCGGCCGCAGCCGAGTCATGGCGGCCACCGACACCGGCGGCCGCGCTCCGCGCCGGCCGCCTGAGCTCGGCTGCGGCCGCCTTGAGCTCAATGACTATTCCAGACTCGAGAAGACTTCGACGTGGATCTCTGCTGCGGCCGCCCTGACTCAGTGCCCGAGGAACCGGAACCGGTCGCTGTGCGCGAGCGCGGCCAGGGCGGCGTCCGGGTCGAGAAGCGCGGGCTCGGGCGGCTGCGACGGGGCGGCGCCGGTGATGAGCGCCGTGCCCCAGCGGCTCAGGGCAGCGCCGGCCAGCGCCCAGCCGTGGTTCATCAGCACCGACTGCTCGGTGGGGGAGAAGCGGTCGAGGTCGGTGCGCACCACACGGAGACGGTCCAGCACCCGCCCGGAGTAGCCGGCGGGGCGCTCGCCTCCGGGGACATGGTACTCGTCGCGGTCGGTGCCCAGGCCCCAGTAGGCGCCGCCGTACACCTCCCGGAGATAGGCGGCGATGAGCCACCGCTTCCGGACGGCGAGCGCCTGGTTCGCGACCACCTGGAACGACCTCTGAAGCCGTGGCACGAGCCAGGTCCGGGTTCGCGCCTGGATCTCGAACGGCGTCCCACCGTCGGAGACCAGAACCACCGCGTGGGTCTTCCAGGCCGGCTCGAGCCCCATGTTGTCGTAGACGCCGCCGTCGGTGAGCGCGATCCGAGGGCCGGGCCGGAAGCCCGCCGCCAGGGCCCTGGAGTCGCCGCCCGTGAACGACTGCACGTCCACCGCGCGGACCAGTGGCGGAAAGGCGAAGGGGAAGGAGGAGGACGCGGCCACCGCCTCGGCGAGGGTGAAGCCGCCGGGCTCGGCATATCCGAGCACGTAGTCGCCGATGGATCGGGTGGAGAGCTCGAAGCTGACCCCGGTCTGGAGGTTCGCCGCGCAGAAGACGAAGCGCGGGTGGTCGGGGAGGTCGCTCAGCCGTACCGGGCCGAGGAGGCGCTCGTACTCGGCGGCCAGGAGGTCGGTGGCGCTGAAGCTGGAGGAGAGCAGCCGCGGCCAGTTGCGCGGATCGAGCCGACCCCAGAGCAGGGGCCAGTTCCGAATGTTCCGGCCACAGAACGCCCGGAGCGGCCGCTCGAAGAGCGTTTCCAGATTGGTGAAGCGATGCCCGTCGCGCTCGAGCCGGGGCCACACTGTCGCCAGGAGCCCACTGGCGATGGAGCCGCCGGAGACGGAGGAGACGGTGCGCACCTGCGAGAGCACGCCCAGCTCATTCAGACGTCGCAGCGCGCCGCCGTGGAACAAGGCCGCCCGGAACCCGCCGCCCGACAGGCAGACGGCGATTCCCTCCCGCCGCGCCCTCGGACGGTACCGCGCCGCGATCGTCGAGGTGTCCACCGGGCCAGGTCTCCGCGCGCACTCTGCTCGCCGTCCCTGACGCGTGGGGGCAGCACGTCCGGTGCGGAGCAGCTCGCGCCGGAAGTCGTTGACCACCACGCTCGGTCCGAAGCAGGGTGCCGGCCGCATGCTCGAGCCAGCGCTGGCCCTCCGCCGCCTCCAGGAAGGCAACGCCCGCTTCGTGAACAACCTCCGTTCCGATGCGCTGACCTCGCCGGTTCGCCGGGCGGAGGTGGCCGACGTTCAGCGGCCGTTCGCGGTCATCCTCGGCTGCTCGGATGCGCGGGTCCCGGCGGAGATCGTCTTCGACCAGGGCCTGGGCGACCTGTTCGTCATCCGGATTGCGGGAAACGTCGTGGCTCCCTCGGGAATCGGCAGCGTGGAGTTCGCGGTCGAGCGGTTCGGGGTGCAGCTGGTCGTGGTCCTCGGACACAGCCGCTGCGGCGCGATCGACGCGACGCTCGAGGCGGTCTCCAGGCCGGGGCAGGCCCACAGCCCGGGCATCCGGTCCATCGTCGACCGGGTGCGGCCCTCCATCGAGGGTCTGCTCCAGACCGAGCTCGCCCGGGACCGGACATGGCTCTGGCAGGAGGCGGTCCGGGCCAACATCCGCGCTTCGGTGAACCAGCTCCGGCATGGCTCGGAGATCCTCGAGCGCCTGGTGCTGGCGGGCCGGGTCGAGGTCGCCGGGGCCGAGTACGCCCTCGACTCCGGAGAGGTCACCTTCCTCGACTGACGGGCGCGTGCGCGCGCAGAGATGCCGGCGAGCAGCGGTGGGTCCCGCTCGACGGCCGGGTCCCGCGGCTCACCGCGCCGGCGGTGCCGCCTGCCGCGTCCCGGCGAGTCCCTCCACCAGGTACAGGCGGGAGAGCCGCTCGCTGTCGGTA
>RPRB01000281.1 GCA_003818285.1 Myxococcaceae bacterium
AGAGCGCCTACCATCCACAAGACGCGCGCAGCTCGCCCGAGAAGACGTTCCGCCTCGCCTCGCTGGCCTGTGGCGTCGCGGACCGGGTGACCGCCCGACTGCAGACCGGAACGTCGCTGGCCGAGCTGGACCTGGCGCCGCTGCGGCGAGCCCTCGTGGCCCTGCGCGACGGAGCTCCGGACGAGCTGCTGGCCCGGGCCGCCGAGGCCACAGCCGCGCTCGACCGGCTGTCGCCGGCGGAGGCCCGCGGATGAGAACGCTCCCGCGCACCCTGGCCGGCGCCACCGGCATCCGCGGCCCTCTGGTCTTCGTGGAGCACGTGCGGCGCGTCGCGCTGGGCGAGCAGGTGGAGATCGCGCTCGAGGGCCGGCGCTGGCAGGCGCAGGTCATCGACGCCGGCGAGCGGCTCACCGTGCTCCAGCTGCTCGAGGAGGGTCTGGGGCTGGTTCCGGGCGGCGCCCGGCTGGAGTTCAAGGGCGACGTGGCCCGCGCGGTGGTCGGCCGCGAGCTCCTGGGCCGCGTGTTCAGCGGGCTCGGGGTGCCGCTCGACGGGCTCCCGCCGCCGGTGGGCGAGGCGCTCCGGCCGCTCTCGGGCGCTCCCTTGAATCCGGCCGCGCGGCTGCCGCCCAAGGAGCTGATCGAGACCGGGGTCTCGGCCATCGACGGGATGAACACCCTGGTCCGCGGGCAGAAGCTGCCCATCTTCTCCGGCCCGGGGCTACCGGCGCTGGAGCTCGCGGCCCTCATCGTCGAGTGGGCCCGCGCGCCGAAGGGCGAGCCGTTCGCCGTGGTGTTCGTGGGCATCGGCATCACCTCGCGTGAGGCGAGCGAGTTCCTGGAGCGCTTCGAGTCCAGCGGCGCGCTGGAGCGGAGCGTGGTGTTCCTCAACGAGGCGCGCGATCCGACCATCGAGCGGCTCCTCGCGCCGCGGGTGGCGCTGGCCGAGGCCGAGCACCTGGCGTACGAGAACGGCCTGCACGTGCTGGTGGTGATGGCCGACGTGACGAGCTACTGCGAGGCGCTCCGTGAGCTGGCCACCGCGCGGCAGGAGATCCCCGGCCGGCGCGGCTACCCCGGGTACATGTACACCGACCTCGCCTCGCTCTTCGAGCGCGCCGGGCTGGTCCGGGGCCGCATCGGTTCGGTGACGCAGCTCCCAGTGCTCACCATGCCGGACGACGACCTGACGCACCCCATCCCCGACCTGACCGGGTACATCACCGAGGGCCAGGTGGTTCTCGGGCGCGACCTGCATCGCCGCGGCGTGTTTCCGCCCATCGACGTGCTGCCCTCGCTCTCGCGCCTGATGAACGCCGGCATCGGCGAAGGCCGGAGCGCCCCCGAGCACCGCGAGTGGGCGGACCAGCTGTACGCGCTGTACGCGCGGGGCACCGAGGCGCGGCTGATGGCCACCATCGTCGGCGAGAGCGGGCTACTTCCCGCGGACCGGCGGGCGCTGGCCTTCGTCGATCGGTTCGAGCACACGCTGGTGGGGCAGGGGCGGGTGCGCCGCACGCTGTCCGAGACGCTGGAGGCGGGCTGGTCGCTGATGGAGGGCTTCCCCCGGGAGGACCTGCTGCGGATTCGCGAGCCGACCTGGGAACATCGCTTCGGCAAGGGAGCGGGACCGTGAGCGAGGCGGGGCTCCCGGCGACCCGGCTCGGGCTGCTCCGGGCCCAGCGGCGGCTCGAGCGGCTGGAGCGCGGAACCTCGCTCCTCCGCAGGAAACGCGAGGCGCTGGTGGCGGAGCTGTTCTCGCTCGCGCGCTCGGCGCTCGACACCCGCGAGCAGATCGACATCCAGGCGCGGGCGGCGTGGCCGGTGTACCTGGATGCGCTCGCCGCCGAGGGGGCCGGGGCGCTGAACGGTCTGGCCTGGCCTTCGCGGGAGCTGTCGGTGCGGGTGACGGCGCGGGTCGTGTGGGGGGTACCGGTGGCGGACCTCGAGGCCGCCGCACCCATCGTGCGCACGCTCGCTGCGCGGGGCCTTCCACCGGGGCCGGTGCCGGCGGCGGTGGAGGCGGCGGAGGCCTTCGAGCGGCTGACCGACCTGCTCGTCCGGGCGGCGCCACGGGAGATGCTGCTGCGGCGGCTCGGCGAGGCCCTCTCCCAGACCAGCCGCCAGGTGAACCGGCTCGAGCGACGGGTGGCGCCCGGGCTCCGGCGCCAGGCCGCACGGGTCCGGGCCGCCCTCGACGAGCGCGAGCGGGAGGAGCACGTCCGGCTCGGGCTGCTCGCCAGGGCGGGGGCCACGGCAGGTCGCTGACCTTGGCGCGGCCGTGGGCTGGGCAGCGCAGCGTTGCGCCGGCGCGGGGACGGAGGTTTGCTCTGCCACCGTGAGCCAAGTGAGCTGGGACGTCCTCGTCGTCGGTGGCGGGGTGATCGGCTGGAGCGTGGCTCACCACCTCGCCCGCTTCGGCGCGGGCCGGATCCTGGTGGTGGACCGGGGCGGCGGGAGCACGGAGCGCGCCACCGGGGGCTTTCGCGCGCAGTTCGCCACCGAGGTGAACGTCCGGCTCTCGCTTCTCTCGCGAGAGAAGTTGCTCCGCTTCGCGGAGGAGACGGGCGTGGACCCGGGATTTCGCGCCAACGGATATCTCTTCCTCGCCGGAACGGAGGCGCAGTCCCGACAGCTGGCCGCGGCGCTCGAGGTGCAGCGCGCGTGTGGATGCGACGAGGCACGGCTGGTCGAGATCGATGAGGTCCGGCGTCTCGCCCCGTCGATCCGGGTGGACGGCGTGGTGTCCGGCGCCTTCTCCCCGCGGGACGGGTTCATCCGTCCGATGGAGATTCACCGGGGCTACATGGAGTCCGCCCTCCGCGCGGGCGTGGAGCGCCTTCAGGGGGAAGCGACGGGGCTCGAGCGAGACGGAGCGGGAATCCGGGTGGAGACCTCGGTCGGTCGCCAGCAGGCCGCGGTGGTGGTCAACGCCGCCGGGGCGTGGGCCGGGCGCCTCGGTGCGCTGGCCGGCGTGGAGGTCCCGGTCCGACCACTGCGGCGTCAGGTGGCGGTGACCGTGCCGACCGAGGCCCTCCCCCCTTCCACGCCGATGGTGATCTTCGGGGATGGCTTTCATTTCCGGGGGGTAGACGATCACGTGCTCCTGCTCTGGCCGACGGAGGGGGGGACGGATCCCTTCGACGTCTCGGTGGAGCCGGAGTGGGTCGAGCGGCTGCTCGAGGCGGTGCGGCAGCGGGTGCCTGCCCTGGCGGGGGTCCCCCTCGCGTCGACCTACGCCGGCCTCTACGAGATGTCCCCCGACGAGCACGCCCTGCTCGGCCCGGCACCGGGGCTGGAATCCCTCTTCCTGGTCAACGGCTCGTCGGGGCACGGGGTGATGCACGCGCCCGCACTCGGTCAGCTCGCCGCGGAGATGCTCACCGGCAGGCCCCCCTCGCTGGACGTCCGGGCGCTGCGGCCGTCGCGCTTCGCCGAGGGTGCGCCGAATCCGCTCCGCCGGCTCCTCTGAATTCCGGGTGCGTCATCCACACGCTGGATCTGGGCTCGTTGACCGTCCAGACGTCGACGATGCCCCAGAGCATCGACCGGTCGTCTCCGGCGACGTTCGTCGTCATGTCCGACGTCGGCTCGCGGAAGCTTCGGAGCACGACCACCGCTCCGGGATTCGCCGCGCGCTGGATGGCGGCCAGCAGGCGCTCACGGTAGCTCTCGGTCGCGCCATCCAGGATGTTGGAGAGCGTGAACGCATCGAAGCTCGCCGGCGGGCAGCGCTCCAGGAACTCGGCTGCGTCGGCGCAGGCAAGCTGGACCTCGCTCCGGGCTCCGCCGCCTGACCCCGGGAACTCGCCCTCGAGCAGAGCTCGGGCGAACGGATTGTCCGCGTTCGGGTGCCGTCCGAAGCAGCGCTCCATCCGGAACCGGATCACCCGCCCGAACCGAGGAGGGAGCACCTCCAGGAACGGTGAGGCGTAGCCCCAGCGCAGAGCGGTCAACGAGAGAAGCGAGTCGACCCCTGCCCGGAACCGCCGGGTGTCGAGCTTCCGTCGCCAGAGGTCGAGCTGCTCGGCGGGGTCATTCAACGACAGGAACGCCTCCACCACCCGGCGGGTCCAGCCGGCCAGTGGGAGCAAGGTCCTTCCGAGATCGAGGAGCCGCTCGGCGGTGCCTCTCTCCGCCGGAGCTCCCGCCTGACGCGCCCGGGCATAGGCCAGCTGGACGGGGTTGATGTCCACGGCGGTGACCGCATGGCTGCGGGCGAGCTCCAGGGCGATGTCCCCGGCCGAAGCGATGCAGAACACCCGCGAGCGGGGTGGAAAGACCCGGAGCTCGATCGCCGGGTCCTCGTACATGTGCCCGAAGAGGATCCGCCGTGGTCCGCCGCGCCGGTCGAACCGTCCCGCCGCCCAGGGTGTGCCGGCGGCCTGCGACCCCAAGGTCAGCGACTTCCCTGGGCGGCAGCGACCCACATGAGCACGACGAACGCCGCGTTGCTCACGACCATCCCGGCCGGATCGTGGATGAGGCGTCGCGCGAAGATGAGTCCGTTGCCATTCATGGTCAGGAGCAGTGCTGTCTGCGCCGCCGCGGCCCAGACCGGCTCCCACCCGGAAATCACCCAGACCGCCAGTCCACATTCGGCCAGCCCGAGCGCTTTCAGGAAACGGGGCGCCCAGGTGGGCCCGAGGAATGGAACCGCCTCGACGATCCGCTGCTGGGACGGCATCCGTCCAAGGACCTTGCACCACAGCCCCTGGTACAGCCACACCAGCGCGATCGCGCCGCGGATCAGCCAGGGCGGAGGCATGGGGAACATGGCGGGCGCCAGTCTTCCTGGATCGTCATTTCGTCTGCAAATCCCCGATGCCCCGGAGGATGTGCCGGTGAACCGCGTGGGCCAAGGCACGCTCCAGAGGGCGCCAGAGGAAACGCGGACGCAGGTGTCCCCGGTATGCCGTGGTGAGCAAGATCTCCGAGCTGCTCCCATGGTCCCGGATCTCGTAGGAGCCGTCACCGAGCGAGATGCAGTGCTCGATTCCCAGGTGCTGCTCCAGCACCTCGAATCGGAGAAGGCGAGGCGCCTCGACGGCGGTGATTCGCTTGACGAGGTACCCGCCTTCGTACGTGCAACGAACGAGCGCTCCGAGCTGGAGCTTCCGGCCTTCCGATCGGATCGGGATCGGCAGGATGAGTCGGAGAAGGGCCGAAGGCCGGGCCGGGATGTCCTCGTAGAAGCGGAGCGCCTCCCAGGCATGCCGGGGCGGAAGACCGAGAAGAAGCGTGGTGGTCACCGCTTCACGGCGGGGATTCTCCGGGAACCACCGCCCTAGCCGATCCACGGCCGTCCGCACGCCGAACCGGCGTCGTCCCGTCAGCGCGCCCGGCAGTCCTCCGCCCGATACGATCTCGCCGCTCTCCATGCTGGTGCTCCCGCGAACCGCCCGGGACGAGACTATCGCTGGCCTCCGTCCGCTCGGGCGGTCGCGGACCGTCGACATCCCTTGCAGCCTCCGGGCCATCGCGCCTGCCGGAGCCCAGGGAAGAAGGACTGACCTCAGCGGTCGTTGAACACGCTGCCGGGGTGGAATTTCACGCGTGCCTGAGGAAGGCGCCGCGCAGGACATGCGCGCCCCTGGCCCCTCGATGCACCACCGCCCCCCCGCGCTTGCCTGGCCCGGATGGACCACCTGCCGACGGTCCCCGGGTCCCACCCTCGCCGCGGCCACACGTCCTCCGGTAGAAGTCGCCTCATGAACGCCGACGACGCCTCTCGCATCACCCAGATCGCGCTCATGGCAGCCATGGCCGATGGACAGATCACCCCCGACGA
>RPRB01000282.1 GCA_003818285.1 Myxococcaceae bacterium
ACGGAGCGTGGGTGCCGAGGACGGGACCCACGACGCAACTGTGGTCTCTCGGGGATTGACATCGGAGGCGGAAGCGAGCCCGGAGACCAGGACGCGGGACCGCGAGCTCGGACGGAGACTTCTGGCCGCCGCGGTCTTGATCCCTCCGGTCATCGGGCTGGTCTGGCTGGGAGGTCTTCCCTTTGCGGTCGCTGTGGCGATTGTCGCCGCACTGGGGTCCTTCGAGTTCTTCCGGCTCGCGCTCGGACGCCTCGGGCCCGAGGCGTGGCTTGTCGTCATCGCCAGCGCTGCGCTCCCGATGCTCCCTTCCTCGCCTTCACGCTGGGGCGTCGCGACGGCGCTGGTCCTGGGCGTCTCCATCGTGAGCTGGTCCTGGAACGCCCTTCGCGGCGATGTGGCCCAGGGCGCCCAGAAGGCGTCGGCCCTGGTCTCGGGGACGGTGTTCTGCGGTGGGTCTCTTCTGGCGCTGCCTGCACTGCGCGAGCTGGAGCAAGGGCGGGCGTGGGTGTTCTGCCTCTTAGCGGCGGCGGCGGCGAACGATGCCTCTGCCTACTTCGGAGGACGTCGTTTCGGGCGGCACCACCTCGCACCCCGGGTCAGCCCCGGGAAGACCTGGGAAGGCTGGTGGTGCGGCGTCGTCGGGGCGCTGGCCGTCGCGGAAGCTGCGTGCCTCGCCCGTCTGGTGCAGCTCTCCTGGAAGGACGCTGCAGTCGTGGCCATCCTTGCGTCAGTGTTCGGTCCACTGGGAGATCTGAGCAAGTCACTGCTCAAGCGTGCACGGGGCGTGAAGACGTCGGGGCATCTCATTCCGGGGCATGGAGGCGTGCTCGACCGGGTGGACTCGGTGCTCTTCACCGGACCGGTCGTGCTCCTCTATGCGACCTTCCACGGAGGCTGACCGCCATGGGCGCGGACCATCGCTTCGAGGAGCACACAGGCGAGGTCCGGCTCGTGCTCAGCGCGTCGACCCTCGAGGAGCTCTTCGCCGAGGCGGGACGGGCTCTGGCGGAGATCATGCTGGGAGAGCTCCCGGTCACCACCTCCGCTGGGCGAGAACAGCGGCTCTCGGTGCAGGCCCGCGATCGAGCGGCGCTCCTGGCGGAGTGGCTCAACGAGCTCATCTTCCTCTCGGAAACCTCGAAGCAGGTCTTCACCCGGCTTCACGTGGAGCGGGTTGGCCCGAACGAGATGCAGGCGGCGGTGGCCGGCGTGTCTCCCGACGGCCTCCGGACCCAGGTGAAGGCCGCGACGCTCCACGGTCTCTCCCTCGAGAACCGCGGCGGCGCGTGGCAGGCGAGCGTCGTGCTCGACGTGTGAGGACGACCGATGGATCCGCTTCCCGTCCAGATCTCCGAGGTGGTCTACGAGATCCCCAAGGGGGCCGCTCCGGGGATGCACGTACCGGCGCGGATCATCGCCGACCGGGAACTGATGGCCCAGATCGCGCGCGACCAGAGCCTCCACCAGCTCATCAACGTCACCACCTTGCCCGGGACCTGGGGCCGAGTGGTCGGCATGCCGGACATGCACGAGGGGTACGGCTTCCCGGTCGGGGGCGTCGCAGCCACCTTGACGCCCGACGGGGTCATCTCTCCCGGAGGCATCGGCTTCGACATCAACTGCGGCGTCCGTCTCCTGGCCTCCCGGCTGACTCGGGCGCAAATCGGCGGCCAGCTGGAGACCTTCGTTCACGAGCTGAGCAGGAGCATCCCCACCGGGTACGGCCGACACGGCCGGCTCTCCCTATCGGACCAGGAGCTCGATCGGGTCCTCAGCGACGGTTGTCCATACGTCGTCGGCACGCTCGGCCTCGGGACCCAGGAGGACCTGGAGCGGATCGAATCCGGAGGCCGGCTGGCCGCTGCAGATCCTTCCGCCGTTTCTGCCCGGGCCAGGGAGCGCGGTCACGACCAGCTGGGCACTCTGGGAGGGGGCAACCACTTCCTCGAGGTCCAGGAGGTGGAGACGGTGTTCGACGACAAAGCGGCCGCGGCCCTCGGCCTATTCGCAGGCCAGATGACGATCCTCATCCACACCGGCTCCCGGGGTCTCGGGCATCAGGTCTGCACCGACGCGGTGCGCACGATGGACGCCTCGCTGGAGCGGTTCGGCATCGAGCTGCCGGATCGTCAGCTGGCGTGCGCGCCGCTCTCCTCTCCGGAAGGGCAGAGCTACTTCGCTGGGATGTGCGCCGCGGCCAACTTCGGCTGGTCCAATCGCCAGGTGCTCTGCCACCGAGCGCGTACAGTCGCCGAGCGGATCCTCGGCGGCTGTGGAGACGCCCGGATGGAGCTGGTCTACGACGTGGCGCACAATATCGCCAAGCTCGAGGAGCACGCCGGCCGGCGTCTCTGCGTCCACAGGAAGGGAGCCACCCGCGCCTTTGGCCCGGGCAACCCCGAGCTGCCGGCGCGCTACCAGGGCGTGGGTCAGCCGGTCTTCGTTCCCGGGAGCATGGGGACGCGGACCTTCGTGCTCGTGGGGACGGCCGGCTCGGACGAGGTCTCGTTTGGCAGCTGCTGCCACGGAGCGGGGCGCGCGCTCAGCCGCCACGCTGCGAAGCGGCGCGTGGAAGGCCACGTCCTGCGCAAGGAGCTCGAATCGCAGGGAATCGTGGTCCGCTGCCCTTCGAACGCCGAGCTCGCCGAGGAAGCGCCGCTGGCCTACAAGGACGTGGAGCGGGTGGTGGACGTCGTCGCCCGGGCAGGCATCGCGCGCAAGGTCGTCCGTCTGCGACCGTGGGGGGTGCTCAAGGGGTGACGGAAGAACACGCCACCCCTCCGACCCCAAGCACTGTCAGCCTCCCCTTCCAGTCGCCCAGGCGCCTGCTCAAATCAGACCGTAGCGCCGGGCCGGTCCTTGTGCTCCACGCGGGACTTGGCGATGAACATGGCCACCACTGCACCCACGAGGGCAACGGCCAGCGCCAACCCGTCGAAGACCGCGCCAGCCGGGAAGACGAACCGAGCGATCAGCCCGCCCACCACTCCGCCGACCCCGCCAATCGCGGTCCCCCAGGCCAGGGTAAGTCCTCGCTCCTTCCAGATTGTCGCAAGCACCGCTCCGATCACCGCCCCGAGCACGATCCAGCTCAGGAATGCGAACATGGTCATGGCGACACCTCCTTCATCCACCGCACATGGATGCATCGGCCATGCGCCCCAAGTGCTGGAGACCAGGCGCAGTCTGCGCGTCCTGTGCGCAAGAATTGCGTGGAGCGCCGGTCTTATCTGCTCAGTTGCGCGACCTCTCTGAAGGGAGCTTCACGCGGCGCTCAGCCGAGGCGCTTCCGGAACAAGGCGACGGCCGCGGCGAAGGTGATGGCGCCAATGGCCGTCAGCTTCGCCAGAGAGGGCCAGAGCTCGCCCAGGCCTGCCCCGCGAAGCATCACCCCGCGCAGGATTCCCAGCAGGTGTGTAAGCGCGTCGACCTCGGTCACCGGTTGCACCAGCCTCGGCATGCTCTCGATGGGGAAGATGAAGCCCGAGAAGTAGAGAAGCGGCAGCATCACCAGGAAGAGCGCAGTCACCATGGCTTGCTGCTGGGTCCTGGAGATGGTGCTGACGAGCAATCCCAGTCCCAGGGTGCACAGCAGAGTGGGCAGCGCCGCGCCGAGCAGCAAGAGCGCGCTGCCGCGCAGAGGCACCTCGAACCAGAAGCGCGACACCAGCAGGACCAGGACGCTGTCGAGCAGTCCAAAGACGGCGAAGGGGATCAGCTTTCCCGCGAGCAGGATCGACCGGGGCACCGGAGTCACCACCAGCATCTCGAAGGTGCCGAGCTCCTTCTCCTTCACCACCGCCATCGCCGTGGCCATGAGCGTGACGATGAGGAGCACGACGGCGAGCACCCCCGGAACCATGAAGAATCGAGACTTGAAGTCGGGGTTGTAGAGCACCTGACGGCGCACCTCGACGCTCGCTCGGGCCGACTCGACCTCGGTAGCCCGTCGGGCCTCCGCTTCCGCCGCCAGCCCCTCGATCAACGTGCTGGCCCCGGCGATGCCGATCGATGCAGAGGTGGACTCGGTGCCATCGACGAGGAGCTGCACCTCGGCCGGTTCGCCCGCGCTCATGGCCTGACCCAGCCCAGCAGGGATGATGAAGGCCAGATCGGCCTTCCCTCGCTCCAGCAAAGCCTCCGCCGCGTCCGCCGTCGGGACCCGTGCGGCGAGCTCAAACGAGTCGGAAGCGCCGAGCCGCTCCGCCACTGCCCGGCTCTCCGGCGTCCGGTCCAGGTCCAGCACCGCCACCCGGGCCCGGGTGACGTCCATGGTAGCGGCGTAGCCAAAGATGAAGAGCTGCAGAACGGGAGCGACGATCAGCACCGGGATCATCACCCGGTCGGAGCGGATCTGCCGGAGCTCTTTGAGCATCAGTCCGCGCAGGGGCACCAGGACGCTCACAGCTCGCTCCGGTGCAGCCGCCAGATGGCCAGCCCCAGCATGGCGGTGGCGAACAGAGCCAGCGCTGCCACCTCCGGCCAGATCACCGCGAGCCCCGCACCCTTCAGGACCACCCCGCGGAGCCCGGAAATGAAGTAGCGCACCGGAAGCACCGCGGAGAGGAGCTGCAGCGCCCTGGGCATGGACCGGAGCGGGAAGACGAAGCCCGAAATGATGAACGATGGCAACAGGGTGCTGTAGCTCGCCAGCTGGAACGCCACCTGCTGGCTCCTCGTGACGGAGGAGATGACCAGCCCCAGCCCCTGGGCTCCGACCACGAACAGTCCGGCGAGCAGGAGGAGCAGCAGCAGGCTGCCGCGCACCACCAGACCGAAGGCAAGCCAGGCCGTGGCCATCACCAGCACCGCCGCGAGGAGCGACACCACCGAATACGGCATGGCCTTGCCGAGCACCACCTGGGCGGCGGACAGCGGCGAGACTCGGAGCTGCTCCATCGTCCCGCTTTCCCGCTCCTTCACGATGGAGAGCGCGGTGGCGATCGTGGCTGAAACCATCAGGATCATCGCCATCAGTCCTGGGAGCAGGAAGCGGTCCGAGGCCAGCTCGGGGTTGAACAGCACGCGCAGTCGCGCCGAGAGGAGGGGCTCGGGACGTTCGCCGTCCAGGCGTGCTCCGAAGTCGGTGACGTATTGCTCGAGGTAACCGAGCGCGGTCTGGGCGCTGATGGCGTTGGAGCCGTCCACCACCGCCCGGACCGCCGGCCGCCCGCCGGTGACCAGGGACCGCTCGAGGCCTTTTGGCACCACCAAGGCGATGGTCACCTTCCCGGCGAGGAGCAGAGCGTCGAGCTCCGAGTCGGAGGTGGCGTGACCGGCGAGCTCGAAGTACTCGCCGGAGGTGAGCGCGGCGACCAGCGCCCGCGAGGAGGCCGTGCCATCGCGGTCCAGAACCGAGATGGGCACGTGGCGCACGTCGAGGGAGAGCACTGTCCCGAAGAGCAAGGTCATCACCGCGGGGAGCACCACCAGCACCATCAGGCTTCGCGGGTCACGCGAGAGCTGCCGCAGCTCCTTGTGGGCCACCGCAGCGACGCTCATCGGGTGGGCTCCTCGCGGCCGACCAGGTGGAGGAACACGTCCTCCAGCGTCGGCGCGCGCAGCTCCGGAGGCGAGCACGGGATTCCGGCGCGCCCAAGGGTCCGTGCCACCAGTGCGAGCGCCTCATCCGGCGTGACCCCGGGCAGGGCACGGGCATGCACGCCGACGCCGAAGAGCTCCACCTGGGTCAGCTCCGGCACCCCCGCCAGTGCGGCGAGCGCCGCGCCAGGTCGGTCGGAGCGCACCTCGACCAGCACCTGCCCGGCGAG
>RPRB01000283.1 GCA_003818285.1 Myxococcaceae bacterium
CCAGCGGTACTCGGGATGGCCGGGTGCCTTGCTGTCCAGCTGCCGAAATCGGCGGATGTCGTCGAGCGTGACCGCGGGTGCGCCCAGCCGCTCGTACTCGGCGTTCACCGCCCGCGTCTCGGTGAGGTGGAGAATCGACCACAGCAGCATCGAGGCGTGGCCGTTGGAGAGGATGAAGCGGTCGCGGTTCGGCCAGATGGGGTCCCTCGGGTCGAAGCTCATCACCCGGTTCCAGAGCGTGTAGAGGAACGGGGCGAGGGCCATCGGCGTGCCGGGATGACCGGACTGCGCCTGCTGGACGGCGTCGATCGACAGCGTCCGGATGGTGTTGATGCTGAGCTGGTCGAGATTCTTCTCCATCGATCGCTACCTCTTCACCACTGGGTTCTGCCAGCCGCCCGGGGGCGTCAGGCGTTCGTTGACCGGGCCCCACGTTCCGGGCTCGTACTCCTGGAGCGGGGGCGGTTCGTCGAGAATGGGCTGGACGATGCGCCATGCCTCCTCGACGAAGTCCTGGCGTGCGAAGAGGCTGGCGTCCCCGGCGATCGCGTCGCCGAGAACGCGCTCGTAGGCCTCCATCTCGCCCTTCTGCGGCTGGTGGCTCGCGACGATCTCGATCTGGGTGGGCGAGTCGTCGTTCACGGCGGGCACGTTCACGCCGGTGGCGAGGGTGATCTCCGGAGCGATGCGGATCCGGATGGAGTTCCGGGCGAGCTCCGCGTCGTCGAACATGCTGGGTGGGCGGCGCATCCGCAGCACCAGCTCGGTGCAGGTGACCGGCAGCGACTTCCCCGTGCGCAGATACACGGGGACGCCCTTCCATCGCCAGGAGTCGATGAAGAGCCGGACCGCCGCGAAGGTCTCCACCTCCGACGCCGGCGCCACCCCTGGCTCGTTGCGGTATCCGCGGAACTGACCCCGTACCAGGTCCTGGGGCTGGATGCTCCGGATCGCCTTCAGCACCTTCACCCGCTCGTCACGGATCGATTCGCTGTCTAAACCGACCGGCGGCTCCATCGCCACGCTGCAGAGGACCTGGAAGAGGTGATTCTGGATCACGTCGCGGAGGGCGCCGGTCGCGTCGTAGAAACTGCCCCTCCCCTGGATCCCGAAGTCCTCGGCCGCGGTGATCTGGATGCTGTCCACGTAGTTCCGGTTCCAGAGCGGCTCCGTCAGCGTGTTGGCGAAGCGGAAGAGGAGCATCCCGTTGACCGCCTTCTTCCCCAGGTAGTGGTCGATCCGGAAGACGGAGCTCTCGTCGAAGACGCTCAGGATGATCTGATTGAGCTTCCGGGCAGAGGTGAGATCGGTGCCGAAGGGCTTCTCGACGATCGCGCGGGCCCCCGCGGCGCTCCCGGTCGCTCCCAGCTGCTGGATGACCTTGCCGAAGAGAACGGGTGGAATGGCGAGATAGTGGGACGGAGTGCTCGCGTTGCCCAGCTGTTCGCGCAGCGCCCGGAAGGTCGCGACGTCGGCATAGTCGCCGTCGACGTAGCGCAGGAGACGCAGCAGGTGGTCGAACGCTGGTGGATCGATTCCCCCGTGCTTCTCGAGACTGTCCTTCACCCGGGCACGGAACTGCTCCGCGGTCCAGCCCGCCTTCGCCACTCCGACGACGGGGACGTCGAGATGTCCGCGCTTCACCATCGCTTGCAGCGCAGGGAAGATCTTCTTGTAGGCGAGGTCGCCGGTGGCCCCGAAGAAGACCAGGGCGTCGGAACGTGTGGCAGCCACGGCTACTTGCCCTCGGCCTTCTCGAGGTGACCCCCGAACTGGAAGCGCATCGCCGAGAGGACCTTGTCCTCGAAGTCGGCTTCGCCCCGGGAGCTGAACCGCTGGTAGAGGGAGGCGGAGAGCACCGGAGCAGGCACGCCCTCGTCGATGGCGGCCTTGAGCGTCCAGCGGCCTTCACCCGAGTCCGAGACTCGACCGGCGAAATCTGCCAGCGACGGATCCTTCACCAGCGACGCCGCGGTCAGGTCGAGGAGCCAGGAGGCGACCACGCTGCCGCGCCGCCACACCTCGGCGATGTCGCGAAGATCGAGGTCGTAGCGGTAACGCTCCGGGTCCCGGAGGGGCGTGGTCTCGGCGTCGACTGTGCGCTCGCGCTTGCCGACGTTGGCGCTGCGGAGGATGCCCAGCCCCTCGGCGTAGGCAGCCATCAGGCCGTACTCGATGCCGTTGTGGACCATCTTGACGAAGTGGCCGGCGCCGCTCGGGCCGCAGTGGAGGTAGCCGGCCTCCGCGGTCCCGCCGATCTTCTCCCGTCCGGGCGTGCGAGGAATGTCGCCGCGACCCGGGGCGAGGGCGGCGAGGATGGGATCGAGCCGCTGGACGGGATCCGGCTCTCCTCCGATCATCATGCAGTACCCGCGCTCGCGGCCCCACACGCCGCCGCTGGTTCCCACGTCCACGTAGTGGATGCCTTTCGAGGCGAGCTCCTTGGCGCGCCGGATGTCGTCCACGTAGTAGGAATTTCCGCCGTCGATGATGGTGTCCCCGGCTTCGAGGTGGGGGAGGAGGCCGGCAATGGTCCGGTCGACCACCGCGGCGGGCACCATCAACCAGACCGCCCTCGGCTTCGCCAGGCGCGAGACGAAGTCCGAGACCGAGGTGCTCCCCACCGCGCCTTCCCGGGACAGCTGGGCCACCGACTCGGGCGACAGGTCGAACACCACGCACTGGTGGTCGCGGGCGATCAGCCGCCGCACCATGTTCGCGCCCATCCTGCCCAATCCGATCATTCCGATTTGCATGTCGTTCTCTCCAACTACGTTCCGAGGTGGCTGGTGTCGTTCCAGAGGAGGATCGCGGCCTGGTCGAGCCGGTGCTCGTAGCCGAGCTCGCCGAATCCGGTCGTGCCGAGCAGGAAGTGCCGGGCGGAGTCTGGCGCCAGGCCGAGCCAGCGAGCCGCCAGGACCCGGAGGAAGTGTCCGCTGGAGAAGAGAAGCACGTCACCCGGGACCGATCGCACCCGCTGCACGACCCGGTCCGCGCGGGCCCCGATATCGGCCGGGCTCTCCCCTTCGGGGCAGCCGTCCCGGAACAGATCCCAGTCCGGCCGCTCGGCGTGGATCTCCACGGTCCGCCGACCCTCGTACTCTCCGTAGTCCCATTCCAGGAGATCGGCGTCGAGCTCCGCCACGCCACCGTAGCCGGCCAGCTCGCAGGTGCGGGCAGCTCGCTGGAGAGGGCTGGTGAGGACCCTGGCGAACGACCTCCCCCGGAGCCGCGCTCCCAGCCGGCGCGCTTGAGCCTCCCCGTTCGCAGTCAGGGGGAGATCGGTGCGGCCCGTGTGCTGACCGGAGAGGCTCCAGGCCGTCTCGCCGTGACGGGCCAGATGGAGGACTGGAAGCGCGGTCGTCGCTGGCACCGGATCGCGCGTCCGCACCTCGACTCCCGGCGTCTGTTCGTCGGTGAAGGACCGCCGTCGCACGGACCCGGGCAGTACACGAAGCGTGCCGGGCGGCCGGCCCGCACGTCAGAGGCTTCGGCCGCGCGGCGCCCCCGCGGGGCGAAATGTGTCGTCACAGGGGTGGGTGACGGGCGTGCGGTGACGGCCTCGGCCCCCGGGCCAGCCACTCCGGGTCCGGAGCCGGCCCCGGGGAGGGCACGGTCGCTGCAGTCCGGAGCCTTCATGCTCCGTCCATCGCAGCGCGCCGTCGCCGCAGGGATCGCCGCGGGCATGCTCTTCGCCCTGCCGGGGGCACTCGCACAAGACTCCGGAGACCCCCCGCCGTCCGGACAAGAACAGCCTCCGGACGGAGGCGTGAGCTCGACTGGCTCGAGGATTCGCCAGGCCGTGGAGTTCTTCGGCGATCCCCAGCCGGCCCAGGGGGCGGTGCCGTCCGCTCCCACCTACGACCAGCTCCGCGACGCGGAGGTCAGGATCCACAAGCTCGAGGAGGCAGGAAAGCTCTTCGAGTTCCACGGGTACTTCCGTGCCGGATACGGCATGAACAGCACGGGCGGCCAGCAGGTCGCGTTCCAGGCCCCCGGAGCCGACGCCAAGTACCGACTGGGAAACGAAGCGGAGACCTATGCCGAGCTCATCTTCGTGAACAACTGGATCAACCCCGAGCAGGCCGCCGACAAGCTCTGGATGAGAACCGAGTTCATGGTCGAGGCGAACACGACCAACTCCGCGAGCTACGCAAACTTCCCCGGTGGGATCGGCAACGACAACTTCCGGCTGCGGGAGGCATTCGTGCAGGCAGGGAATGTCCTGGCTGCGTTTCCGGAGGCGAAGTTCTGGGCGGGCGAGCGCTACTACCGCCGCTATCAGGTGCACATCAACGATTTCTACATCCTCGACATGTCCGGCTACGGTGGCGGAATCGAGGACCTCAACCTCGGAATCGGGAAGCTCGCCGTGGCCTACCTGGGAGGCGCGCGCCCGGACATCGTGACCGACAACGGGAACTACGCCAAGAGCAACATCGACATCCGCTTCTACGACGTCACCGTTCCCCTCGGGAAGCTGGGGATCTGGTTCGACCTCGCGATCAGTCCTGGAGGGACGACGCAGGACGGAACGTCGATTCCGAGCGCGACCGGATGGGCGGTCGGCATCGCCCATCAACGACTGGAATGGCTGGGCGGGTACAACTGGCTCTCCGTCCAGTACGGGAAGGGACCGGCCAGCAACTTCAGCACCGCCGTGACGGACCCGTCCCCGTACGTGAAGGATTCGGAGCGGTTTCGCGTCGCGGAGCACGTGCTCATCCAGCCGAACCCGGTCTTCGCGATCATGGCCGAGGTCGTCTACCAGCAGATCCGCTCCGCCGCGCCCGGCGAGGGATGGAACCAGTGGATCTCCCTGGGAGCGAGGCCACAGGTCTTCTTCAACGACGTCTTCTCGATCGCGTTCGAGGCGGGGTTCGACCACACGCACAGCGGCGATGGCCGCTATGACGGCTGGCTGAGCAAGTACACGATCGCGCCGCAGCTCGGGGTGGGTCGGAAGTTCTTCAGCCGGCCGGTCCTGCGCGCCTTCGTCACCTACGCCAACTGGTCGAACGGCCTCCGTGGATTCGTCGGTGGCCCCGCATTCCAGAACGCGACCCAGGGCCTGACCTACGGCGTCCAGGCCGAATCCTGGTGGTAGCGCTCGAGGAGGAAATCAATGGCAAGGCTCGAAGTCTCCGCGGTCCAGATCGTCGATTCCGCCGATGTGCCGCGGACCGGCGCTGAGTGGATCGCCCATCGTCTCCAGGAGGCGGTCGCCCAGCGAGACCTCGCATCACTGTCACTGTCTGGCGGGCACACCCCTCGTCGAGTCTACGAGGAGCTCGCCACGCTCCCCGTGCGCTGGGACCGGATCGCGGTGTTCTTCGGCGACGAGCGCTGTGTCCCCCCGGACGATCCGGACTCGAACTTCCGGATGGCTCGGGAGGCCCTCTTCGATCGGGTCGGAGCTGTTCTCGTGCACCGGATACCCGCCGAGCGTACGGATCTCGAGTCTGTTGCAGCGGAGTACGCCAAGGAGCTGCCTGAGGCGTTCGATGTGTTGGTCCTGGGAATGGGCGAGGACGGACACACCGCGTCGCTGTTCCCCGGCCATGATTGGTCGCGTCCCCCCGGAGCGAAGGTCATCGTGGTCAGCGGAGCGCCCAAGCCGCCACCCTGCCGCCTGAGCGTGACTCCGGAGGTGATCTGGTCCGCTCGGGCCCGGCTCATCCTCGCGACGGGCGCCTCCAAGGCCTCCCAGGTCGCCCGTGCGCTGGAGGGAGAGGCGGACCCGTCGCACTACCCGATCCA
>RPRB01000284.1 GCA_003818285.1 Myxococcaceae bacterium
GACCCTTCCAGCAGGCGCATCTCGGTGCGCAGCACCCAGGGGTACCGGCGCCATTCTCCGAGGGAAGCGAACCAGAGGTTCCACTCGAACCGCGGCTGGTATGGCGCGTAGATGCCTGGCGCCTTCATCGGGTCCTGCGGCTTGTAGCGGAAGGGATAAGGCGTCCAGCGCACCCCGTCGCGCGAGCCCTGGAACTCGATCTCGTAGCGCTCGGTGGTCATCACCGCGAACAGCCCGTAGCGGTTCGCGATCCGGAAGGGTTCCAGCGCGGTGGCCGGCCAGAGCAGAGGCCGCGGCAGGAGGTGCGAGATGCCGGGCGCGACCACGAGGGTGGCGTAGAGGATCCATCCGAGCGCGATCCGCGCCGGCCACGAGAGCTGCCTCGGCTCCGACGGAGGCGTGGGCAGGCGGAGAAAGCGGTCGTCGACCAGAAGCACCCCGAGACACAGCACGATGTAGTTCAGGAACGCGTAGTTCGCGGTGAGGATGATCCCCGCCTGGAAGGCCGTGGTGAGGCAGAAGCAGATCAACCGGAACCGGCGCGGCAGGAAGGCGAACCAAGCGATCACCAGCTCGAACGCGAAGATGAGGACCACGGTGAAGGCGTGGAACCCGTGCGGGAGACGCTGCTGGACGTACCAGCCCAGCCACGTCGGGAGCGGCCCGTTCTCGTAGTAGCGGTCCATCGCGGTGAGCGATCGCCACTGCAGGTCGCCGGAGAGGAGCTTCACCACACCGGACTCGAAGTAGATGCGGAACCATTCCCAGAGCAGCAGGAAGAGCGCGAGCGGGGAGGGCGGGTCCGCAGCGCCCAGGCGAGGGCGCAGGCCGCGCGGGGCGAGGAAGAAGGAGATGAACGCCGCTTCCAGCAACATCCCGTCGGACTGGTAGCTGGCGAAGTCCTGCGCGGCTCCGATGAAGGAGAGGAAGCAGACGGCGGCGACCGCGACGCAGACCCGCGGCGCCACGTTGAGCACCAGGAGCACCGCGGCTGCGCCGCCGAGGAGAACGACCGCCAGGAGCGCGACGTCCGAGGCGGAGAGCCAGAACAGGGTGGGCGCGAACCAGAGCGCCTCGGCGATGCCAAACGCCCGGCGCACCGCGGCCAGGTACTCACCGGCAGGCAGGATGCCGCGAGGGCCGATCAGGCCGGTGATCTGGAAGGCCAGCGAGTAGAACGCGCTGAGGAAGATCAGTCCCAGCGCGCGCAGCCAGAGCCAGCGAGGCCAGAGCGCGTCGCCCCGACGGAGCCAGGAGCCCCTACCGCTCGTCGCCGGGGGGGACCGGGCGCGACCGTCACGCTGGACGTCATCCACGCCGTGATCAACCCCGAGATGGAGCGGGAAGTGAACCGGGGCCGGCGGCTCGCGCTCCACTCCGGGTCCCGGTGAGGCGGCCGGGGCGAGGAGAGGGGCCCATCACCCGGGGAGGCACGACTGCGTCGAGCGACGGGACCGGCCGCAACGCGAGATGGGCAGGCGTGTCCCAGACTTAGAAGGCTCGGATGCAATCAGGCACCGATCACCGAATCTGACCATGAAACCGTTTCTGCATCCGCGACGTCTGTCCCTCCTTGCCTTCAGTCTTCTCCTGACGATCGGAGGGCTGGTCAAGGCAGGAGTCGACGGTCCTTCCGGAGCAGCCGTGCGCTTCTCGATGCAAGGCACGGCCGGTCTCCGCGTCGAAGGTGTGACGCACGAGCTGCTCTTGACGAAACGGGACGGAAACCTGGTCTTTCGAGTACCGCTGGCCGGACTGGACACGGGCATCGGCCTGAGGAACCGGCACATGCGCGGATACCTCGACGTCACAAACTTTCCGGACGCAGAGCTGCACGTCACGAGGAAAGGCGTCGCCCTTCCCTCGCCGGGGAAGACCGTGGAATCCGATACCCGGGGGACGTTCACCCTGCATGGCATCTCCAGGCCCTGCTCCATCCACTACCGGGTCGAACAGGGGCAGCCAGGTGAGTACCGTGTCCATGGCACGACCCGAATCGACATTCGTGACTTCGGGATCGAAGTCCCTGCGTGGGGAGTACGCGTCGACCCCAGCGTCGGGATCGAGGTCGACTTCACGTCGGGCGACCTATAGACGCTGACGTGGTCCTGGCGAGCCGGATGTGAGCGGCGCCCACTCGTGGTGATCCAGGTCGGCCCCGGTGCTCAGCGCAAATCCACCGCTTCGAACCGAGCGAGCACCTCCCCGGCCTCGTCCAGCAGCTGGAGCGGCGGTCCGCCCTGCGAATTTCAACGACGTACGTGCCGTGCGAGTCTACGGAACTGCGAGTTAGCGTCTCGTCTGGCTGTGAAGCGCGCCCTTCGCCAGGACGATCGGAAACATCACCATCGCACTCGAGGCCACCTCGGAAAGTGGCGGAGAGAGTGCTAGGGCGCCGCCAGAAGCGGGGAGGTGCACGATGGGTTTGCAAGAAACGTTGTCGCAAGTGCTCAAGTCCGTGACGGCAGGGAACGCAAGTGACGTAGACGTCGATTCGGCTTACGACAGGGTCGCCGGAGAAATTCCATCGGGAGACCTGAGCGAAGGCATCGCTCACGTCTTCAACTCCGATCAGACTCCTGCCTTCGAGCAGATGCTCGGCGGGCTTTTCAACCAGTCGAGTCCTGATCAGAAGGCGGGGCTGCTCACGCAGATCCTCGGAGCGCTGGGACCGAACGCCGCGCAGGTGCTCGGCGGAACAGCGGGCCTTGGGGGGCTGGCAGCTTTGCTGCAAGAGGGCGGGACGGTCAGCCCGCAGCAGGCGCAGGAGGTGTCGCCCGAGACCGTCCAGGTGCTGGCCCAGAAAGCAAGCCAGACGAACCCTTCCATCGTCGACAAGGCGGCGCAGTTCTATGCCGAGCACCCGGCGCTTGTGAAGGGCATCGGGGCAGGCGCCCTGGCTCTTCTGATGTCCCATCTCTCTGGACGAACAAAGCACTGAGCGAGGCGGCGCGCTGTCACGTGCCGGCCTGCCCACGGCGAACGCAGCTGAAGCTCAGGACTCTTGAACCGGCGGCTGGGCTACGTCGGCTCACCGTGCGTCTTCCACTGGTGACTGGCAGAGGAGGGGGAACGACGCCAGCCCATCGGCCGAGGCCCGGACGACGAGGCCGGTGAGGGCGGACTCCGCTGCGTGGCTGCGGTTTGCGACTCACGCGCCAGCACAGCTAGTCTCAAATTGATGTTGCTGCGACTCGACCAGCTCGTCCAGCGCCACGCGCGGTATCGCCCCTCGGCGCCCGCAGTGACATTCGAAGAGACGACGGTGGACTGGCGCACGTTCGGCGCACGCATCAACCGCGTCGCCAACATGCTCGCGAGCCTCGGCGTGGCCAAGGGCGACAAGGTCGCGACGGTCCTCGCCAATTCGATGGAGCTCCTCGAGGTGTACTTCGCGGTGCCCACACTCGGCGCGGTCCTGGTGCCGCTCTCGCCCCTCTTGATGCCGTCTGGCCTCGCCAGCCTGTTGCGAGATTCCGAGGCGAAATGCCTGGTGACGCAGCGCTCGATGATGCCAGCGGTGCGCGAGATCTCCGCGGAGCTGCCGCCACTGGTGCGCGAGCGGATCCTCGTCACCGACGACGCCGAGCCGCTCGATTATCACCGCCTCTGCGCCACGGCGTCCGACGCTCCGCGACCGTTCGCAGACGTCGGTGAGGACGATCTCTACAACATCATGTACACGAGCGGCACCACCGGGCTGCCGAAGGGCATCATCCATTTGCACTTCACGCGCTCGATGTACTCGCTGATCTTCAGCGCCGCCTTTCGCTTCACGCCGGAGAGCGTCACGCTGCACACGGGCGCGCTCATCTTCAACGGCGCGTTTGTCACCTTGATGCCGACCTTCTTCAACGGCGCGCATTTCATCACCCACCGCCAGTTCGATGCGGCCCGCGCGATCGAGGCGATCGAAAGGTACCGCGTCACGCACATGATGGTTGTGCCCACGCAGATCATCGCCATGCTGGCCTCCGCGGCGTTTTCGCCCGATCGGCTTGCCTCGCTGGAATGTCTGCTCTCGCTGGGCGCCCCGCTGCTGCAGGAGCACAAGGATCGACTCACCGCGCTGCTGCCAGGCCGCTTCCACGAGCTCTACGGCCTGACGGAGGGCTTCATCACCATCCTCGACAGGACGGAGGCAGTGCGCAAGAGCAGGTCCGTCGGTGTGCCGACCCACTTCAACGAATTGCGCATCGTGCGCGAGGATGGCACCGACGCTTTGCCCCGCGAGGTGGGTGAGATCGTCGGCCGCGGGCCAATGCTGATGAAAGAGTATTACAAGCGCCCCGACCTGACGGCCCAGGCGCTGCGCGACGGATGGCTGTACACGGGCGACATGGGGTACGTGGACGAGGAGGGGTATCTCTACCTCGTAGATCGCAAGAAGGACATGATCGATTCCGGGGGGGTGAAGGTGTACCCGCGCGACGTGGAGGAGGTCGCAGCGCGGCACCCGGCCGTCCGCGAAGTCGCGGTCTTCGGGATTCCCGACGAGAAATGGGGCGAGACTCCCATCGCCGCTGTCGTCCTCGTCTCTCCCGAAGCGGCGACGGCGGATGAGCTCCGCGAATGGATCAACGTCCGTGTGCAGGCGCGCTATCAGCGGGTGAGCCGTGTGGTGATCCACGAAGACTTCCCGCTCAGCCCGGCTGGCAAGACGCTCAAACGTGAATTGCGCAGGCCGTATTGGGAAACGCGAAAGACCTGATGCTCGCCGGAAAGTGGTTCGAGGAGACGAAGGTGGGGGACACGTGCAGCGCGTCGCTGACCGTGACCGAGACACACCTCGTGCTCGCCGCAGGGCTGCTCGGCGATCACAACCCGTTGCACGTCGACGAAGTCTTCGCGAGCGGAACGAGGATGGGCGGGCGGATCCTGCATGGGGCGTTCACGAGCGCGGTCGTCTCCGCCCCGGCCGGAATGTACTTTCACGGCACCGCGCTCGCGTACCTCGAACACAACTGCCGGTTCAAGGCGCCAGTCCGGCCCGGGGACACCCTGCGCACCACATGGACGATCGACCAGCGCATCGAGAAGCCGAAACAGAAGGGCGGCATCGTGGCGATGCACGCGAGGTGCGAGAACCAGCGCGGCGAGGTGGTCGCGGAGGCGGACGGCAAGATGCTCGTCGCGAGCCGTCCCTGACGCGGCGCCCCGGCGGTTCGTTGCAGAGGCGCTGTGAGTCGGCGCCGAATCTCCTGAGCCCGCCGCGCTCACCCGGCCCCTGAGATCAGCGAAGGACGAGCACCGGGATCTTGGTGTGGGTCAGCACCTTGGTGGTCTCGCTCCCGATCAGCAAGGCCTGCATCCCTCGCCGCCCGTGCGAGGCCATCATGATGAGGTCACAGCCCTTCTTCTCGGCCGTTTCCACGATCATCGCGTACGGATGAGCGTTCGTTTCGGTGATGCAGTCGCAATCCACGCCGTTCTCTTTCGCCGCGGCGTAGATCACCGAGAGAGATTTCCGGGCATGCGCCCGGGAATCCTGATCGTATCGTTCCTTCGAGTCGGAGAGCATCTCGGCCCCGGTCGAGAAGAGATGAAAGGGGTCGATCACGTAGATCCCCGTGACCTGGGCGCCGGTGCTCTTGGCGAACTGCATGCCCTTCTTGATCGCGACTTCCGACAGCGGAGAGCCGTCCGTCGGCAGGAGGATGTGCTTGAACATGGGGACCTCCCCGTGGCCGGTCCGGAGGGTGGACGGGC
>RPRB01000285.1 GCA_003818285.1 Myxococcaceae bacterium
CCCGATGAGCGAGAGGAGCTCGGGATCCTTGAACACCGTCCACCAGGGCAGGTCGGCGATGGTCGCCGCGTCCTGCCCGGGCGCCGCATCACGGTACTCGGCCGGGGTGGGAACCACCGGACGCTGGTAGTCCGGCCCCATGAGGCAGCCGGTGGAGGTGACCGCCACGGTGAGGACGACCAGCGCTCTCCTCACGATTTGCCCTCGGCGACCGCGCCCGCTCCGGCGGCTGCGTGGGTCACCGTGGGTGCCGCCTGGGCCCCACCCTTCCCCCCCGCGAGCTTCTCCACCACGACGTAGAGCACCGGGACGATGAAGACCCCGAGCGCGGTGACCAGGCTCATGCCGGCGATGACGGCGGTTCCGAGGATTCGCCGCGAGGCGGCGCCGGCGCCCGCGGCGGTCCAGAGCGGCACGCACCCGAGGATGAAGGCGAAGGAGGTCATGAGGATTGGCCGGAGCCGCAGCCTCGCGCCCTCGAGTGCCGCCGAGACCAGGTCCTTTCCCTCCTGCTCGTGCTGCATCTTGGCGAACTCGACGATCAGGATGGCGTTCTTCGCCGCGAGGCCGATGAGCATCACCAGGCCGATCTGCCCGTAGACGTCGAAGTCGAACCGCCTGGCGATCAGCCCGGCGAACGCGCCGAGGACCGCGATGGGAGTGCTGAGGAGCACGCTGAACGGGAGCGACCAGCTCTCGTAGAGCGCCGCGAGGATGAGGAAGACGAAGACCAGGGCCAGCCCGAACACCACCGCCGTCCCGCCCTCGGACGCCTTCTCCTGGTAGGAGAGGTTGGTCCAGGCGTAGCCCATCTCCGGCGGCTGCGTCTGGGCGAACACCTCCTCGAACGCCTTCAGCGCCTGGCCGGAGCTGAAGCCCGGCGCGAGCGTGCCCAGCAGCTCGGCCGAACGGAAGAGATTGAAGCGAACGGTGTACTCGGGGCCGCTCACGTTCTTCACCGTCACCAGGGTGGAGAGCGGGACCATGTCCCCGGTCGCGTTCCGGACGTAGAAGCTCTTGATGTCGTCGGCATTCACCCGCGCCTGCCCCTCGGCCTGGAGATACACCTTCCACTGGCGCCCGAAGCGGGTGAAGTCGTTGAGGTAGCTGCCTCCGAGGAAGGCCTGCATCGCGCCGTAGACGTCGGTCAGCGGGACGCCCTGCTTGAGGACCTTGTCCTTGTCGACCTCGACGAAGATCTGCGGCACCGCCGGAGAGAAGTTCGCGGTCACCGCCTGGAACTCGGGGCGTTTCCGCGCCGCGGCCAGGAACTTGCCGACGTTCTGCGCCAGGAACTCGACCGATTTCCCCGAGCGGTCCTGGAGCATCATGTTCGCGCCCCCCGCCGTCCCGATGCCGGGAATGGCGGGAGGTTGGAAGGCGAAGACCCGGGCCTCGGGGAGCTTCGAGAACGCGATGTTCAGCGCCCGGACGATGCCCGCCGCTGACTCGTCCTCGTGCTTCCGTTCCGCCCACTCGTGGAAGGCGATGAACACCGTGCCCAGGTAGCTGGAGGCGGTGTTGGTCAGGATGTTGAAGCCGCTGACGACGGTGTAGCTCCGGATGCCCGGCGTCTTGGCCAGGATCTCCTCCACCTTCTTCCCCAGCTCCCGGGTTCGCTGCAGCGATGACGCATCCGGCAGCTGGATGGCGGCCAGCGCGTATCCCTGATCCTCGGTGGGCACGAAGCCGGTGGGGATCCGCGAACCGGTGAACCCGGCGAGCAGCGCCACCGCCCCGAGCAGGCCGAGCGAGAGCACCGTCTTCCGTATCAGGCCGGCGCTGATCTTCACGTAACCACCGGTCATCCGGTCGAACCGGGTGTTGAACCACTTCCCGAACTTGGCCATCAGCCCCTTCTGCCCGTGCTTCGACCTCAGCAACATCGCCGAGAGCGCGGGGCTGAGAGTGAGGGCGTTGAAGGCGGAGATCAGCACCGAGATGGCGATGGTCAGGGCGAACTGCTGGTAGAGCCGGCCGGTGATCCCGGGGATGAAGGCCACCGGGATGAACACCGAGGAGAGCACCAGGGCGATGCCGATCACCGGCGCGGTCACCTCCTGCATCGCCTTCAGCGTCGCGTCCCGCGGTGTGAGCCCTTTCTCGATGTGGTGCTCCACCGCCTCGACCACCACGATCGCGTCATCGACCACCAGGCCGATGGCCAGGATGAGGCCGAAGAGCGAGAGCGTGTTCAGCGAGAACCCCAGCATCGGGAAGACGGCGAAGGTCCCCACCAGGGAGACCGGGACCGCGAGGAGGGGGATCAGGGTAGCCCGCCAGCTCTGAAGGAAGATGAAGACCACGAGGATGACCAGCACCATCGCCTCGAACAGCGTCTTCACGATCTCGCGCATCCCCTCCACGATGGGGAGCGTGGTGTCCAGCGCCACCTCGTACTCGAGCCCCTGGGGGAAGCTCTTCCGGACCTCGGCCATGGTGGCCTTGATCCCGTCGCCCACCGTGAGAGCGTTCGAGCCGGGGGTCTGGAAGATCGCGATCACCCCGCCCGGCTTCCCGTTGTACCGGCCCTCCTGCTGGTAGGTCAGGGACCCGAGCTCGATCCGCGCCACGTCCTTGAGCCGGACCTGCGAGCCATCGGGGTTGGCGCGGACGACGATCTCCCCGAACTCCTCCGGGGTGACCAGCCGACCCTGGGCGCGCACCGCATAGGTGAACTGCTGGCCGGTGGGAGCGGGCTCGGCTCCGATCTGACCCGAGGGGTTCACCACGTTCTGGGCCCGGACCGCGTTCTGGATCTCGACGACCGTGATGTTGAAGCGGGTGAGCGTGTCCGGATTCACCCAGATCCGCATCGCGTAGTCCGACGAGCCGAAGAGGACCACGTCGCCCACGCCGGGCACGCGCTTGAGGGCGTCGATGATGTTGATGGTGGCGTAGTTCCCCAGAAACCGGGCGTCGTAGCGGTTGTCCGGCGAGAAGAGGGAGACGATGATCAGCGGGAAGGGGAGCTTCTTCTTGACCGTCACCCCGTAGTCCTTCACCGCCTGTGGAAGGACCGCCTGGGCCTGGCTGTAGCGGTTCTGGACCAGGACGTTGTCGATGTCGACGTTGGTCCCCAGGGCGAAGGTGACGGTCTGGGTGAGCGTCCCGTCGTTCCCGTTGGTGGACTGCAGATACAGCATGTTGTCCACGCCGTTCATCTGCTGCTCGATGGGCGTGGCCACCGACTGCTCGACGGTCAGCGCGTCGGCGCCGGTGTACGTGGTGGTCAGCTGGATCTGCGGCGGGACGATCTCCGGGAACTGGGCGATCGGCAGACGGAGCGCCGCCACCGCGCCACCGATCACCATGATGATCGAGATGACGATGGCGACGATCGGGCGGCGAATGAAGAAGGCGGAGATCACGGCTCAGCCCCCCGCGTCCGCTGCCGGAGAGCCTCCCGCGGCCTTGGCCACCGAGGGATCCGGCTGGGCGACCACCTTCTGGCCGTCAGAGACCTTCTGCACACCTTCGGTGATCACCCGCTCCCCGGCAGTGATTCCCTTGGTGATCGCCCAGAGCTGCATGGCACGCGGCCCCACCTCGACGGTCCGGATCTGCACCGTGTCCTCGGGAGTGACCACCGCGACCGTGAACGTGCCCTGGAGCTCCTTCACCGCGTTCTCGGGCACCACCACCGTGGGCTTGTCCTCCTCTCTGGGCCGCGGCGCCCGGACCCTGCCGTACTGGCCGGGGCGGAGGATGCGCTCGGGATTGGGGAAGACCGTCAGCACCTGGAGGGTGCCCGTCCCCTTGGCCACCTCGCGGTTGAGCGAGGTGAACCAGCCCTTGTGGGGGTAGAGCGACCCGTCGGCGAGGATCAGGTCGAGGATCTGGCGATCGGGGCCGGCGTCCAGTGGATCCAGCTTCTCCAGCTGCGCTGCCCGCGCGGCGACCCGGATGTACTGCGCCTCGCTGATCGGGAACGTGACCCGCATCGGGTCGAGCTGCGAGACCGTGGTGAGGAGCGTGGGCTCGCCCTGCCCCACCAGGTTCCCCACCCGGACCAGCGGCGTCCCCGCCACCCCGTCCACCGGCGAGGTGATCCGGCAGTAGCCGAGGTTCAGCTGCGCTTCGTCCAGCGTGGCCTTGGCCGAGTCGACGCTGGCGGCGGCCGCACGCTGCTGGGCGTTGGCGTCGTCCAGATCCTGCTGGCTCACCGCCTGCTTCGCCGCGAGCGGACGGTACCGGTCCGCGGTCACCTTGGCCTGGCCGTAGGCTGCCTGGGCGCGGGCCAGCGCGCCCTTCGCCTTGGCCACCGCTGCCTGGTACTCGGAGGGGTCGATGGTGAAGAGGAGCTGGCCCGTCTTCACGAAGGCGCCGTCCTGATAGTCCTGGGTTTTCAGGAAGCCCTTCACCCGCGCCCGGATCTCGGCGTTCACGTACCCGTCGATGGTCCCGACGAACTCGAGAGAGAGGCTCAGATCCTGCTGAACCGCCGGCGCCACGAGCACCGTGGGCGGAGGGATCGGCGGGGGCGGCTTCTTGCAGCCGGCGACCATCCCGAGCGCCAGGGCGCCCGCGATGACCGACAAGGTGACGCCTGTCCGCGCCATGCTCACTCCTCGTGTACGGTGTCCAGGACACCAGGAGTTATCGGCATCCCAGGGGGTCTGTCGAGTACGACCTAGGGGCACCGGCCCTCGATTCAGCGGGCGGGCTCGGCCGCGGGTTGCTGGCCCGTCGGCATGTCCACCGTGGGTGGCGTGTAGTCAGCCGCGGTCAGCGCGATCTCGATGCGCCGGTTCTGGCTCCGTCCGTCCGCCGTGTTGTTCGGGGCCAGCGGCCGGTGTTCGGAGAATCCGGCCGCGCCGAGCGTCCTCGGCTCCACGCCCTGGGCCTGGAGGTAACGGACGACGCTCACCGCGCGGGCCGTGGAGAGATCCCAGTTGTCCTTGAAGGCGCCCTTGCCCGCCACCGGCACGTTGTCGGTGTAGCCGGCGACGATCACCGTCTTGCCCTGGAGGCCCTGGAAGGCCTTGGCCACGGCGTCGAGCGCCTCCTTCCCCTGCTTGTTGATCGCTGCCGAGCCCGAGGAGAAGACCACCCGGTCCTTGAGCTTCACGGTCATCTTGCCCCTGAGCTCGGAGATCTCCACCTGCCCGCTCTCGATCTGCTGCTTGAGGGAGCCGGCCAGCTCCTCGTACTGCTTGCTCTTCGCCTCGAGCTGGCCCTTTTCCTCGGTCAGCTGGGTCGTGGACTTGGTCAGCGCCTCGTTCTGCGCCTGGAGGTCGGCCACCTTCTTCTCCAGCGCGGCAGTCTTCTGCTGCTCGTCCTGGTACTGCTTCTTGGCGTTGGCGGCGTCACGCTGCGCCGCGGCGAACTCGTCCTTCGAGACCCCACACGCCCCGAGCAGCAACGCCATCCCCAGTGCACCGATGACACGCTTCGACATGCGTCCTCCCTTTGGGCGGAAGTCGAAGCACTCACAGGGGATTTCGAGCAATGAGACCAAGGTCCCAGGGACCTTCCCATCCACCACGCGGGACCGACCCCGGAGCGTCAGCGCCGGGCCGCCGCCGGAGCCCCGGTCGCCCTGGGACTGGCCACCAGCCCGTACACGACCGCGCCCAGGGCTCCTCCGAGGATCGGCGCGACCCAGAACATCCACAGCTGCTCCAGTGCCCATCCGCCGACCACCAGCGCCGGTCCGGTGCTCCGCGCAGGGTTCACCGAG
>RPRB01000286.1 GCA_003818285.1 Myxococcaceae bacterium
CCGCACCAGGGGGACGCCTGCGGAAGCGCGCAGGGGCGCGCCAGCGTCCAGGCTCAGTCCCCCGCACCAGGGGGACGCCTGCGGAAGCGCGCAGGGGCGCGCCAGCGTCCAGGCTCAGTCCCCGCACGAGGGGGACGCCTGCGGAAGCGCGCAGGGGCTGACGGCATCTCAGCCTTCGGCGACGGTCGGCGCGACGAGCTCCTCGTTCCGCACGATCCTCGCCGACTTCTTCAGCGACTCGACGTAGGACTCCTGGAGCTCGACCTGGCGCTGGCGCAGCGCCTCCTCGCGCAGCTCTCCTTTCTGGGCCTGGAAGGTCGCGTCGTCTGCGTGCTGCCGGACCGTGACCTCCGCCACGACGAAGGCGTCCCCGGAGCGGTAAACGCCGGGGAGTGCCCCGGGCCCCTGCATGCCGAAGGCGGCCGCCTGGAGCTCGGGCGCGGCCCCGAGCCGGGGGATGCTCGAGCTGCTCTTCGGGAAGCTCCCGGTGTCGATGGCCCGCGGCCGGTCCCCCGGCTCGACCGACTGGGCATCCTGGTCCTTCTTGTCCGGGAACTGGGTTGCCAGCGTGGTGCCCTTCTGGAGCGCCGCGGCGGCCTTCCTCGCATCGGCCTCGGCGAGGGCGGAGGCCCGCTCCTTCTTCACGAGGATTTGGGCGATCTCCCCGGAGACCGCAGCCAGCGGCTTCTCCTCGGCCGGCTTCTTCTCCTCCACCTCGATCAGGTGCCAGCCGAAGGGAGTCAGCACCGGCTCGGACAGCTCGCCGATCTTGAGGTTGAAGGCGGCCTGGGCGAACGCGGGAACGAAGGTGTTCCGCTCGTTCCACCCCAGCTCGCCGCCCTGGGCCTTGCTCCCGGTGTCGTCCGACGACTCCTTCGCCACCTCGGCGAAGTTCTTCCCACCCTGGATCTGCTTGCGGAGCTCGAGCGCCCGGTCGTGCGCCTTGACCTTCTCGTCCTCGGAGGGGTCGCGGTTCATCCGGACGAGGATGTGCCGCAGCCGGACCTGCTCCCCCTTGGAGTACGCGCCCTTGTTCGCCTCGTAGTAGGCGGCGATCTCCTTGCCGTGGGCCTTCTCCCAGGCCGACACCTCGGCCGGAATGGGCTGCTTGATCTTCCCCGCGTAGGCCGCCGGGTCGAACTTGACCACCGAGAGGCTGACGGTGTCGCCCTCGCGGAGGAAGCGGGCCCGGAGCTCGTCCTCCGACACCTCGGCCGTGTCCGCCACCATCGCCAGCAGGCGCTGGGCGGCCATGCGGCGCCGGAGTCCGGCCTCGTAGTCCGGCGGGGTCTTCCGGGCGTAGGCCTGGAGGACCTGGGTGTAGGTCTCGGGGTCGAACCGCCCGTCCTTCTGGAAGGTCGGGTCCTTGCGGATCGCGTCCAGCAGCTCGGTGTCGGACACGGTGATCCCGTGGGCCTCCGCGGCCTGCTCCAGCAGCTCGGTGGTGATGAGCTGGTCCAGCACCCGGCCGGGAATCCCGAACTGCCGGGCCAGAGCCTCCGGGAGGTCACCTCCACCCCGCGCCCGGAGGGCGTCCAGCTGCTGGGCATAGGCCCGGCGGAACTCCGCCAGGGAGATCTCCCGCCCGTTGACCCGGGCCGCCGCGTCCTTCACCGAGGGGGTGAGGGGGGCATTGCAGCCGCGGCTCCCCGGTCCGAACTGGAGGATGAAGACCAGGGCGATGGCGAAGATGAAGAGGTAGGAGAAGAAGCGTCTTGCGTCGAGTCCGGGGCTCATCGTGGCGTGTCGGAAAGGTGCTCGCCCGCGGTAGCGAGAGGCCAGCCGGCCTCGGGAAGCATCCTTGACCCTCTAGGGGAGCGACTGTGAAAATACAAGCGTTTCCGCAGCCATGAGAAGGGCTCCCCCACCACGTGCTGTCTTTTCTCCGGCGTCACCGTGAGCCACTGCTGGTCTGCCTCATCCTCGCGCACGCGCTGGGGATGTTTCTCGGCTCGAGCCGCCGCGTGCGCGAGCCCAACCTCGTGGATCGGATCGCGTTCGCAGTGACGGCGCCGGTGCAGGGCGCCGCGGTCGCGACCATCGACGGGACGGCGAATGCGTGGCACCAGTACGTGTCGCTTCGCAACGTCCGCCGCGAGAACGCGTTGCTCGAGGAGGAGAACGCGAAGCTGCGCGCCGACGTGGTCGGGCTGGCCGAGGCCCGCGCGGAGATCGAGCGCCTCCGCCGGCTGGTGCACTACGACGAGGTCAGCCCTGGGCCGAAGGTCGTCGCGCGCGTGCTGGGCATCAACCCCGACCCGAATCGCCTGACGCTGCGGATCGACCGCGGCGAGGGCGACGGCGTGCGGCGCGGCCAGGCGGTGGTGACGGCGGACGGGGTTGTCGGTCAGGTGCTCCGGGCCACCGCGAGCGCCGCAGACGTGCTGGTGGTGTTCGACCCCAACTGCCGGCTCGGCGGCCGCATCCAGCGGACCCGGTCGCGGGTGGGGGTCTCCGGCGGGGGAGACGAGCAGGCGCTGAAGCTCGAGTACCTCCTGCGCACCGAGGACCTCGAGGAAGGTGACCTGGTCGTGACCTCCGGGACCGACGGGGTCTACCCCCCGGGTCTGGTGGTGGGTCGGGTCACCGGAGTGCAGCGGCAGACCAGCGGCATGTTCCTCAACGCCGGCATCCTCCCGGCGGTGAACTTCTCCAGGGTGGAGGAGGTGGTGGTGCTCGCGCCACAACCGGCCGCCTCCTTCCCCACCCGCTCCGACAGCCAGGTGCGCCGATGAAGCTCGCGCTCACGCTGGTCTTGACGCTCCTCTTCCTGGCGCTGGAGTCGGTGGCGGTGAAGTACGTGGGCCTCGGCGTCGCCCGGATCGACGTCACCGTGGCCATCGTCGCCTTCCTGTCCCTGCGCGCCGGCCTGCTCGAGGGCGCGGTGGCCTCCTACGCGGTCGGCTATCTCCTGGATCTCATGAGCGGCCGGCCCACCGGCCTGTACACGCTGCTCGCGGTGGTGACCTTCCTCCTCGGGCGGGTCGTGGGGTCGCTGGTGGACGTGCGCACCGCGAGGTCCTTCGCCCTGTTCGCCATGGCCGCCGACGCGACCCACGGGCTGCTCGCCTGGGGCATCGGATCGGTGAGCGGCAAGCAGATGGCCCTCTCCGGGCTGTCGGGGCTGCCGCTGGAGGTGTTCCTCACAGGGATCGCCGCGCTCATCCTCTACCCGCTGCTGAAGCGCTTCGGGCTCGGCGCCGAGCGGCGGGATCCGGGGCTCCTCTCCCCATGACGCTCGGGCAGACCAGCGCGGGGAAGGACCTCAAGGCGCGCTATCTCTGGCTGGGTCTGGTGATGGTCGGCGGACTCCTGCTCCTCGCCGGGCGGCTGTACCGGCTGCAGATCGCACGCGGCGACGAGTACGCGGCCAAGTCGTTCGCCAACTTCGTGAAGGAGATCCGGGTCAAGGCGGATCGCGGGATCATCAAGGATCGCCGCGGGGAGATCCTGGTCGACAGCCGGCCCTCCTTCGACGTCTTCATCACCCCCGCATTCTGTGAACGCTGCTCCGAGGAGGTGCTGCCCCGTCTCTCCGGCTGGCTCGCCTGGGACGACGAGCAGGTCAAGCACGTGGAGCAGCTGCTCCGCGCCGCGAAGCGAAGCGCGCCCTTCCAGCCGGTGCCGGTGCAGCTGGACCTCAACCGCGACGAGCTGGACACGCTCAACGCGCACAAGCTCGAGCTGCCCGGCGTGGACTGGCCGGCGGTCCCCCACCGCAACTACCGCACCGGCACCGTCCTGCCCCACGTGGTGGGGTACATGAACGAGATCACCCAGGACGAGCTGGACCGCCTCAACGGCCAGGGTGAGGGCTACGCGCTCGGGGACTTCATCGGCCGCCGCGGGGTGGAGCGCTACTTCGAGCGCCGGCTCCGCGGCAAGGACGGGAGCCGCAAGGAGGTGGTCAACGCCCGGGGCGAGACCATCCAGGAGCTGAGCGAGCTCATCACCGGCGAGGCCACCGTGGCCAGCACGCCGGGCGAAAACGTGGTCCTCAGCATCGACATGCGGCTGCAGGCCGCGGCGGAGAAGGCGTTCACCGGCACCGCCGGCGCCGTGGTGGCGATGGACGTCCGCTCGGGCTTCGTCCTGGCGATGGTGTCGCGTCCCGGGTTCGATCCGAACGTCCTCACCGGGCGGGTGACGCCGGCGCAGCTGGCCGCGCTGAACAAGGACCCGCTCCAGCCGATGATCTTCCGCCCGGTGCAGCAGCACTACAGCCCGGGTTCGACCTTCAAGACCCTGAGCATGTTCGCCGCGCTCGGGACCAGGAGCTTCACCCCCCACAGCACCGTGAGCTGCGGCGGCGGCTACCGGCTCGGCGCCCGCATGTGGCGCTGCCACAAGGACGCCGGCCACGGCCTCGTGGACGCGCGCCGGGCGCTGCAGCAGTCGTGCGACACCTGGTTCTACAAGGTGGGCGACACCCTGGGGCTGGATCCCATCGCTGCCACCGCCCGCAGCTTCGGCCTCGGCGCTCCGACGGGCATCGCCGTCGTGGCCGAGGTGCCGGGCATCATGCCGGACAGCGCGTACCACGACCGGGTCACGCCCGGCGGGTACACCAAGGGAATGGCGCTCAACAGCGTCATCGGCCAGGGCGACGTGAACGTGACCCCGCTGCAGCTGACCATGGCCTACGCCGCGGTCGCCAACGGCGGGCATCTCTACAAGCCGCAGCTGGTGCGCCGCCTGGAGACCCCGGACGGACGCACCCTCCAGGAGTTCCAGCCGGAGGTGGTCCGCGAGCTGGACCTCGACCCGGACGCGCGCCGCCTCGTCGTGGACGCGCTGTCCTCGGTGGTGAACGAGCCCGGTGGCACCGCGTACCGTGCGCGGCTCCCGGACGTGCACATCGCCGGGAAGACGGGGACCGCCCAGGTCATCGCGCTGGGAAAGACGCGCGTGAAGAAGGAGGCGATGACTTACTGGCAGCGTGACCACGCCTGGTTCGCCGCGTTCGCTCCCGCCGAGGATCCGGAGATCGCGGTGGTGGTGCTGAACGAGCATGGTGGGCACGGGGGCATGGACGCGGCGCCCACCGCCACGGCGCTCATCAAGAAGTACTTCGAGCTCAAGCGCGAGGACGCCAACGCCACCATCGCCGCCTCCACCGCGCTTCCGATGATGCCGGTGCGGCCGGCTCCGCCCCCGCCGGCGCCGCGCGCACCCCCGCTCCCGGAGAGCGTGCCGGCCTCACCGGCGGAAGTGCCCTCGGTCGCCCAGGTGCCGTCGGCGCCCTCGGAGGGCGCGCGGTGATGCAGCTGCGCATCGAGCGCCGGATGGTGCTCAAGATTCCGTGGGGCCTGGTGGGGGTGACCCTCGCCATCGCCCTGCTGGGAATCTGGAACCTGGCCTCGGCCTCCCGGCCGCCGCACACCCCGCTCTGGGCCCGGCAGCTCCTGAACCTTGGCGTGGGACTGAGCGCGGGAGTGCTCATCGGCCTGATGGACTACCGGTTCATCCAGCGGATGGCCTGGCCCATCTACGCGGCGAACGCGGCGGCGCTGATGGCGCTCAAGTTCATCGGCCACCGGGCGAAGGGAGAGGGGAGCTGGATCGTCCTCGGGCCGCTCCGGGTGGAGCCGGCCGAGTTCATGAAGCTGGCGCTGATCATCGCCCTGGCTCGCTTCTTCCACGACGACTACCGCGAGGGCGAGGCGCCCTACGGTC
>RPRB01000287.1 GCA_003818285.1 Myxococcaceae bacterium
CTGGGCCAGGGCCGTTTGGCCAGATTGGCGAGACAGGCGATCGCGCGGCCGTTCTGCTCCAAGCGGAGGAAGCCGTAGACGTTGCTGCCCGCCTAGTCGGACTGGATCCACCGGAACCCCTCGGGTCGGTCGTCCTGGGCGTACAGCGCCGGCTGCTGGACGTAGCGCCGGTTCAGCGCACCCACCAGGGCCTGGATGCCGGCGTGCAAGGGGTCGGCGAGGAGGTGCCAGTCCACGCTCCGGTCGTGGCTCCACTCCGCGGGCTGGCCGAGCTCCCCCCCCATGAAGAGCAGCTTCCGGCCGGGGTGGGCCCACATCCAGGCGAGGAGCGCGCGGAGGTTGCCCGCCTTCTCCGCGTCGTACCCCGGCATCCGGGCCCACAGCGAGCCCTTCATGTGCACGACCTCGTCGTGCGAGAGCGGGAGGATGTACCGCTCGCTCCAGGCGTAGAGCAGTCCGAATGTCAGCTGCTGGTGGTTGTGGACGCGAAAGAGCGGGTCGGTGGAGAAGTACTTCAGCGTGTCGTGCATCCACCCCATGTTCCACTTCAGGGTGAACCCGAGGCCGCCCTCGGACACCGGCGCGGTCACCTTCGGCCAGGCAGTGGACTCCTCGGCGATGACGTGCACGCCGGGATGGCGGGAGCGCACCGAGGCATTGAGCTCCCGGAGGAAGGAGATGGCCTCCTCGTTCTCCCGGCCGCCCCACCGGTTGGGCACCCACTCGCCCTCGCGGCGCGAGTAGTCCAGGTAGAGCATCGAGGCGACCGCGTCCACGCGCAGGCCGTCCACGTGGTACTGCTCGATCCAGAAGTGGGCGTTCCCCACCAGGAAGTTGCGCACCTCGTTCCGGCCGAAGTTGAAGACGTAGGTGCCCCAGTCGGGCTGCTCGCCCTGGCGGGGGTCGGCGTGCTCGAACAGCGCCGAACCATCGAAGCGGCCCAGCGCCCAGACGTCGCGCGGGAAATGTCCCGGAACCCAGTCGATGAGGACGCCGATGCCCTCCTGGTGCAGGTGGTCGACGAAGAAGCGGAGGTCGTCCGGGTGTCCGAACCGGGAGGTCGGCGCGTAGTAGCTGCTGACCTGGTAACCCCAGGAGCCGCTGAAGGGATGCTCCGCGACCGGGAGCAGCTCCACGTGGGTGAAGCCCATGTCCTGGCAGTAGCCGGCGAGCTGGACCGCCAGCTCCTGGTAGGTGAGGGGACGGTTTCCTTCCTCCGGCACGCGCCGCCAGCTGCCGAGGTGGACCTCGTACACGCTCATCGGCCGTGCCCAGAGGTCGCCGCGGGCGCGCTGCTCCATCCAGCCCTGGTCGTGCCAGGCGTACCGGTCCAGCGCCTGGACCACCGAGGCGGTCTGGGGCGGCACCTCGGTGCGGAACGCGTAGGGGTCCGCCTTCAGGAAGGGCGGGCCGCCGCCGTGCGGCCGGAGCTCGAACTTGTAGCGGGCGCCGTCACCCACCTCGGGAACGAAGAGCTCCCAGATGCCCGAGCCGCCCATCCGCCGCATCGGATGGAGCCGGCCGTCCCAGCCGTTGAAGTCGCCGACCACCGAGACCCCGGCCGCGGTCGGCGCCCAGACCGCGAACCCGGTTCCGGCCGTCCCCCCGTGGAACATGGGGTGCGCCCCCAGCCGCTCCCAGGGCCGCTCGTGGCGACCCTCGTTGAGGAGGTACAGGTCGAGCTCCCCGAGCGTGGGCCAGTAGCGGTAGGGGTCTCCGAGGGTGAAGCGCCGGCCGCCGGGGTAGCTGACCGCGAGGTGGTACGGGCCGACCGCGCGCGGGGTGCGCGCCTCGAACAGTCCCTGCCCCAGGGGCCGCATGGGCCACTCGTGCCCGTCGTCGGCGACGACGGTGATGCCCTCCGCCTCCGGCCTCCAGGCGCGGATGATGGTGCCGCCGCCCGGCTCGGGGTGGGCGCCGAGGACCTGATGCGGCTCCGGGTGGTGGAGCGCGCGAACGGCGTCGAGCGCGGCCCGGAGTCCCCGGTCCGCCGTCGTGGCGCCGGTCATGCCAGCCCCTCGGCCGGGATTTGGGCCCAGTCCGGCCGCATCTGCAGCTCGTACCGCAGCTCGTAGAGCGTCTTCTCCAGCTCCAGCACGTCGAGCATCGCCCGGGCATCGGCCTCGCTCGCCGGGAGCAGGCCGGTGCCCTGGACCGCCGCCCTCCAGCCCCGGAGGAAGGCGGCCTTGGTCGCCCCCACCGCGCGCTTGCGATCCGCCGGAGCAAGCCCGGCGACGGCGGCGGCGTAGGAGAACGAGCGGAGCATTCCCGCCACGTCGCGGAGCGGGGTGTGCTTCTCCCGGCGCGCGGCATAGGGCCGGGTGGGCTCACCCTCGAAGTCGATCACCATCCAGTCGTCCCCCGTCCAGAGCGCCTGCCCGAGGTGGAGGTCCCCGTGCTGGCGGATCTTCTGACCCGAGGGCGTGAGGGAGGCGAGCGCTTTCGCCCGCTCGGTCAGCGCATCCTGCCGATCGACCAGGTGGGGGAAGCGAGAGGCGGCAAGGGCCAGGGTGACCCCCAGCTCACCGACGATGGAGCTGCTCCAGCGCTGGAGATCTTCCTGGTGGATGGGCTCCGGGGCGTACGCGGGGTCGGTCTCGTCGGAGGCCAGCACCCGGTGCAGCTCGCCCACTCGCTGGCCCAGCCGCTCCAGCCGGCCCAGCACCTCGGGCGGGGGCTGGGGCGAATCCCGGAGCACACCGGTGAGGTATTCCCAGCCGTCGCCCTGGTTGGGGACGAAGTCGTAGAGCACGGTGAGCTCGCTCGCGCTCGGGCCCTCGAGGGTGAGCGCCGCCAGGAGCTGGGGCGTGGAGCGGAACCCGTGCGTGACGAGGAAGCGCCCCATCTCCACCTCGGGCGACAGACCCACCTCCAGCTTGCGCAGGACCTTGAGCAGGACACGGTCGCCGACCACCACGCTGGTGTTGCTCTGCTCCACGCCCAGCTGCCGGACCGACGGTTCCCGGCTCAGCGAGGCGAGCACCTCGGCGCCGCGCCCGATGATCTCGGCCCGCACCGCCACGTTGGTCCCCACCGGAACCCGCCGGGCGTCGCGGGCGAAGTCCAGGATCGCCCGGGCCACCGCCGGATCCTCGAGCGCGTCGCGCAGCTGGCCGTCCGGCATCCGCTGGAGCAGGACCAGGTATGTCTCGGGGGCGCCGAGCACGTAGCTCACCCGCACGATGCTCGCCTCGGCGTCCGGCGCGGACTGGAGCGGGACACGCTCCAGCACCTCCACCTTGGAGATCGGGACTCCCTTCCCGCCGAACCAGCGCTGGTGCTTGAGCCAGCCGGTAAGCTCCTCGATCGTGACGTTCATGAGGCGCTCCCTCCACCCGGCGGCTGCAGCCGGAACCAGTAGAAGCCATAGGCACCGAGCGAGAGCTGGTACGGCCGCTCGGTGATGGGCGGGAAGGGTGTTTCGGCGAACAGCTCGATCGGCGTCCAGCCCTGCCACTCGGAGAGGTCGAGCTCCGCCGGCTGTGCGCCCCGGGCGAGGTTGCACACGCAGAGCAGCGTCTCCTCGGAGGCCTGGCGGACGAAGGCCATCACCTTCCGGTTCGGAGGATTCACGAACCGGAGCTTGCCCATCCAGAGGGCCGGGTGCTGCTTGCGGACCCGGATGAGCTCGCGCACCCAGTTGAGGAGAGAGCCAGGAGTCGCCTCCTGAGCCTCCACGTTGAGCGCCTGGTAGCCGTACACCGTATCCGCGATCACCGGGGCGTACAGCCGGGCGTAGTCCGCGCGGCTGAACCCCGCGTTCCGGTCCGGCGTCCACTGCATCGGCGTCCGGACGCCGTTGCGGTCGCCGAGGAAGATGTTGTCTCCCATACCGATCTCGTCGCCGTAATACATGACCGGCGTGCCCGGCAGGCTGAAGAGGAGCGAATGCAGCAGCTCCAGCCGTCGCCGCCCGCTGTCCATCAGCGGGGCGAGCCGCCGGCGGATGCCCAGGTTCAGCTTCATCCGCGGGTCCTTCGCGTACTCGCGGTACATGTAATCGCGGTCCTCGTCGGTCACCATCTCCAGCGTCAGCTCGTCGTGGTTCCGCAGGAAGATGGCCCACTGGCAGGTCTCGGGGATCTCCGGCGTCTGCTGCATGATCTCTACGATGGGTGTCCGCTCCTCGCGCCGTACCGACATGAAGATGCGGGGCATCACCGGGAAGTGGAACCCCATGTGGAACTCGTCGCCGTCGCCGAAGTAGACCCGGACGTCGGACGGCCACTGGTTGGCCTCGGCCAGGAGCACCCGGTTGGGGAACTCGCGGTCGATGGTGGCCCGCAGCCGCTTGAGGAAGGCGTGGGTCTCGGGGAGGTTCTCGCAGTTGGTGCCCTCGCGCTCGAAGAGGTAGGGCACGGCGTCGCAGCGGAAGCCGTCCACGCCCATGCGCAACCAGAAGCGCATGATGTTCAGCATCTCCTCCTGCACCTCGGTATTGTCGTAGTTGAGATCTGGCTGGTGGCTGAAGAAGCGATGCCAGTAGTACTGCTTGGCCACCGGATCCCAGGTCCAGTTGGAGCGCTCGGTGTCGGTGAAGATGATCCGCGCCCCCTGGTACTTCTGGTCGGTGTCGCTCCACACGTACCAGTTGCGCTTGGGGCTCTCGGGGCTGCTCCGTGCCTCCTGGAACCAGGGGTGCTGGTCGCTGGTGTGATTCACCACCAGCTCGGTGAGGATCCGGATCCCCCGCGCGTGCGCGGCGTCCACCAGATGCTGGAAGTCCTCGATCGTGCCGTAGTCCGGATGGATGGCGTAGAAGTCGGCGATGTCGTAGCCGTCGTCCCGGAGCGGGCTGGGGTACATCGGAAGGAGCCAGAGGCAGTTGATGCCCAGGTCCTGGAGGTAGGGGAGCTTGCTGATCAGCCCCTGGATGTCGCCCTTGCCGTCCCCGGTGGTGTCGAGGAAGGCGCGAACGTGCACCTCGTAGATGATGGCCGACTTGAACCACAGCGGGTCGCCGGAGGTCATCGGTCGCTCGGGTGAGGGTCAGTAGAAGTAGTCGAAGGCCTGCTCGGTGCGGGGCGGGGCACGCACGGTCCACACCGCGGCCGGCTTCTCGGGGGTGAGGGTCACGGTGGCCGCTTCACCGCGCCAGAGCTGCCGTTCCCCGCCCAGCCGCTCCTCCACCTCCACCACCTCGCGCCCGGACAGCCCGTAGCGCTCCAGGGGCAGCCGCAGCTCGGCCTCGTGGGAGCGGTAGGGGTCGAGGCTCACCGCCACCAGCACCTGACTCGTGCCGTCCTCGGCCCGCTTGCCGAAGAAGATGACCTGCGGATCGTCACACTCGAAGAACTCCAGCCCGTCGTCGCGCTGGAGCGCGGCCTCCGCGTGGCGGATCTCGTTCAGCCGGCCGATCCACGGGCGGATGTCGCCCGAGCGCCGGGTCCGCCAGTCCACCAGCTGGTACTTCTCGCTGTCGCGGTACTCCTCGCCCTGCAGCACCGCGGCGTCGCAGAACTCGTAGCCCGAGTAGATGCCGTACGACGCTCCCAGGGTCGCGGCGAGCGCGACGCGGATCCGGAACGCCGGCGGGCCGCCCCGCTGGAGGAACTCGTGGAGGATGTCCGGGGTGTTGGGC
>RPRB01000288.1 GCA_003818285.1 Myxococcaceae bacterium
AAGGTGCCTCGATCAACGCGAGACCCCGCGCCGCCTCGAGGAGCTCGAAGCCCTCGGGTCCAGCCAGGGTGCGCGCATAGGGATCTTGGAAGAGCGCATCCGGCCGCTCGCTCTCGTCCGCGCGCCATGCGGCGACCCACAGGGAGGTCAGGGCGGCGCCATCCAGGCCGAGGCCCTCGCTGCGAACCGGCGACTGGCCGTCAGTGCTCCAGGACGTATTGACCGGGAGCATCTTTGAGAACCTCGTAGCCGGCACCCGGCGCACCCAGCGGGGGCGGCGTCGTCTCGGCACCGCTGTGCTCGGAAAGCCACCGCTCCCACTCCGGCCACCAGGAGCCCTCGTACCGCTTCGCCAGCGCCTCCCACTCGACCGGCCCCACATATCGCTCGCCCGCGGGGCGGTGGCGCATGCGAAACGAGCGATGAGGATGGCCCGGCTCGGATACGATTCCCGCATTGTGTCCACCCGACGCGAGGACGAAGGTCACCTCGCCTTCGTTCAGCAAGTGGATCTTGTGCACCGAACGCCACGGCGCGACGTGATCCGCCTCCGTCCCGACGGCGAAGATCGGAACCCGAATGTCGGCAATCGACACCGGCTTGCCCTGCACCTCGAATCGTCCTTCCGACAGGTCGTCGTCGAGGAACAGTTGACGAAGATACTCGCCACACATGCGCGCCGGCAGTCTCGTGCCGTCGGCGTTCCAGGTCATCAGGTCGGTAGCCATCTCCGGGCGGCCGAGCTGGTAGCTCTTGACCAGATGGGACCAGACCAGATCGTTGGAGCGCAGCATCCGGAAGGCACCCGCCATCTGCGGGCTGTCGAGGTAGCCCTGCACGGACATCAGGTCCTCGAGGAACGCCAGCTGGCTCTCGCTGATGAAGAGCTGCAGCTCTCCAGCCTCGGTGAAGTCGCACTGCGCCGCGAACAGGGTCAAGCTGGCCAACCGCTCGTCGCCGTCCCGCGCCATCGCCGCCGCCGCGATGGCGAGCAAGGTTCCTCCGAGGCAATACCCGCAGCCATGGACCTTGGGCTGGCCAGCGATCGCTCGGACCGCATCGAGCGCGGAAACGATTCCCTTCGTTCTGTAGTCATCCAGCGAGGTGTCACGCAGTTCTGGTCCGGGATTGCGCCACGAGATCATGAATACCGTGTGGCCCTGCCCGACGAGGTAGCGCACCAGCGAATTGTGCGGTGAAAGATCGAGAATGTAGTACTTCATGATCCAGGCAGGAACGATCAGTACCGGCTCTGGCCGCACCATCGAGGTCGCTGGGGCGTACTGGATGAGCTCCATGATTTCATTGCGGAAGACGACCTTGCCTGGCGTGACCGCAAGGTCCCGGCCAACGGTGAGACCATCCCCCCCGTACGGAACACCGCTCAGTGTCTCGCGGACATTGTGCAGCCAGTTTCGAAACCCGGCGACGAAGTTGAGACCGCCGCTCTCCCGTGTGACCCGAATCACCTCGGGATTGAGCCACGGGGCGTTCGAGGGCGAGAAGACGTCGATCCATTGGCGAATCGCAAAGGCAACGATTTGAGCATCGCGTCGGTTGACGGCGCGGCCACCATCGCTGACCCATCCCCACCATTCCTCCGCGAGAAGGAAGGCCTGGTGGATCACACTGAATGGGAACTCGCGCCAGGCTGGATCGTCGAACCGATGATCATTTGCCGTTGGGCGAATGACCTGAGCTCCGCGCAGCGCATCAAGAAGTCTTTGGCACTGGCGCGTCGCAGCCTGTGCCAGCTCCAGGCGTTTGAAGGGAGCATTTGCCAGGTGGATCGACCAATCTGCGAACGCGAGCCACAGTGATGCCAAGGACAGTCCCGCAGTCGCTCGTCCCTCCATCGCGTGCAGCAGCCGATCGAGTTCCGCCACATGCCCTGCTCCCCAATCGCTGAGCAGGGTCGGCTTGGTCAGGCTTGAGTTCGGGCGAGATCCATGCGGCGCGAGTTCCAGGCTGAGGTCGTTCATGGACGAGGTCCCTCCGGCCTGCGGGCTGCATTTGCCACGCCAGCACCCGAGATGGACTGCTCGCGGCGCATCGCCAAGGCCACACCCTCGTTTCGGTCGGAGCCGGTTCCGACCATCAAGGCGTGGTCGCGAGGAAAGTGAGCGGGGGCACACACCCGGCGTGACGAGCGCGACTCCGTTCCGACCCGCGAGCTCCGTTTCCGGACGTCGTCGTCCCACTCATCCCGATCGTCGCCCCTGCACTACGCGACGACCGTCTCGAGCGCCGGTGAGACAAGAGACGCACTTGGCCTCCCGACTGCACGTCGGGAGTAGAGGTGCAGCAAGCCGGCCCCACCGGGCGCAACTTGGCGCAGGGATTCGACATCCCACGCAATCCGTGCGCCTGGCCGAGGCGAAGGGAGCTTCCATGCCGCCAGCAATGAAGGTCGAGAGCCTGATGTCGACCGCGCTCGTGACCCTCCGGGGAGCCGATTCGATCGCGATAGCAGACCTCGAGATGAAGCTGGGCTCGCTCCGGCACCTCCCAGTTGTCGACGACAAGGGGAACCTGATCGGCCTCCTCTCGGCGCGCGATGTGCTCGCCGGTCTGGCGAGCGGCAAGAAGAAGGTGAGGGTGGGGGATTGCATGACCCGCCAGGTCATCACGGTCACGCCAGAGACGCCGGTTCCCACGGCGATGGACCTTCTCCTCGAGAACCAGTTCGGTTGTCTCCCCGTCGTCGGGAGTGATGGGCACCTGATGGGGATCGTGACCGAGACGGACTTCCTTCGGGCCGCTCGTCAGTTGTTAGCCGAGGCAGAACCCTCGGTCTGGGAATGGAGATGACGCAGGGTCTGGCGAGGAGGACGAATGGACCCGGCGCTCGGCGGTGAGCTCACCCCCTGGGAGCGAGCACGCTCGCCGTCCAGGGCGAGCTTCCAGCCGCGGATATAGTCTTCGACAACGTGGATGACATCCACGGTCGCGGTCGCGCGCGCTCCAGCGAAGAGCCACCGAGGTCACCCCTCGGGCAAAGAGCAGCGCACGCGCCCAGACGGTCCGAGGGTGAACTGTGCCCGCTCAATGCCAATTTCTCCAAATGGGGGCAAAAGCCCGGCATCGAGCGCTCTCAGGGTGGGCCTTCCCAGATGCGAGAATACGAGGCGGCGAACCCGATGGGCCTTCGCCTCGCGAGCGACCTCGGTGACTGGCGCGTGGCCGCCCACCTTCCCGACGAACCAAATGGGTCTCTCCCAGCTGGCCCCTTCGGCGAACAGCAGATCAGCACCCGCGGCCCAGCGTGGAAATCTGAGGAACTCTGGAGCCCACGCGGCCGTGCCACCTGGCGCCCGGAGGAGATACCCGAAGGTCGGATGCGACGTGTGAACGATGGGGAAGGGAACAATCCGGAGCTCGCCGCACGTGATGAACTGGACCCCGACCTCGCACCCGAACGATGCGGCCAACCGCCTAATCTTGGCAATCAGCTCCGCCCGACTGTCCGTGACCAGCCAGGCATCCAAGTGTCCAGACGGGATTGAACCGGGCCCGCCGTCGAGCATGACTCGGCAGGAGCGGTACTCGACGAGGAGCCCAGCCGGCCCGTACCGAGGAGAGCGCATTGCCCCGACGCCAAGGAGAGTACACCGGAGGACCTTGGTCGTGCCCCTTGGCGGAATGATGATCGGTTCTCGGGACGGTCCACCTGTGAAGTGAGAAGAGGTCATGCCGCTGCCCGACGTCATGATGCAACGGCAAGAGCCATTGCGTTCGTGTTCACTCGGGAGTACCCACGCCCTGTGGGCCTGTTCGCCCGAGAGCTCGAGACGGCGGCGCAACTCGCGCGCGAGGCCGGTCGACTCGTGCTCGAAGTATATGGCGGCGCCTTCGACGTCGACCAAAAGCCGGACGACCACGGGCCGGTAACCGAGGCTGACCGCCGCGCGAACAAACTGCTGGTCGATGGCCTTCGGCGCGCATTCTCGACCGATGGCATCGTCGCCGAGGAATCTCCCGACCGGCCTCAGCATCGGGAGCACGAGCGCTGCTGGTTCGTTGATCCGCTCGACGGCACCCGTGAGTTCGTCGATCACACAGGCATGTTCGCCGTCCAGATAGGCCTGGCGCTCCATGGCATGCCTCGGCTTGGGGTCGTCTACGGGCCAGTGGACGACCGCCTATTCGTCGGAGTGCCCGGAGAGACCGCCTACGTCGAGGAGCGCGGCACGCGCCGAGCGCTTGCACTCGGGCCCCATCCCGTTCGCACGGACGAGCTGCGACTCGTGGTGTCGCGAAGCCACCCCTCTCCTCTGACCGACCGCTTTCGTCAGGAGTTCGGAATCGACCAGGTGCAGGCGATGGGCTCGGTGGGCCTCAAGTGCGGCGCGATCGCTCAGGGTCGTGCGGATCTATACGTCCACTTCAGTGGCAAGACCTACCTTTGGGACACCTGTGCGCCAGAGGCCGTGCTTCGCGCCGCGGGCGGTGTGCTGACCGACCTTGCAGGGGTGAGTTACCGCTATGACGGCTGCACCATCGAGAACCGGCGCGGCTTGATCGGATGTCACCGCGAGGTGCTCGCGCGCGTCCTTCCGGTTGCCCAGCAAATCGCCCGCGAGGCTGGCCTGACCTGAGCTCGACTCTGCTGAGGGCGTCTCACTGCATGTGTTGACCGCCGTTGATCGCGATGTTGGCGCCGGTGACGAACGCTGCCTCGTCCGAGCAGAGATAGATGATGAGCCCTGCGACCTCGTCGGGCTGGCCCAGCCGGCCCAGAGGGATCTGGGGGATGATCTTCGTCTCCAGCACTTCCTTGGGGATGGCCATCACCATCTTGGTCCCGATGTAGCCCGGGCTAATCGTGTTCACCGTGATGCCCTTCTTCGCCACCTCCAGGGCCAGCGACTTTGTGAAGCCGTGGATTCCGGCCTTGGACGCCGCGTAGTTCGTCTGGCCGAAGGCCCCCTTGCTCCCGTTCACCGAGCTGATGTTGATGATTCGACCCCAGCCCCGCTCCAGCATCCCCTCGATGACCGGCTTGGTCATGTTGAACATGCTGTCGAGGTTGGTGCGGATCACCAGGTCCCAGTCCGCCTTGCCCATCTTGCGGAAGGTCATGTCGCGGGTGATGCCGGCGTTGTTGATCAGGATGTCGATGTGCCCGACGTCCTTCTGGACGTCAGTGACGCAGCGCTGACAGGAGTCGTAGTCCGCGACGTCCACCGGGTACGCGTGGAACTCGTGGCCCTTGGCCTTCATGTCGGCGAGCGTCTCCTTGATGGTGGTGTTGTTCAGCGAATGCGTCAGCACCACCCGATATCCCTTCTCGTGGAGCTTGGTGCAGATGGTGTACCCGAGGCCGCCCGCGCCTCCGGTGACCAGCGCGATGCGATCGGAAGACATGCGTGGTTCCTCCTCCGGGAATCAAAGAGACGACATTCATCAGCGAGCTGCACAGCGCTCCTTTGCACTCTGCACGAGCCAGCCAGAACTAGGGCACGACGATGATGGGTCTAGTCGTGCTGTGGAGGAGCGCGGTGGTCACGCTTCCGAGCACCAACCGAGCGAGCGCGCCCTTTCCACTTCGGCCAGCGAGGATGGTGCTCACCTCG
>RPRB01000289.1 GCA_003818285.1 Myxococcaceae bacterium
ACACGTATTGCAGTTCGTGGTCGTCACCATGTCACGACCCGAGGCCGTCACCGCCTGGCCGTTATTGGGAGTGAAGTCGTAAATGGAGTCGACGGGGTGCTGCAGCGGCACGCCCGGGACGTTGGTCACCGCGTTGGGGGTATTGCTGCCGGTACCGGGCGCGTTGCCCGCCAGCTGGATGGTCAGCCGGTGCACCAGGGTCGGCTCGTAGGTCAGGTCGCCCAGGTCGGCCTTGTCGTTGGTGCCCGTGACGGTCATCCCGTCCACCTGGGCTTTGATCTGGGTGACGTCCCGGTAGAACGTGTACGTGTAAGTCCCGTCGCCGTGGTCCACCAAGGTGCCGGTGTTGTCGGTGCTGGGCCGGCTCGGCGCGGCGGCGGCGGTCGTCGACGGCACGGTCGTCACGATGTAGCTGACCCACCTGCTCGGGGCACCGCTGGCAAACGGAACCAGCTTGGCCACGGAGAAGGCGAGGTTGGGGTAGCCCGGCAAGGTGGCCGTGGCGCTCTGCGAGGTGTTGCCCAGGCCCACGATCGGATTCCCCGCGGCGTCGGTCACCGTGAAGTTCACCACCGGTGCGCTGGAGATGGTGACGCTCTGGACGGTCACCTGAGGTTGCAGCGCCGCCCAGGCCGCGGAAGACGCGTCGGTGGGTGCCTGGGAGTTTGGCGGAATGTGGATCACGGCGCCGCCGGTGCCGCCATCGCCGCCGGAGCCGGGGGGACCAGGGGGACCAGCGGGCCCTTGCGGGCCAGTGTCGCCCTTACAGCCCGCAAGCAGGGCAAGAGCGGCAATGGTCACAGCTGCCGCCAACGGTACGCGCGCGTTCATACAACCCCCTCGAGGTGATGCCCCTTGAGTCGAGCACTCGGGATCGCTGTCATCGAAGCCACTGCCCTCCGGACTGCAGCCCGGGCATGGTCGGGCGACGTTCCGGCGAGCAAGAACCGGACCTTTTCCGGTCTCGGCGGTTCGGGTGAAGTTTCCGGGCTGGCGCCGGCAGCGCCGACGCAAGCTTTGCACTGCTCCGTTCCACGAACGCTGGAAGTGCGACCCGTGGGTCGGGCCGGAACGGCGAAGCACACCGGCCTCAGGACGCCCATCGGCACTCTCCGGAAAGGGGCTGGTGCCCGGCGGTCGAGCCGGAGCTCCTCCCCCGGCGGCAGGGTACCTCCTGGCCTCCTGGAGAATAGTGAGACCTTTGGCCTACCCCGGCCGGCCAGCCAGTCGTGGCAAGGGTGCTGCAAACTGCGGCCGACCGCCAGAGACTTGCGTCGCAGCGCGTTCCTCCCACGAACCTCACTGGCGGGCGATTTCCAGCAAGGGACGGTGGATATGACGGCTCCTGTCGCTCACAGCGTGAAGCCGGCGCGGCGCAGCATCCTGAACTGGTTCCTGGGCGTGGGAGTCGTGGGCTGGGCCGCCAGCGTCCTCTATCCCGTTCTTCGCTACCTGCGTCCTCTCGGAGAGGCGGGTGCGGGGGGTCCGCTGAAGCTCAGCGCGGAGGAGCTCACGACGCTCGGCAAGTCGCACTTCGTCATCGCCCGGTCGGGGACCCGGAAGGTGATCGTCTTCGAGGCCGGTGGGGAGCTCCGGGCTCTCGACGCGAAGTGCACGCACGAGGGCTGCACCGTCCAGTTCGTCCCGGGCGATTCGCTGGTCTGGTGCGCCTGCCACAACGGGAAGTTCGATCTCGACGGGCGAGTTCTCGCCGGTCCCCCTCCGCGTCCCCTGGCGAAGTGGGTCGCCATCCGCGAGGGGAACGACGTGATCCTCACGATGGAGAAGGCATGATGGAGGCGCGCCGCGAGGAAGTGCGTGCCTCCGTTGGCGAGCGTCTGTACCGCTGGCTGGACGCGCGATTCGGTGTGGCGAGGCTGGTCGAATTCGCCCGCCACAAGGAGGTGCCGGTCGGCGGTCACTCGATGGTCTGGTACTACCTGGGCGGGACCACGCTGTTCTTCTTCACCGTCCAGCTCGTCTCCGGTGTCCTCCTCCTCATGTACTACCAGCCGGGCGAGGCGACCTCGTACGAGTCGATTCGCTACATCACCACGAAGGTGCCCTTCGGCTGGCTGATCCGCTCCGTTCACTGCTGGAGCGCGCATCTGATGATCCTCTCGCTCGTGGTGCACATGTTCAGCACCATGATCCTGAAGGCGTACCGGAAGCCCAGGGAGCTGACCTGGGTCACCGGCTTCGTCCTCTTCGCGATCGCCCTGGGCTTCGGCTTCTCCGGATACCTGCTCCCCTGGAACGAGCTGGCCTTCTTCGCCACCGCGGTGGGCACCGACTCGGTGAAGAGCGTGCCGGTCGTCGGTCAGTGGTTGCTGGAGGTGATGCGTGGTGGCCCGGACGTCACCATCAACACGCTCTATCGATTCTTCGCGCTCCACATCGTCATCCTGCCGCTGGTGATGGTGGCGGTGGTCTCCACCCACCTGGTGTTCATCCAGGTGCAGGGCATGGCGGCGGGGATGGCCCACCAGCGACCGGATCGGCCGGGCCTCAGGTTCTTCCCGGACTTCCTCCTCCGGGATCTCCTGCTGTGGCTGGTGTGCCTGATCGTCCTGGCGACGCTGGTGTACCTGCTCCCGTACGGGCCGGGCATTCCAGGGATGGAGTGGGAGCTGGGGAAGAAGGCCAACCCGCTGACGCCGGCGTACCCGGGGATCAAGCCAGAGTGGTACTTCCTCTGGGTCTACCAGCTGCTGAAGGAGTTCCCGCCACACCTTGCGGGCATGGAAGGGCCTCAGGCGGCGCTGCTGATCGTGACGGTGCTGATGGGGATCTGGGCGCTGGTGCCTTGGCTCGATCGCCGCGCCTCGAAGGGACAGCCCTCTCCCAAGTTCACGGATCTGGCGATCGCCGCGATCATCTTCATGGCCTACCTCACGCTGAAGGCGTGGGACATCGGGGGGCACGCGCTCCCCGGCAAGCTTCCGGATCCTCGCTCCACCGCCTGGGCCTGCGCGTGGATCACCCTGGGGATCTCCTGCGCCATCGCCCTGCTGCGGCTCCTCGCCTACCGGCAGCGGTGGATGTACTTCTCCGGTGCCGCGCTCCTCCAGGTCGTGCTCAACGGCGTGTTCGGGCTGGACTACCTGCTCGCCGGAGCGGCCGCCCTGGTGGTGGCCATCGCCGGGGTGGTGGTGACGTCCCGGAAGGAGCCCGCGGTCCAGCTGAGGGCTCCGAAATGAACGGGCTCTGGCCGCTGCTGCTGATCCTGGGATCCACCCCGCCGGCGCCTGCGCCCGACGAGGGCAAGCTGCCCGCGTCGCTCGAGGCGTTGTTCCAGGAGAAGGACAAGGACGGCAAGCCCATCCTGGGAGACAGCGAGCGGGCTTACTTGAAGAAGCTGCCTCCGCACACGCGCGAGCTCATCGGGAAGGACGTGGACGCGCTCACCGTGGGAGGGGCGAGCCATCTCAAGGCGCTCCTGGCGCTGGAGCTCCCTTCGCAGGGCGCGGCGATCGTCTTCTCCGACAACTGCATCCTCTGCCACACCGACCCCGAGTCGCAGAAGAAGATCCACCTCTTCTCGGCGGATCCGAAGGCGAGCGGGTCGGCGGAGCACCTCAACCTCAAGAGCTTCGTCAGCGACGTGCACTTCCGGCGCGGGCTCTCCTGCTCGGGATGCCACGGGGGGTCGCCGGAGAAGGATGTGATGACTCCGGACATCGCCGCCCGCTGGCCCAAGGCAGACGTGCGACACGTGGATCGCACCTGGATCCCCGAGTTCTGTGCCCGGTGCCACGCCGACCCCAACTTGATGCGTGGCTTCAACCCCTCGCTTCCCACCGACCAGCTCTCCAAGTACCGCGAGAGCCAGCACGGCATCCTCTTGCTGAAAGAGAAGGACTCCAAGGCCGCGCAGTGCGTGAGCTGTCACGGCGTGCACGGCATCCGGGGCCCGAAGAGCCGGCAGTCCACGGTGCACCCCCAGGCCATTCCCGAGACCTGCGGCCGCTGCCATGGCGACCCCAAGTACATGGCCGGATACAAGAAGGAAGACGGAACGCCGCTGCCCACGGACCAGGTGGACGCGTTCAAGAAGTCCGTCCATGGGAAGGCCCTGCTGGAGAAGGGAGACCTCGGCGCTCCGGCCTGCAACAGCTGCCACGGCAACCACGCGGCCATGCCGCCGAAGGTGAGCTCGATCTCGCAGGTCTGCCGCACCTGCCATTCGCAGAACGGGACCTTCTTCGACGGAAGCAAGCACAAGCAGGCCTTCGAGACGAACCGCTGGCCGGAGTGCGAGAAGTGCCATGGGAAGCACGAGATCGCGAAGCCGACGGACGCGCTGATCTCCGACGCCCATGACGGCCTGTGCGGGTCCTGCCACGCCGAGTACGCGAAGGACAAACCGGAGTGCAACGCGACGGCGCGTTACTTCCGGAGCAGCCTCGGCGAGCTGGTCACCACCAGCCAGCGGCTCCGGCCCGAGGCAGAGGACCTTGCGGAGCGCGGGCTGGACGCCGAGCCCATCCTCGCGTCGCTGGAAGAGGCGAGCGAGGCCATCGTGCAGACCCGGTCGAGGGTGCACACGTTCGACCGGGGAGGCTTCGATCAGGGTGCCAAGGCCGGGCGCGAGGCGGTCTCCAAGACGGAGGCGCTGCTCGACCTTGCGCGGAAGGAGCAGCGCTACCGGCGAAACGGGCTGCTGGTCTCCATCGGCTTGATGTCGTTCCTGGCCGTGGTGATGGGGCTCAAGATCCGCGAGCTGAGCCGGCGGCGAGCACGAGGGAACGAGGAACCACGCGCCCGGTGACGGACGAGGGCCCGGGTGGGGCAGCCCGGAGGGGGGTGCCCGGGCGCCCGCTTCCCGTGGCCTCGGCTACTTCTTGAAGCCGCGGGTGTACTTGATGAGGGCGTCGGCCTGCTCGGGGGTCAGCTCGTCCTTGAAGCCCGGCATGACTTCCTTCCCGTCCGCCTTGACGCCCTCGAGGACGGACTTCTTGAGGTCGGCATCCTTCTTGGACTGGTACTTGGCTGCGGTCATGTCCTCGACCTTCAGCTCCTTGCCCTTGTCGGTGTCGCCCTTGCCGGTCTGGCCGTGGCAGGACGCGCACTTGGACTTCCAGGCGCGCTCGGCCTTCTTGTCCGCTTCCTGTGCCAGTGCCGTGGCGCTCAGGAGAACCGAACCCGCTGCGATGGACGCCAGGAGACGAATGTTCTTCATGCGTGCCCTCCGAGAGTGATGGACGCCTAGCGGATCGACGGAGGACTCGCAAGAAAGTTCAAATTCGCCCGGTGGCCCTCGCAAGCAGGCTGACACCCGGCGATCGGAGGTGAGCGGAGCGCTCGCTCGCCCGGCTCACCCATACGGGGCCGGCTCCGGCCCGGACGCTCACCGCGGCGGGCCGCAGAGGCAATCCGGGCCTCCGGTGGGCGTGGGTCACTTCTTGAACGTGCGGATGTACGTGACCAGGCCGTCGGCCTGCTCCACTGCCAGCTCGCTCTTGAAAGCGTGGTCCTTCCGCTTCTCCGTTCCCTCGAGGATGACCTTCTTGAGCTCGTCGTCCTTCTTCGCCTGGAAACC
>RPRB01000290.1 GCA_003818285.1 Myxococcaceae bacterium
GGCTCCCAACGGCGCTTCGTGATCTCGTCGGGCGCCGTCGGGGCCTCGAGTCTCAACGCCTCACGCCGGAGGGCGCGCCTTCTTCCACGGTCGGATCTGGACGCTCTCGAACAGGCCGGCCTTGGCGTAGGGATCGCCGGCGGCAAAGGCCTTCGCCTCGGCGAGGTCGGCCAGATCCAGGATGATCAGACTGCCGTTCATCGTCGTTCCGTCGTCGGCCAGGGTCGGCCCGGCCAGGAACAGCTTGTCGCCGTACTGGTCGAGATAGGCGAGATGCGCCGTCCGGTTCTCCTGGCGTACGCCGACCCGGCCGGCCTTGTCGGTGCAAAAGAAGACGAAGAGCATCTGTGCCTCCTGCTGCTGGGAGTCAGCCGACGAGCGGCGCGATCGCCGCCTCGTTCCACTCTACGCCAGAGCCGGTCACACCGGCGAGATCGGTCTTGCCCTCGCGAATGACCAGCGGCTCACGCATGGCCGGGTTCCACCAATCGGCGTACTCGAGCCAGTGCGCCGTCGGTGTGGCCGACAGGAGCTGCGCGCTGATCTCCGGCCACAGGTGGTTGGACACGCGGAGGTTCTTCGCGGTGGCGATCGCGCTCACGCGCATCCAGCCGGTGACTCCTCCGATCTTCATCACGTCGGGCATCACGTAGTCCGAGGCGTGCGCGTCGACCGCGTGCTGGAAGTCCTGTGCGCCCCACCAGTTCTCGCCGCACTGGATCGGCGTCTTTGCTTCCCGCGCGACGAGTGCGTGACCGGCGTAATCGTGCGCGAGCGTCGGCTCCTCGACCCAGGTCAAGCCCTCGTCGTCGAGCACGCGCATGCGCTGCACCGCTTCGGCAGGAGTCAGCGACTGGTTGAAGTCCACCATGATCGCGACGTCGGGCCCCACTGACTTGCGCATGGCCCGAACCACCGCGACATCCTCGGCAACCGTGGGGTAGCCGATCTTCGCCTTGACCCCGGTGAAGCCGCGCTTCGCCCAATCCTCGGCCACGCGCGCCGACTTGCTCTGACCGTCGTAGCCGACTGCGCCGTAGGCAGGCACCGGCTTTTCGCTGCCGCCCAGGATGCGCGTGAGCGAGACGCCGTGCAATCGCGCGAGCGCGTCCCACAGCGCCATGTCGATGGCCGACAGCGCCATGCCCACGAGCCCCTGCGATCCGAGCAGCCGAAAGCGGCGCGCGAGCTTCTGCTCGGTCTCCGCCGGCGCCAGCGCATCGCCTTTGACGAGCGCCTCGAAGTTCCGCACGAGAGTTGCCGTCGGCTCGAGCGCCGCGGCGGTGTAGGTGAAGACCACGCTATGGCCAACGGTGCCGTCGTCGAGCGTGATGTCGGTCAGTACGAGCGGCGACTCGGATACGACGCCGCTCGCCGTCTGATGCGGATCGCGCATCGGAAGCCGGATCGCCCGAACGCGAAAAGCTTCCACTCTTGGCGTCGACGCTCGCGGCATCTGCCAGGAGCAAGCTCCGAATCGCCCCCTGCGTCCACGGAAATCGGCCGGCGAGACGCGCTGCTACTTCCGCCCTCGCCAGCCGGCGCGCTTGAGGGTGTTGTACATGGTGGGGAGCGAGACCTTCAGCTCCTTCGCCAGGGAGGCGGCGCTCTTCCCGCCCTCGACCTGCTTCCTGAACTCCGACGCCTGATCGCCCGTGAACTTGAAGGCCCGACCACGCTTGCGGGGCATCCCGTCACGCGGCCGCGCACCACGGACCGGCCGGCCTCGACCCCTCTGCCCGCGCCCCCGCCAGCCCGCACGCTTGAGGGTGTTGTACATGGTGGGGAGCGAGACCTTCAGCTCCTTCGCCAGGGAGGCGGCGCTCTTCCCGCCCTCCACTTGCTTCCTGAACTCCGACGCCTGCTCCCCCGTGAACTTGAAAGCGCGCCCCCGCTTGCGAGGCGCTCCGTCGCGCAACCTGGCTCCACCGGCGCTCCGCCCGCGGGACTGCGGACCGTTGAAGAAGTGACCCGCCTTCTCGACGATTCCCTGGAGCTGGTCCCTGAGCGCGGCGTTCTCCTCCACCATCGCACGCATCGCGTTTTCCAGATGCTGAAGGGCGCTGCTGATTGCGCTCATCCGGTCGGGCATTCTTGGCATGGCGGCGGACCTTACACGGAATCGAGGGACCGCAAGAAAAGAAAGTCTCAGTTTCTACATTCTGACAGAAATGAAAGTGACTGTCTCGACCTTCTCAAGCTTTCATTGATGTCCGGGTCCCGCGTCCGTATGAGCCGGGGGTCGTGAGCATCAGGGTGATCCGGCTCGGAACGAGGCGCGTGCCAGGAGAGGGGCTGCGCATCGGGACGGTGCGCCGTCCGCCCCGGGGAGTGCGCCGGGAGCAGATCGCCGCCCGTGACTTCTACGACGTGTGGTTTCCGGTGCTCGCGCCGTCGGTGGAGACGATGACCGCCTTCCGCAGCGAGATGACCGGGCCGGCGTGGCGGCGATTCTCCAGGGCCTACCGGAAGGAGATGGGGCGGCCCGAGGCCAGCCACGCGCTGGACCTCCTGGCCGCGCTCTCCCACCGGACGGACTTCTCCGTGGGGTGCTACTGCGAGGACGAGGCCCGCTGCCATCGCTCGATCCTTCGCGCGTTGCTGGAGGAGCGCGGGGCGACGATGGCCTGAGCGCGCTGCGCGTGCTCCTCGTCGCTCGAGTCCGCGAACCGCCCGTTCGCTAGTCCGCGGCGAGCGCCGGAGCAGGCGACACCCGCGCGGCACGGAGCGCCGGGTGCGCGCTGGCGAGCAGCGCGGTCACGAGCAGCAGGCCCAGGGCGCCGCCCAGCGTCGGCGCGTCGACGGCCGACACGCCGAAGAGGAGTCCGGTGAAGGCGTGGGCGATCGCCGCGCCCAGGAGAGTCCCGAGGATCGCGCCGGAGCCCACCCAGCGCAGCCCCGAGCCGAGCACCGAGCCCGCCTGCGCCACCGGGGTGGCCCCCAGCGCGCTGCGGATGGCCAGCTCACGACGCCGTTGCACCTGGGCGTAGGCGAGCACGGCGTAGAGTCCCGACAGGCAGAGCGCGAGCGCCGCGGCGGCGAACAGCTCCAGCAGCCGGACCGCCGACCGACGCGCGGAGAGCACGCCATCGAGGAGCGCCTCCCCGGGCTGAACCGCGGAGACCGGAACTTCGGGATCGACCGCGTGGATCGCCTCGGCCAGACGGCGGCCGAGCCCGGCTCCGGCCCGCTCCGAGCGGACCAGCACCGACAGGCCCGGCGCGACGAACGGCACCACCTGGCCGGGCACCTGGAACAGGGGGGCATAGAGCGTCCCGGCAGGCCGCTCGTCGAGCGACTCGTGCTTGACGTTCGCCACCACGCCGACGACCCGGTAGTCGGCCGCGGGCTCGGCGGTGAAGCTCACGTGGAGCGTCGCCCCGAGCGGGCTCTCCCCCGGCCAGAACGCACGTGCGAGCGCCTCGTCGACCACGACGACCCGTGGGTGGTTGGCGTCGTCCTCGGGACCGAAGCCGCGGCCCTCGCGCACCCGGATGCCCGCGGTCTCGAAGTACCCCGGGTTCACCCAGCGGGTCTGCGCGCCGGGCTGGGCGGTCCGGGACGGCGCCGGGCGGTCGAGGATGTCGAAGTCGGTGCGGCTGTTCACCCCGCTGAGCGGAAGCACGTTCACCAGCGCGAGCCGCGCCCCCCCGTCCATCTCCGCCAGTCGATCGCGGAGCGCGTCGTGGAAGCCGCGCAGCGCGGCGGGTGTCCGGTAGCGCGTGGCGGGAAGGGAGACCCGCGCAACGGAGAGTCCCGGGAGTCGCAGGCCAGGGTCGACGCGCAGCAACGCGGACTCGCTCCGCCAGAGCAGGCCCACCGCCACCAGCAGCACGCCCGCCAGCGCCGCCTCGCTCCCCACCAGGAGCGCCCGCAGCCGGAGGGCGGTGGGGCCGGCCGTGGCGTGCGTTCCCAGGTTCGCGGCGCTGCTCGGGGCGGAGGCCCCCGCGGCCGCGCCGGTGACGAGCAGGGCGGTGATGGCCACCAGCAATGCCGCCGCGTAGAGCGCCACGCGCCAGTCGAGCCCCAGCTCGGCGAGGCGCGGCAGGTCCGCCGGGGCGAGCCGCCGCACCACGTCTTGGGCGATCCAGGCCAGCCCGAGACCGAGCGCGGTGCCGGCCCCGGCGAGGGCCGCCGCCTCGGTGGCGAGGTCGGTCAGGAGGGCACGCCGGGTCGCCCCGAGGGCCCAGCGCACCGTGAGCTCCGAGCGCCGTGCAGCCACCCGGGCGAGGAAGAGGCTGGAGAGATTCGCGGTGGCGATGAGGAGGAGCAGGAGCCCCGCGGCGCCGAGCAGGAGCAGCCCCGTCCGGTACGCGCCCACCCACTCGTCCTGGAGCGTGCGGACGCGAGGTGCGGTGAGCTTCGCGTCCTCCTCGGGGTAACGGGCAGCGAGGTCGGCGGTGATGTCCGCCAGCTCCTGGCGGGCCGGGGCGGCCGTGGCTCCTGGGGCGAGGTGGCCGATGACGCGCAGGAAGTTCGACCCACGCTCGTTCCGGCGGGGATCTGCCGCCGGGCGGAGCGGGCCCAGGATCTCGGTGGACAGGTTGGGGAGGGCGAACGCCTCCGGCAGCACGCCGACGACGGTCGCCGGGACGCCGTCGAGGGTGAGCGTCGCCCCGAGCGCCGCGGGCGACCGACCGAAGCGCTCCACCCACAGCCGGTGGCCGATGACCACCACCGGGGGCTGCCCCGGCTCGTCGTCGGCTGGCTCGAGCATCCGGCCCAGCGTGGGCGACACGCCGAGGAGGTTCCCCAGCGCTCCCGAGACGCGGGTTCCGGTGAGCCGGACCGGCGGCCCCTCGCCGCTCAGGTTCACTCCCCAGGTGGCGAGCCCCACGAGCGCGTCCAGCCGGGTGCTCCGGGCCCGCACGTCCTCGAAGTTGGGGAGCGAGAAGAAGGCGCGATCCCGGTCGGTCCGGGTGGACCAGATCCACACCAGGCGCGCCGGGTCCCGGAAGGGCAGGGCGCGGAGCAGCACTCCCTCGATGCCGGTGGCGATGACCGCGTTCGCGGCGATGCACAGCGCGAGGGTGACCACCACGCCGGCGGAGAACGCCGGAGCCCGGGCGATCCGGCGCAGCGCCGAGCGGACTTCCAGGCCGAGGAGGGGCATCGGGACCTCACCCGCGAGAGGGGCATCGTCGAGCAAGCGTCGGGCCCTGGCCAACCCCCGATGCTGATTCGGTCCGGCCCGGCCCGGACGTCCCGATTCCGGGAAGCGGCTTCCCGGGCCCGAGGCTCACCTGCCCCCGGAGCAGACAGTCCCGCGACACCACGCTCTCACGTCACCGGAACCGTCGCCTCCTTCTGCGGCGGCGCGACCCGCGGCAGCCGAAGCCTGGCGTCGCACCCGCGCCGGCCCACGGCGTTTCGCAGGCTCAGGGTTCCCCGGTGCGCCTCGGCGATCTGCCGGCAGAGCACCAGCCCGATGCCCGAGCCCTCCGGCTTCGTCGTGTAGAACGGCACGAAGAGGTTCCGCGAGTCGAGCAGTCCCGTCCCTTCGTCGGACACCACCAGCTCCAC
>RPRB01000291.1 GCA_003818285.1 Myxococcaceae bacterium
CGGAGACCACGGCCCGAATCGAGCGGCTCGGATCGGTCAGCGACGCCCGCGTGGCCGAGCTCGCCGACCAGGTGCTCCGGGCGATGCTGGAAGGAGGCCGCGGGTGATCCGGGCGATGCGCCGCGTCCGGGTGATGGGGCCGCGGCGCGCGCTCGAGGGCACCCTGCGTGTCCTCCAGGACCTGGGGTCGATGCACCTCGCCTCCCCTCCTCGGTTGCCGGCGCTCAACCCCTCTCCGACCACCCGCCGCGAGCAGCGGCTCGTGCGCCAGCTGCGGGGGCTGGTGGCGGACGCCGAGACGGCCCGGACGCTCCTCGACCTTCCCCAGAGCTCTGTCACCGCCCCCCCACCCGAGCCAGCGTCCTGGGCCAGCTGGGCACGGCAGGCGCGCCAGCCCCGCCGTCGAGCGGAGGAGCTTCGGGACCGCCGCCAGCGTCTGGAGGAGGAGCGGGCGCTGCTGGGCAAGTACCGCGAGATGCTCGCCGCCTTCTCCGGACTCTTCGAGGCGGGCCACCTCCCGGCGGCGGTGCGCGCGTACCACATCGTCCTCCGGCCAGGGCAGGCGTCGGTGGTCGAGCCGCTGCGCCAGGCTCTGGCCGAAGTGCTGGACTCGGCATTCGAGCTGCGGACCCGCACCCTGTCGGGCGGTGACACCGCGCTCTTGCTGCTCGTCCCGCTGCCGCGCACCGCCCGGGTGGAGCGGCTCCTCGGCGAGAGCGGGGTGCAGGAGGTCCCGCTGCCCGCGGGCTACGAGCGCGCTACCGCGACCGAGGCGCTCCCCAGGATGCGAGCCCGGCTCGAGACCCTCCCCACGCTCCTCGACGAGGTCGAGGCCGGGCGAAAGGCCGAGGCGGCGGTGGCAGCCGAGGCGCTCCCCCCGATCCTGGCCGCCGCCCAGGACGCCGTCACCCGTCTCGAGGCGGTGGGGCACGCCGCCTCCACCCGGACCGCATTCGTGATCGAGGGCTGGGTGCCGACGCCCGACCTCCCGGCCCTCGGGGAAGCGCTTCGCCAGCGCATCGGCCCGGAGATCACCGTCGAGGAGCTGCCCCCTGGCCCGGACGTGGACGCTCCGGTGGTGCTCCACAACCCGCGCCTGTTCCGGCCCTTCCAGCTGCTCGTGGAGATGCTCCCCCTTCCGACCTACGGGAGCATCGACCCGACCCCCTTCGTGGCAGTGTTCTTCCCGGTGTTCTTCGGCCTGATGCTCGGGGACATCGGCTACGGGGTGGTGATGCTCGGGCTCGGCGTGCTCCTCCACCGTCGCTCGCGGCCGGGGGCCCCGCTCCACGCCGTCGCCCAGATTGCCCTCGTCTGCTCGGTGTTCACCATCATCTTCGGGGTGCTCTTCGGCGAGCTGTTCGGGGACGCGGGACGCCGCCTGTTCGGGCTCCACCCGCTGGTGCTCGACCGCGAGGAGCCGAAGGACATCGTCTCCTTCCTCGTGCTCTGCGTGGGCATCGGCGGGGTGCACGTGCTGCTCGGCCTGGTGCTGGGTGTGTTCAACGCGATGCACGGCCACCGGAGGCAGGCCCTCGGCCGCGGCCTCTCGGCGGTGATGATCCTCCTGATCGTCGTCGCGCTGCTGGCGGCGGTGAAGCTCCTGCCCGCCCAGCTCCTCACCCCGGCGGTGGTGGCGCTCCTGGTCGCATTCCCCGTCCTGGTCATCGCCGAGGGCATCGTGGCCCCCGTGGAGCTGCTGGCCACGATAGGCAGCATCCTCTCCTACGCCCGTATCATGGCGCTGGGGACGGCGTCGGTGATGCTCGCCGTGGTCGCCAACCGGCTGGCCGGCGCGATCGGCAGCGTGGTGGTGGGCGCCATCTTCGCCCTGCTCTTCCATCTGGTGAACTTCGCGCTCGGGCTCTTCAGCCCGACCGTGCACGCGCTCCGGCTCCACTACGTCGAGTTCTTCGGCCGGTTCTACAGCCCGGGCGGCGTACGCTACCGACCTTTCACCCACTGGAGGACGCACTGATGCAGATCTTCTGGATCACCCTCAGTGCCGCGCTGGCCATCTCCATCCCCGCGCTGGCCACGGCCTGGGCGCAGTCGCGCATCGGCCCCGCGGCCGCGGCGAGCCTCGCCGAGAAGCCCGAGCTGAGCGCGACGGTCATCGTGATGCTCGCCATCCCCGAGACGATGTCCATCCTCGGCTTCGTGGTGGCGATGTTCATCATGCTCCGCGCCGGGGGGTAGTGCCGTGCCGCTGCCGGACCTGCTCGAGGCGCTCGGGCGATCGAACGACGAGGAGGTCTCGGGTCTGCTCTCGGCCGCCCGGGGCGAGGCGGAGGAGATCCGCGCCACCGCGCGCGCCGAGGCCGAGGCGCGGCTCGGGCGCACCCTCGAGGCCGAGCGTGCGCGGCTCCAGCAAGCGGCGGAGCGCAGGCGAGTGGCGGCGCGGCGCGAGGCCACCGCGCGCGTGCTCCGTGCGCGCGCCGCGCTCCTGGACCGGGTCTTCGAGGCTGCGCGCGTCCGGGCGCCGGCGGTGCTGGGGTGGCCGGAGTACGCCAGGGCACTCGAGACCATGGTCCGCCGCGTCCATGAGCTCCTGGGCGCCGACCCCGGGACGCTGCGCTGCGCCCCCGGCGACGTCGAGCGGGTGCGCAGCTGGGTGGCTGGCTCGACGCTCTCGGTGCTCCCCTCGCCGGAGGTCCCGGCCGGGCTGCACTGCACGGCCGATGACGGCCGGCTCACCGTGGACCTCACCCTCCCGGTGCGGCTCGCGATGGAGCGACTCGCCCTGGCCATCACCGTCCGGCCGGCGCTGGAGGGAGCTGGATGAGTGAACTGGACGCCGGCATCGCCCGCGCGCGCGGGCTGTCCACCCACCTGCTTTCGCCGCCGGCGCTGGACGAGCTCCGGGCCGCGCAGGATCTGGCGGTGGTGGCCGAGCGGCTGCGCACCGGGCCCGACCCGCTCGTCCTCGGCAGCCCCGGCGCTCCCACGCCCGAGGCGCTGGAGGCCGCCATCCGTCGCCGGGCCGGCGCGCGGCTCGCGGCGCTCGCGCGCTGGTGCGTGGACGTGCCCGAGGTGCTCACGGTCCTGCTGGGCGAGGAGGACCGGCGCGACCTCCGCCTGCTGCTCCACGGCGTGGTCGAGGGAGCGACGGCGGCCGATCGCCTCCGGGGCACGCTCCCCACCCCCACCCTGCCCACGGCGGCACTGACCACGCTGGCCGCCCAGACCACCGTGCCGGCCATGGCCGCGCTCCTCGGCGTGTGGCGCCACCCGGATGCCGCCGCGCTCGCCAGCGTCAAGGCTCCGGGCCCCCCGGATCTCCTTGCCCTGGATGCCGCTCTCACCCGCTCCTGGGCGGCGCGCGCGACCGCCGCCGCGGCCCGGGTGGACGCCGAGCTCCGCCGGTACGTCGCGGCCACCATCGACCTGGAAAACGCGCTCACCGCGGTGATGCTGGCCGGGAGCACCGGCGACCGTCCCGAGCTCGAGCCCGTGCCCGGCGGAAGGCGCTTCCCGGTGCCGGCGTGGAAGGCCATCGCCGGCGCGGGCTCGGTGGCCGCGGCGCTGGTGCTGGCGCGGCAGGGCTTCGCCGGGTCGCCGTTCGAGCGCGCCTTCTCCGGGGCAGGGGGTGCGGCGCTGGCACGCGACCGGGCCTGGGCGGCAGCGCTGGACATCGCGCGCGCCCGGGCACGCACTGCCCCGCTGAGCTCCGCGCCGCTCATCGCCTACGTCCTCGGGGTCCGCGGCGAGGTCCAGGCGCTGCAGCGGCTGGTCTGGGCGGTGGCACTCGGGGCCCCTGCGGCGCTGCGGCGAGGGCGGCGATGAGCGACCTCCGCGTGGCGCTCCTCTGCCGGCCGGAGGTGGCCTCGGCGTTCGCGCTCGCCGGGTTCCGGCCGCTCGTGGTCCCGGACGCCGCGGACGCGGCGCGCCGGTTGACTTCCCTGCTCTCCGACGCGCGCATCGGCCTGGTGCTCATCGAGGGGCCGCTGCACGATGGACTGGACGCCGACCTCCAGCGACGCCTTTCGGCCCGGCCCGTGCCGCTGGTGGTGCCCGTCCCCGCTCCGAGCTGGGCCGAGCACGCTGCCGCGGACCAGGTCATCGTCGAGCTCCTTCGCCGGGCCATCGGCTATCAGGTGAGGTTGCGATGAGCCCGCTGCGCGTCCAGAGAGTGAACGGCTCGCTGGTCGAGGCGGCACCCGCCTCGGGCGTCGCGCTGTACGAGCTGGCGCACGTGGGCGTGGCAAGACTCCTCGGCGAGGTCATCGGTCTGTCCGGCGAGGTCGCTATCCTCCAGGTGTACGAGGACACCAACGGCCTGGCCGTCGGGGAGCCGGTGGCGGCGACCGGCGGCACGCTCCAGGCCGAGCTGGGCCCGGGGTTGCTCGGCTCCATCCTCGACGGGCTCGGGCGCCCGCTCGACGTGCTCGCCGCCGAGACCGGGCCCTTCGTCCCTCCCGGCCGCGCGCTACGAATGCTCGACGCGAAGCGGAGCTGGCGCTTCGTCCCGTCCCTCGCCGCGGGCGCGCAGGTGCGCGGCGGCGACGTGCTGGGTACGGTCGAGGAGCGCCCCGGCTTCGGCCACCGGATCCTGGTCCCGCCCGGGGTCGAGGGCACCGTCCGGACGCTCGGCAGCGGCGACTTCACGGTGGACCAGCCCATCGGGGCGCTCGAGGACGGCACCCCGCTCCGCCTGTCGCATCCCTGGCCCGTGCGCCGTCCCCGTCCGGTGGCCGCGCGGCTCCCGCTCGGGCGCCCGTTCCTGACCGGTCAGCGCATCCTGGACCTTCTCTTCCCGGTCGCCGAGGGCGGTACGGTCGCGGTGCCCGGCGGCTTCGGCACCGGGAAGACGGTCATCGAGCAATCGCTGGCCAAGCACGGAGACGCCGACGTGGTGGTCTACGTCGGCTGCGGGGAGCGCGGGAACGAGATGGCCGAGGTGCTCTCCGAGTTCCCGAAGCTGGGAGACCCGCGCACCGGGCGGTCGATCATGGACCGCACGGTGATGGTGGTGAACACCTCCAACATGCCCGTCGCCGCGCGCGAGGCGTCGGTGTACCTGGGCATCACCATCGCCGAGTACTACCGCGACCTCGGGCTGCGCGTCGCGCTGATGGCGGACAGCCTCTCGCGCTGGGCGGAGGCGCTTCGGGAGATCGGAGCACGCCTCCAAGAGATGCCCGGCGAGGAGGGCTACCCCACCTATCTGGCGTCCCGCCTCGCCAAGTTCTACGAGCGCGCCGGGCGGATTCGGGCCGTGGGCAGCCCCGAGCGCGAGGGGGCGCTGACGCTGATCAGCGCCGTGTCGCCTCCGGGGGGAGACCTCTCCGAGCCGGTGAGCCAGGCCACGCTGCGGGTCGCCGGCACGCTCTGGGCGCTCGACGCCGACCTCGCTCATCAGCGCCAGTTCCCGGCGGTGGACTGGTCGGCGAGCTACAGCCTCCACGCCGATCGGACCACGCCCTGGTTCGCCGAGACGGTGGACGGCCGTTGGGCGGCGGTGCGCGCGCGCACGCTCGAGCTGCTCCAGCGGGACCGGGAGCTCCGGGAGATCGCC
>RPRB01000292.1 GCA_003818285.1 Myxococcaceae bacterium
CGGCGGCGGCTCGCTCCTCGGCCCGGGCTTTCAGGATCGCCTCGGTTTCGGCGAACTTCTTGCCGTAGTGGATGTCGGTCTCGCCCTGGGGAGCGTCCGACTGGGCCGCGACCTCCTGCTTCTCGCGGCGGGCCAGGTCCCGGTCGGCGTCCGAGTCCGGGACCGTGAAATGGTCGAAGCTGTAGCTGCGGGGCATGGTGTCGTCGAAGCTAGGAACGCACTGTCCGGAAGGGAACCAGGCGGAGGATTTGAGCCCGGTGGACACGCCGGAAGTTTCACCGGCCCGGAGCGTTCAGCGCGTGTCGAACGTGCCCTGTGCGCGCGTACTCCACCAGCTGCTCGGCGAGCTGGCTCGCGCAGGCCAGCTGCCCCTCCTCGGTGGAGGCGCCGAGGTGCGGGGTGGCGAGGAAGCTCTCCAGCGAGAGCAGCGGGTGGTCCGGGGGCACCGGCTCGGTGGCGAAGACGTCCATCGCCGCCCCGGCCAGGGTGCCGTCGCGGAGCGCGTCGGCCAGTGCGGCCTCGTCGACGATGCCCCCCCGGGCGCAGTTGACCAGGTAGCTGCCCTTCCGCATCCTTCCGAGCAGCGACCGGGACACCAGATTCCGGGTGTTGTCCATCAACGGCACGTGGAGCGAGACGATGTCCGCGCGCCGGAACAGCTCCTCCAGCTGGACGATCTGCACCCCCAGCCGGCGCGAGGCCTCGGCCGGATGCGGGTCGTAGGCGATGACCGTGGTGCCGAAGGCAATGCACCGCTGGGCGACGATCTGACCGACGCTCCCGAAGCCCACCAGGCCCACCGTCTTCCGGAACAGCTCGTGGCCACCGGCGAACCGCTTCTTCTCCCAGCGGCCGGACCGGGTCGAGCTGATGGCCGGGACCAGCTGCCGGAGGAGGGTGAGCATCAGCCCCATGGTCAGCTCGGCCACCGCCACCGAGTTCCCGCCCGGGGTATTCATCACCACCACGCCCTTCCGGGTGGCCGCCTCGACGTCGATGTTGTCCACCCCCACACCTGCGCGACCGATGAGCTTGAGCCGTCCGGGGTTCTCCAGCACCTCGGCGGTGACCCGGGTGGCGCTGCGAACGGCGAGCACGTCGTACTGGCCAGCGATGGCCTTGAGGGCGGATGGGGCGAGGCCGAGCTTCACCTCCACCGAGAGCTCGGGTGTGCTGCGCAGGATCTCCAGCCCCTCCGGCGACAGCTCGTCCGCGACCAGGACCTTCATCGTCGTCGTGCTCCCCGGGTTGTCGATCCGACAGGACCTACCATCGGCCAGAGCGACCCTCCAGTCTGCAGGCCTCAAGGTGTGCCGAGCGGGACGCTTCTCGATTCCTCCCATCGTCGGTGGACCGCGGGTTTCGGCGCACCGTCGTAGGTGCGGAGCCCCATCGCGCCGAAGGCCTTCATCCGCAGCTCCCCCTGCAGCTGGGTGTCCTCGCTCCCGGTGGGAGGAGGTCCCCGGAAGAGGTCGCGGACCGCGCACCACTCCGCGCTCTGGTGGCATCCGCAGTCGGTCATCAGCGGGGCGATGAGCAGATCGCGGTCGGAGATCCACGTCACCAGGTCCATCCCCGCGGCCTGCGCGTCGGAGAGAAGCCGCTCCAGGTACGCGGCGGCGAACCTCTCGTCGCTGGTGAGCGCGGTGAAGCAGGCCCCCTCCGAGGTCTGCGCCACCAGCGGCGTGGAGAGCCATCCTGCCTCGGCGATGAGGGCGCGCTCCCCGCCCCGGCGGGCCGCCCGGGTGAACCAGTCCGCCGGCAACGCCCCCAGAGACGGCACCGCTCCGAGGTAGGGGTACGAGGAGACGGCGAAGCGGTCGCGCTTCACCCGGGCGAGGTGTGCGTAGCCGGTCTCGTAGCAGACACCGGCGTCGGTCCCCGGCGGACAGCTCCCGGGAGCGAGGCCGTACAGCGCGTCGATCTGGATCGACGGGAAGACCGGAATGCCCGGCCTCCGCGACCTGGCGGCGTCGTACGCGGCGTTCACGACGTCGACCATGCCCTCCCAGGCCGAGGGGCAGGCGACGTCCCAGAGGTTCAGCTCGATGCCGACGTTGAGGAACTCCGGCTCGAAGAGGTCGGCCATCCACTCCACGTAGCGGACGTAGGCGTCGCGCCAGGTCGGGCCGTCGGCCGCGGTCCGGAAGTCCCAGCAGCGGGGTGCCCAGTCGCTCTCCACGACCTCGGTCCCGCCGATCACCCGGACGCGCGGCGCGAGCGAGCTCCGGTTCCCATCGAGCGGCGAGACGGAGAGGAAGACCTGCTTGCCCGCCGTGCGCGCCTCACTGGCCAGCCGGGACATGGTGCCCGCCCAGCCGGGCGGAGGGGGGCCTCCGGCGGCGAAGGCCTCCCACGGGACGCCATAGAACTCCTGGTGGATCGCGACCACGTCCACGTCGGTCGCGAGGTCGGCCTGGGTGAGCAGGAGGCCCGTCGACGGGCCGGTCACCACCAGCTGCGATCCGGATGCGGCGAGCCGGTAGGTCCGGGTGGTTCCGGGGGTGGACGAGCCGCAGGCTGCCCAGAGCACCAGGGCGACCAGCGGACCCACTCGCCGGAGCGAGGGGCGGAGCGGAAGCGGGTGGAGCACCGGTCGATCATCGGCCCGGCGGCCGCCGGATTGCCACCGGCAGAGCGTGCCGCCCCCGAGCGGCGACCGAGCATCGACCGCGAGACGCTTCCGGTACGGGCGGTCAGGGCGCCACCGGGTGCCTGAAGTACCCTTCGGGGCGTGCTCCTCCGACGCCTTCCCCTCGCCGGTCTCCGCCCGGTCATCGGCACTCTGTGGGCCACGGACAGGCAGGAACCGCCGTCGGCCGGGACGCGATGGGAGCGGATCCTCCCCTCAGGCAGGATGCACCTGGCCTTCCGTCTCGCCGGCGCGCCGATCCGGATTCTGAGGGCGGGCCGGCTCGGCAGCGTGGGATGGACGGTCGTCTCCGGCGCGCGGACGGAGCCGTACGACAAGGAGCTGCGGGATCCCGGTCCGGTGGTAGGCGTGGATCTGGAGCCGGGGATGTCCGAGTGGCTGCTCGGCATCCCCGCCTCGGAGCTGGCGGGATGTCACACTCCCCTGGACGAGATCTGGGGACGCCTCGTGGCCGACGAGCTCCGCTCGCGCCTCGCTGCCTGTCCGACGCTCGAGGACCGGCTGACGCTGGTGGAAGCCGTCCTCCAGGCGCGGCTGGCCTCGCGGCCCTGCCGCCCCGGCACGCTCGACCTCGTTGCGGCCGTACGCCACCTCTCCTCCGGCGGGCGGGTGGCGGACGCGGTGCGGCTCAGCGGGCTGTCGCACCGGCACTTCCTCCAGCGCTTTCAACGGGCGGTTGGCCTCCCGCCGAAGAAGTTCGCGCGGGTGGTCCGCTTCCAGCGGGCGCTGCACGCGCTCCGCGACCCCTCGCGGGGACTCGCCGAGCTGGCCGGCGCTTCCGGCTACAGCGACCAGGCGCACCTCACCCGTGACTTCGTGGAGTTCGCCGGGCTCACCCCCTCGGCCTACCTCCGGGTCGCGCCGACCTCCGCGAACCATCTTCCCTGGCCGCGACCCACGGCCCGGCGAGCGGGGTCAGATTTGTTCAAGACCGGGGGGAGCCCGACCCCGGAGACTCCTGCCCCGCGATGGACAGGAGGTGGGTCATGAAGGTGAAGGAGCTCTTCCCGTACCTGCGGGTGAAAGGGGCCGCGGCCGCGATCGAGTTCTATCGCCGCGCCTTCGAGGCCAAGGAGCGGTTCCGCCTCACCGAGCCCGACGGACGGATCGGTCACGCCGAGCTCGAGCTGGGCGACTTCGTGGTGATGCTCTCCGAGGAGTATCCCGAGCACGACCTGCGCGGGCCGCGCAGCATCGGAGGGACGAGCGTCACCCTTCACCTCCACGTGGACGACGCGGATGCGTGGATCCGCCGCGCGGTCGCGGCGGGTGCGGAGGTCGTCCGTCCCGCCTCCGACGCCTTCTACGGCGAGCGGAGCGGGACGGTGCGCGACCCCTTCGGGCACGAATGGCTCATCGGCCACCAGATCGAGGAGGTGACCCCCGAGGAGATGCAGCGCCGGTACACCGCGCTCCTCGGGGGCTCGTGAGCGTCCTACTTCCGGGTGTTCTGCCACAGACCGAGGTGGGCCCCGGTCGGGTCCTCGATGATGCTGAACTTCCCCATGTCGGCGACCGGCATGGAGTCGACCACGACCTTCGCCCCCAGCTCCTTCGCCTTGCGGGTCGCCGACGCGACGTCGGAGACGTCCACGTACGCCAGCCAGTGGGAGGGCACCTCCTTGGACTGCGCGGCCATCATTCCTCCGCCGGTCCCCTCGCCGACGCCGACCATCGTGTACGTGCCGAAGCCGGGAACGGGAGCGTCCTCGAGCTTCCAGTCGAAGAGGCGAGAGTAGAAGTCGCGCGCCTTCTTGAGATCCGTGGTCTGCAGCTCGACGTGGACGAATGGGTTGGCCATCGAACTCCTCCTGAAGAAGTGGAACCACCATCAGCCTCTCTCGGCCGATGGCGGTCAACCACCGCTCGCTGCTCGTCACCCGCGGTTCACCGGTAGACCGCCTGGCCGGATGGCCAGCGTGATGAGGCTCGCGGCGGTGCAGAACGAGGTGCTGGTGATGCAGTGGTCACCGCGCCACGTCCCGTCCTCCCGCTGGATGTTGGCCAGGCGACCACGGATCGACTTGCTCCACTTTGCCCAGTCCTCGCTGCCACCGCGGGCGAAGGCCTCCGTCGACAGGAGGTACGAGACGTGCTCCTCGCCGCCGTAGGTCCCGAACCCGCGGACGAACGCCTCGTCCTCGAGATGAGCGCGGGCCGCCTTGGCCGGCGCCTCGGCCAGCTTCCCCGAGCGCGCCGCCGCATCGAGCGATCCGGCGGCCTGGTACAGAGCGACGCCCGCCGCATCGTCGGTGCGGAACTGCTTCCGCTTCTCGTCGTAACCCTTGAGCATGTACTCCTCGGAGCGGGCGAGTGACTCCGCCGCCACCTTGGCTCCCGCGTCCTTGGCCACGTAGAGCCCGCGGGCGGCGAAGGCGCTGGAGAGGACCGGCGCCCAGCCGTCCTTGGCGAAGCTCCCGTCACTCCGCTGCAGCGCCTGGACCTTCGCCACGCACAGGTCGAGAGCGGCGCGCGCACGATCCCGGTCGGCGCCCGGCCGCATTCCCGGGATGGCCTCGCCGAGGAACTGCGAGGCGAGGAAGGTATCGATGCCGCGGCCGAGCTTGCGCTGCGGCTGGGTGCCCTCGGACTGGATGAAGGCGCCCGGGGCGGGCGACCGCTCGACGGCGCGGATGACGTACAGCAGCGCGCGGCGGGTGGGCTCGGCGAGGGGTTCGCCCTGGCTCTGCTTGCCGAGGCGGAGCAGGGCGATTCCCGACAGGCTGGTGGTGGCCACGTCCGCGGGCGTTCCGGCCTCGGGGCCCCAGCCTCCGTCCGCGCCCTGGGACTCGAGCAACCAGCGCAAGGGGCGGGCCAGGTCGGGCTCGGCGCGAGCCTCCCGCTGAGGTTGCGGTCTGGGAGC
>RPRB01000293.1 GCA_003818285.1 Myxococcaceae bacterium
GGGCCCCAGGTGACACCTCGAGAGGTGCCTGGTCGACCTGGGCGTCGGAGACGGGGGTCGCAGTGCTCGTGCGAAGGTCGATCGAGTAGAGATGGAACTCCGGGTCCGATCTGGCGCGTGCCGCCGCGACGACTCGATCGGTCCCCCCGGCGAATCGCGCCGCGCCAAACTCCGAGAAGTCCGGAAGCCGGGTGTCCTGGCGGCTCCCAGATTCGGGCGACGCCCGCGTCAGCACGTTGTCCAAAGAAACCAGGAGCGCGATCCGGCCATCGGGCGAGAGGTCCATTCCCCAGCCTGGGCCGACGGTTTGCGGCGGAGCACCGCTCGTCTTCCGTAGCATGGTGACCATCTGGGTCTGGGGATCCCACCCGGAGAAGAGCGCCAGCCGACCATCCCGTGAGAGTCGGGCCGGATAGTCCCGTTCATGCACTGACAGCGAGCGGGGGTTGGGCGCTCCCTCGCCGAGGAACACGATGTCCCTCTCGACGATACCTTGCCCCACCAGCGCCCGCCCGTCCGGGGAGACGTCGTGCAGGAAGATCGGGTTGAGCGCGCCGTAGAGACTTCGCTCTGCACCCCTCGGGGGGAGCGCCTGGATGGTGTTCGGCAGCCTCTCTCCCGCCGAGTACCAGGCTTCGTCCCCGGGGCCCCAGGCAACTCCATTCAGTCGGTGCCACCGACGGGAGACTCGCTCCGTCTTGCCGGCCGGGCCGATCACCATGACTTCGCCGCTGCCAGTGGGGCCCGGGTGGTGAATGAAGGCGAGGCGATCCCCGTGTGGCGAGACCCGGACGGACGAGATCCTCGCCGGCGCTGTCACCTCGAACAGTGTCTTGCCGATGGGGTATTCCACCGAGGAGCGCGGGCCGGTGAGCCGCACGATCGCCAGGTCTCCCGAGGGTGACCAATCCGCGTCGACGACGGTCTCCGCGACGACCCGGGGCGTTCCTCCTCCACCGGGCACCCGACCGAGGATGCGAGGGGCCATCCACGGGCGGGGGCCTTTGAGCACCGCGAATTCATTGCTCGAGGAGACGGCTGCGAGCTCCCAGTTCTCCAGTCCAAGCGGCTGAGCCGAGAGGCTCGCGAGATTGCGCTCGAAGAGCTCGTTACCTCCCGCCGACCTGGCGCTGAAGACGATTCGCCCATCGGGCGTGAAACGGGCGGCCAGGGACTGATCAGTTGGACGGAGCGTCACCCGCTCGCTGGATGGCGAAAGAGGCGCCGGCGAAGGCAAGAGCCGGGTGACGGCGATGCCCACTGCTGCAACGCCGACGAGGACGAGCGCCCACCAGGACCGTCGAGCGAGGCCGCGGAGTCCCGCCGGTGGAGAAGCCCGTCGGGGCTCGGCATCGGCCCGCAGCATCTCCAGCGCGAAGGCCAGGTCCCGCGCGGACTGGATCCGGGCCTCGGGCTCTTTGGCGAGACAGCGGCGGACCAGTTGCGCGAGCGCCGGGGAGACGTTCTCCAGCGCTGCTGGTTCGTCGTGAAGAATGGCATGGCCGCTCTCGACGAGTGAGCCGCCGGGGAAGGGTCGCCGCCCCGAGAGCATCTCGTAGAGAACCGAGCCAAGGCTGAAGATGTCGGTACGGGTGTCTATACGCTCGCCGCGGACCTGCTCCGGGGACATGTACGCCGGGGTTCCGAGGATGGCGCCGGTCCGGGTTTGGCCCCCGGTGGGAGTCACCGTGTCCTCGAGCAGGCCGTGGGGTCCCTCGGCGCGGCTCCCCTCGACGAGCTTGGCGATCCCGAAGTCCAGCAGCTTCACGTGTCCGTCGGAGGTGACGAAGACGTTCTCCGGCTTGACGTCGCGGTGGATGATGCCCCGCGCATGGGCCGCTGCCAGTCCCTGCGCCAGCTGCGCTCCCCAGTCGAGCGCGGTGTCGACCGGAATATGCCCCCGCGCCACACGCTGGCGGAGCGACTCGCCCTTGAGCAGTTCGGTGATGAAGTATGGCGCACCCTCGTAGACGCCGAAATCGTAGACCGCGACGAGGTTGGGGTGATTGAGCGAACCGGCCAGCCTGGCCTCGTGCTCGAAGCGCCGGACGAGCTCGGGGTCCGAAGCGAGGGCCTCGTTCACCACCTTGAGCGCGATGTCGCGCCCGAGGCGCGTGTCGCGCGCACGGTAGACCTCGGCCATTCCCCCAGTCCCGAGGGTAGAGAGCACCTCGTAAGGGCCCAGATGGATGCCTCGGGCCAGACGCACGGCGAGAACCTACTCCTCGGGCGCCGGAGACCTCCAAAGGACCACCGCGCGACGTCCGGGCGGTCGATCAGCCCGTCACGTCACCTCGCTCGCCGTGTCCGGGTCACAGGTCATGTAAACCTTGCGGTCGTCCTCGTGTGTGACGCGGAAACCCAGGCGCTCGTACAGACGCCGGCTCGGGTTGAACTTCACGACGGCCAGACGGACCGGCAACCTCCGCCGAGACGCCTCGTCGATGATCCGGCGCAGCACCTCGGTCCCGATTCCCCTCCTCTGGAACGGAGCGTCCACGAAGATCTGCCCGAGCATGTGCTCGCTCTTGCTCACGACGGTCTGAAGCCAGCCGACGTCGATCCCGTCCGCCTGGATGATGCAGACCTGGGCGGGATCCCAGAGCTTCCGGAACATCGACTCCTGCTCGTCTCGCTTCAGGCCCAGGCGCTCGTTGACCCAGTCCATCTCCGCGAAGTACGTGCGCCGACAGGCCTCGAAGTCGGCGTCGACGGCAGCACGGAGAGAGACGTTCATGCGCTCCCCTCAGACCTTCTCCAGCCACTGCTGGAACGCCTCGAACCCGTAGGGTCTCCCGAGAAAGTCCCTCACCAGATCCGCCGCGTCCCTGCTTCCTCCCGGGACCAGAACCGTGTCACGGTAGCGGATCGCGGTCGCGTCGTCGAGCAGCCCGTGGCGCTGGAACTCGCCGAGCAGGTCCTTCGCGATCACCAGTGACCACAGATACGTGTAGTACATCGCCGAGTACCCGTTGAGGTGCCCGAAGCTGGCGAAGAAGTGCGTGCCCTCCACGTACGGGAACGGGCTGTACCTCTTCTGAAGCTCCACCATCGTCCGCGTGATGTCGAGGTCCTCCGGCGGCCGGCTGTGCAGCCCGAGCGACAGCTGCGCGTAGAACACCTGGTGTCGCGGGTGCGCGCCCTTGCCGAACTCGTTCGCCTCACGCATCCGGTGCACGAGCTCGGCCGGAATCGGCTCGCCCGTCTCCACGTGCCTGGCGAAGAGCCTCAGCGTCTCGGGGTCCCAGGCCCACTCCTCGAGCATCTGGCTCGGGGCCTCCACGAAGTCCCACTCGGTCGCCACGCCGGAGAAGCCGAGCCACCGCTGCTGCCCGCCCAGCACGTGGTGCATCAGGTGCCCGAACTCGTGGAACAGCGTCACCACGTCGTCGTGGTCGAGCAGCGCCGGGCTGTGTACCGCCGGGTCGGCGAAGTTGCACACCAGCGCCCCCTCCGGGAGCTGCACGCCCGCCACCCCGCTCACGATCGGGAACTGCGCGGCGTGCTTGTACTTGTCCTCCCGCGGATGCAGGTCGAGGTGGATCCGCCCCAGCTTCTCCTCGCCGCGGAACACGTCGTACGACTCGACCTTCGGGTGCCACGCCGCCGGGTCCTTTACCGGGACGTAGCGGATGCCGAACAGCCGCGCGGTGATCGTCAGCAGCCCGTCACGGACCCGGTTGAACTCGAAATAGGGCCGCACCGACTGCGAGTCGAAGCCCAGCTCCTCCTGCTTCACCCGCTCCTCGTAATAGGCCTTCTCCCAGTCCTCGACCCGCGTGGCCGACGGAACATCCTTCTGCTTGCGCCGGAGCAGCCGCTCCACGTCGCGCCTCGCCGGTCCCTCGCTCACCTCCGCCATCCGGGCGAGGAACTCGGCGACCACCGTCGCGGACTTCGACATCTTGTCCTCGGTCACGTAATCCGCCCACGAGGCCGCGCCGAGAAGCCGCGCCTGCTCGGCCCGGACCTCGAGGATCTCCCGCAGCACCTTCTCGTTCCCCGGATAGGCCCGCGTGGTGTTCTCGACGTAGAGCTGCCGCCGCGCCTCGCCGTCGTGCGCGTAGGTCCGGAAGGGCAGGAGATCCGGATAGTCAGTGGTGATGCGCACCTTCCCCTCCGCGTCCGCCTTGTGCTTTGCCCGGTAGTCCTCAGGCAGCCCGGCCAGCTGCTCCGGCCGCAGCGACACGCTCCGCACGTCCTCGCGAATCGCCCGATCGAAGTCCTGCCCCAGCCGCACCGCCCGATCCGCGAGCTCCTTCAACCGGGCTCGCGTCGGCTCGTCCTTGTCCACGCCTGCCCGGCGGAAGTCGCGGAGCGTGTGCTCGAGCAACCGTCGCGTCTCGGGCGAGAGCCCCTCCATCTTCACCGCCGCCAGCGCGTCGTAGAGCCCCCGGTGCAGCGACAGCTCGGTCGCGTAGGCGCTGATCTCCTGGACCGCCGTCTCGGCGGCCGCGCGCAGCGGCTTGTCCGGATGGACCTCCGACAGGAGCCCCGCCCGGTGCCCCGTGTTGGAGAGGGCGAGCTGCAGCCGCTGGTAGGGGGCGAGCGTGTCGGCTTCCGTGCGCGGTCCCTTCACCCCGAGGAGGGTCTCCAGTTCGGAGCGGGCGGTGGCCAGGGCGGCGCGGGTGTCGGCGAGGAGGGTCTCGGGGGTGGTCTCGGTCATGGCGGGTTGGCTCGGAGGGCCTTATAAGCGACGACCGAGCATGTTCACTGGCCTGGTGCAGGACGTGGGCACCGTGGAGCGCGTCCTCCCGGGCCCGATGACGACCCTCTGGATCCGGACCGCCCTTGGGGCAGGCGAGTTCGCGCTCGGGGAGTCGATCGCCGTCTCCGGAGCCTGCCTGACGGTGGTCGAGCGCACCGCCGACCAGTTCCGGGTCGACGCCGCCCCGGAGACCCTCCGCCGCACCACCCTCGGCGAGCTCCGCAGCGGCTCGCGGGTCAACCTCGAGCGCGCCCTCCGGCTCTCCGACCGGCTCGGCGGCCACCTGGTGCTGGGCCACGTCGACGGGGTGCTCCCGCTCCTCGCCAGGGGCCACGAGGGCGGCTCGGTGGTGCTGGAGGTCGGCCTCATCCCCGAGCTGGCTCCGCTGTTCATCGAGAAGGGCTCGGTCACGCTCGACGGCGTGAGCCTCACCGTCAACACCGTCAGCGAGGACCGCTTCGGCGTGCAGCTCATCCCCGAGACCCAGGCGCGGACCACGCTGGCCGACCGGGCGGTCGGTGAGCGCTACAACGTCGAGGCGGATGTCATCGGCAAGTACGTGGCCCGCCTCCATGCTGCCCACGCCCCCCGGGCCGCGACCTCCGGCGGGCTGACGGTGGACATGCTCCGGGCTGCCGGGTTCGGATTGGACTGATGGCGCGACGCCTGGAAGAGGTGGGGAGCATCGCCCTGGTCGAGCGGGCGATCGCCGAGATCCGCAGGGGCCGGATGGTCATCCTCACCGACGACACCGACCGGGAGAACGAGGGCGACCTGGTCATGGCCGCGGAGAAGGTCACCCCGA
>RPRB01000294.1 GCA_003818285.1 Myxococcaceae bacterium
CTCCCCGGATCAGCTGGTGGTCACCGGTGCCGGGGACGTCGCCCGGGCGTTCGCCGCGAGCAGCGCGCGTGCCCGACCGGCGGTCGACGATGCGCTGGGACGGGCTCGCACCGAGGGGGCCGAGTGCGAGCCGGTGCTCGCCGCGCTGGCCGACCTGCTGGTGGGCTGGGGGCCCTCCACGGCGCTCGAGCGAGTGGCTCGCGTCGCGGACCTCCGCGATGCCCTCCCGGCGCGAGGCGGGAAGAACGGGCTCGGCGCGGCGATCCGGGCCGCCCGTGACGCGCTCACCGGAGGAGAGTCGCCCCTCGGGGCGGCAGCGCTGATGCTCGCGCGCGCGCACGAGGAAACCTGGCGGGGCCTGCTCGTCGAGCTCGCGCGCCGCCAGCGTGCCGCGTTCGACGAGGCGGGCGCCGTGGATTTCGCCGAGCTGCTCATCCGCGCGCGGGACCTGCTGGCCAGCGACAGCGGCCTCCGGGCCCGGGAGCAGTCTCGCATCGGAGGCCTCCTTCTGGACGAGTTCCAGGACACCAACGTTCTGCAGCTCGAGCTCACCTTCCTGCTCGCCGAGGCCCGTGAGGGAGCGCCGCGGCCCCTCGGCGCGGAGGGACCGCGAGGCCTCCCGCTCGAGCCTGGGTTCCTCTGCGCGGTGGGCGACCGCAAGCAGTCGATCTACGACTTCCGCGGCGCAGACGTGGAGGTCTTCGAGGAGCTGGCCCGGGCGGTGGAGGCCGGCGGCGGCGAGCGCCGGTTCCTCCGCGTGAGCCGGCGGGCCCAGCCGGAGCTGGTGGGCGCGCTGAACGGGATCCTCGGGCCCATTCTCGGGCAGACCCCCACCGCGCCCTGGGACGTTCCCTTCCGCCCGGGCGAGGACGACCTCCAGCCGTGGCGCCCGCAGCTCGGCCCGCGCGAGTGCGTGGAGCGGCTGGTCGCGGTGGCGGAGGAGGACCGGGCCGACCAGCGCCGTCGGGCGGAGGCGGACCTCCTCGCCCGCCGGCTGGCGCTCCTGCTCGCCCCCGACTCGGACGTGCACATTCCGGAGGGTACCGGCTCCCGACCGGTGCGCGGAGGGGACGTCGCGATCCTCCTCCGCTCCTTCCTGGAGGTGACGCACTACACCGACGCGCTCGCCCGGCATCACGTCCCCCATCGAGTCCTGCGCGGGCGCGGCATCTTCGGCTCGCCGGAGGTGCGGGACGTCGCTGCTCTGCTCGGCTTCCTGACCGATCCCCGCAACCCGCTGCACCTCGCCGCGTGCCTGCGCGGCCCCGCGGTGGGGCTGTCCGACGGGACGCTCGTCCGTCTTTCGCTGAGCCGTGGCCGGCTCGACGCGCGGGTGCTCGCCGGGGCCCTGCCGGCCGAGGCGCTCCCCGGGGAGGCGGAGCGATGGGCCCGCTTCGTCGCCCTGGCCCGCCGTCTCCGGGCGGGGCTGGACCGGCGCTCGCTGGTGGACCTGCTGGAGGACGCGTGGGCCGGCCTCGGCACCCGTGCGGTGGTGGCGGCCTCGCCGCACGGAGAGGAGCAGCTCGGAAACCTGGAGGTGGTCCGGGAGCTCGCCGCCCGCTGGGACGCGCGCGGCCGCCCGGATCCCGCAGCCTTCGCCCGGCGCCTGGTGGAGCTCGCCGACCGGGACGCCCGCATCGACCTCGAGGAGGTGGAGGACGCCCGCGGGGGCCCCGCGGTCCAGCTGCTCACGGTGCACGCGGCGAAGGGGATCGAATGGCCGGTGGTCTGCATCGCCGACCTCGGGGCGAGCCGACCACCGTCCAACGGCCGCCTGCTGGTCGACCCCCGCAACGGGCTCGCCTTCCGGCCCAGCGTCCCCTGGAGCACAGAGCCGCACCCGACTCCCCGCTCGGCCGCGCTCGCGGAGATCCTCGCCAGCCGGGAGCTGGCCGAGAGCCGGCGGGTGCTCTACGTGGCGATGACCCGTGCCAGGGACCGGCTCCTGCTCTCCGGCATTCAGGGACGTGGCGGTCAGCGCACCTGGGCCAGCTGGATCGACCCGGTGCTGGACGCGCCGGAGGTCCGCTCGCGGGTGCAGCGCCTGGACGACGCGGCCTGCCCGGCGCTTCCGCCCCATGCTCCGAGCAAGCCGGCGCCCGTGGACCCCGAGCACGTCCGGCAGGCACTCCGCCGGCTCGAGCCGGTGGCAGTCGGCGCGCTCGCGAGGGTCCCGTTCGACGCGGTGGGACCCCTCGAGGGATGTCTCCGCCGGTTCCAGCTGCGGTTCCTGGAAGGGCACCGGGAACCCGGTCTCGGCGCGGCCCCGGGACCGCCCTCCCCACGGCACCGGGATGGACGGCTGGAGGTGCTCCGGCAGCTGCTGGCGGCACTGCCGGGTGAGGCCTGGCGTGACGGAGTTCCGGACCAGGCCCTCGCTGCGGCCGCCGGCAGGGCAGGGCTGACGCTCGCCGAGGCGTCGGGGCTGCGGCTCGCCGCCCCGCTGCGACGGCTCGCACGCGCGCTTCGTGGCTTCACTGCCGAGTTCTCCTGGGCGGCCGCCGTCCCCTTCGAGGTGCAGCTGGGCACGGCGACGGTGCACGGCAGGTTCGACCTCACGCTCACCGGCCCGCCCGGGGAGGCGGTGGTCTCCCTCGTGCCGGGAGGTCAGCCCGAGTCACCGGCGAGCTTGACGGTGTTGCTCGAGGCGCTGCGGGCGCGGGCCGGTGATGGCCGGCAGCTGCGAGCTGCGCTGTTCGCGGTGGACTGCGACGACGAACCCCTCCGCTGGACGCCGGAGGCGCCCGTCGCCCCGGCGGCGGTGGAGGCGCGGCTCCGCGCGGCGCTCGCGGCCGGGACCACCCTCGCCGAGCGCCTCGAGCGGCGCGGATGTGAGGCGCTTGGCTGTGGCTTCGTCCGTCGTTGTCACCCGTCGGACCGCGGGCTATAGGCCGGAGACGGCCATGCCGAACGTCGTGGTGGTGGGTGCCCAGTGGGGCGACGAGGGAAAGGGCAAGGTCGTCGACCTGCTCACCCAGCACGCCCAGGTGGTCGTTCGTTTCCAGGGTGGGAACAACGCCGGGCACACGCTGGTCGTGGGTGGTGAGAAGACCATCCTCACCCTCATCCCCAGCGGCATCCTGCACTCTGGCAAGACCTGCGTGATCGGCAACGGCGTGGTCCTCGACCCCTCGGTACTGGTCGCCGAGATCGACGCGCTCCGGGCGCGAGGGGTCATCCGCTCCGAGGCTCAGCTCATCGTCTCCGAGTCCGCGCACGTCATCTTTCCCTGGCACAAGCACCTCGACGTGCTCCGGGAGAAGGCGCGCGGCGCCTCGCCGATCGGCACCACCGGCCGCGGAATCGGCCCCGCCTACGAGGACAAGGTGGCGCGCCGGGGCATCCGGGTGCGGGATCTGCTCGACTCCGGCCGGCTCACGCGCAAGGTCGAGGAACGGCTCACGGCGGCCTTGGACGAGCTGAAGCTGCTCGCCGGCCGAGCGGGGACCGAGCTTCCTGCGCTCGAGCCCGCGGCCATCGCGCGGGAGTACGCGGCGTTCGGAGCGCGCCTGCGTCCGCACGTGCGCGATGCCTCGCTGTACCTGCACGGAGAGGCCCGGGCAGGGGCGCGAATCCTCTTCGAGGGCGCCCAGGGAACGCTGCTCGACATCGACCACGGCACGTACCCGTTCGTGACCAGCAGCAACTGCGTCGCCGGGAACGCGGCGGTGGGCTCGGGACTGGGGCCGACGGAGATCGACCGCGTGGTGGGCATCAGCAAGGCCTACACGACGCGGGTCGGCGGAGGCCCGTTTCCCACCGAGCTGAAGAACGACATCGGCGAGCGGCTGCGCAAGGTGGGGAACGAGTTCGGCTCGGTGACCGGACGCCCGCGCCGCTGTGGGTGGCTCGACGGAGTTTCGCTCCGGTACGCCGCTCGGGTGAACGGGTTGTCGGGCCTCGCGCTGACGAAGCTGGACGTCCTCTCGGGATTGCCCGAGCTGAAGCTCTGCACCTCGTATTCGCTGGCGGGGGCGCAGACCGGCGACTTCCCCTCGGACGTGGACGACCTGGCGCAGGTCTCGCCGGCGTACGAGACGCTTCCCGGCTGGGAGGAGCGCCTCGCCGGCGTCCGCAGCGTCGAGCAGCTTCCCGCCGCGGCCCGTGCGTACGTGCGCCGGGTGGAGGAGGTCGCCGGCGTCCCCGTGGTGTGCATCTCGGTGGGTGCCGATCGCGGAGAGACGATCCTCCTCGAGAATCCGTTCGATCGGCCCAGCCACCGCTGAGCGCCTGACTCCCGATTCGTCGACCCCGATGGGGCTCCGAGCCGGTCTCGAAGGTGCCAGACACCTTCGATCGGTGCCTTCGATCGTCCGGCTCCACCTCCAGGTGGGCACAAGTCCTTGAGCGCACAGGGCATTCTCGGAGAGTTGGCGCCCGGCCCGGACCAGCGTGGAAGCGGCCAGGCTGCCGAACGGAAAACGCTTTCCGGATGCAGCCGCGGTCGTGCGAGAGGGGTATGAGGGAGCCGAGCGCGGGCAGCAGTGGTCGTCCCGGGACCAGGTCGGTCTGGTGCCGTTCCTCCCGGCCACCATCCATCGCATCGTCCGGAGGGCTCAGGAGCGAATGCAGCCATGAGACAGGCCATCGACATCGGTTCGACGCAGGATCCTCGCGCGGAGATCTGCAGGCTCTTCGACTTGCAGGCCGCCTCGCGGTGGACCGTGTCGCGCTCCACCGCCTCCGAGCGCCGGAAGAAGCTGCAGCGGTTCAAGGCGTCGCTGGAGAAGCACCGGGCCGCCGTGGCCGAGGGCATTCGCCGGGACTTCGGTCGGTCTCCCCAGGAGTCGGAGTTCATCGAGATCCACCCCTCGCTTGATGAGATCAACCACGCGATCGCCCACGTCGCGGAGTGGATGCGGCCCGAAGCCGTCGAGGCCCCGGTGCTGCTCGCCGACACCGCGAGCGAGATCCGCTGGGAGCCGAAGGGCCAGGTGCTCGTGCTCTCCCCCTGGAACTACCCCGTGTTCCTGACCATCGGTCCGCTGGTGGGAGCGATCGCCGCGGGCAACGTGGTGATCCTCAAGCCCTCGGAGAAGATCCCGGAGACCAACCGGGCGCTCCGCGCGGTGCTGGCGGATGCGTTCGGCGAGAACGAGGTGGCGATGGTGGAGGGAGACGCCTCCCTCGCCGAGGCCCTGCTCGAGCTTCCCTTCGACCACGTCTTCTTCACCGGGAGCACGCGCGTCGGGAAGCTGGTGATGGCTGCCGCGGCGAAGACGCTCGCCTCCGTGACGCTCGAGCTCGGCGGCAAGTCACCGGCGATCGTCGCCCCGGACGCGCACCTCTCCCGTGCCGCGCACTCCATTGCCTGGGGGAAGTTCGTCAACGACGGACAGACCTGCGTCGCACCCGACTACGCCCTGGTCCAGGAGGGGCAGCGTCAGGCGTTCCTCGACGGGCTCCGGGCGGCCCTCGAGCGGATCTACGGTCCCGAGTCCGGGTGGGCGACGAACGCCGA
>RPRB01000295.1 GCA_003818285.1 Myxococcaceae bacterium
CCATTGGGGTAGTTGTTCGGGACGAACGGGAGGTTGTGGCCGTCGTACGCGCGGCGGAACATCGCGTCCTGGACCATGTTGATGCGGTCGATCACCTTGCCGCGGTGCGCATCGACGTAGACCAGCTCGCGGACGTAGCCGCCGTCGGAGACCTCAACTTCCCAGGCCAGGTGGTTCTCGCCAGGAACGCCGCGCGCGAGACCTTCCCGGAAGACGTACAGCGTCCCCCCGCGGGGCTGAATCACGTCGGAGTCACCACGGTCGGCGACCACGGCCGCACGCGCCACCGCACCAGCCTGATCGCGGCTCAACGTCGGCGTCGTGTTCACCGAGATGTCGGGAATGGCGGTCCCCGCCACCTCGTGCAACCTCCCGTTCTTGTCGAAATGCGTCTTCAGCATCGCGCCGAACACGGGGATGCCAGCGTGATACTGGCGGTAGGTGAGGTGGGTGTGCCCGAGCTCGTCGGTCTGGGTCGATTCCAGGCGCATCGACGCCGGATCGCTGACGCCCATGGCGGGTCCGAAATCACGGAAGAACGTGGCCGACTCCGAAGCCTGCGCGGCAGCAGTCTTGGCGGCGCCCTTCCCGAGCGACGCGCTCGAGCTGGCTCGCACGCGGAGGAACCGTGCCATGTCGGTTGCCTTGTGCATCGATACCTTGAGGTCGGCGCCACCCTGCTGCTTGGCTCGCGTGAGAGCCGTGTCGCGGGCCTGTTTGCTCGCCAAAGCGTTCGTCTGGGCGATGGGGACCGCGTCGACTTGCGGTGAGCTGCTGTTGTCCTGCGCGGTGCCACACCCGATGAGAATCCCCATCGCGAACAGCGCCGCCGCCACCGTCTTTGATTTGCTCAAGTGCATTCCCACCCTCCTCGCAAAGGCGTGGCACCAGAGACAGAACGGCAGGAGCGTGTCCAGCGCGCCGAAAGGTTCCCCGATCGGACTGTCCCGCAGTCGGAAGTCGTCGAGGCGATCTGGGTTCGCGATGACCTCGTCCGGCGCCTGGCGCGGAGATCTTCGCGAGGTTCGCGCACCGACCGGTCGGGAGGTGCCTCCACCGTCCTCGGCGGGTACTCCGCACCGAGGGTCCTGTCACGCGCTCGCTCCCCTCCCCAGCCAACCCACGACGCGAGACCGGCTACTTCTTCTGATCCCCTCGGCCGCTGCGACCACCGCGGGAACTCTGATCACCGCCGCCCGCGTCGATGGGTTCGGGCGGGCGAGGTGCCTCGGCCGTGCCCGGGTACGCCGCGGCGAGCGCGATCCCGAGCAGCGTCGCGCCGACACCCAGGCCCGCGTTGAGATACGGCGGCGCGGTCAGGGCGATCCGGATGAGCACGGTCACCACCGCGTACCCGGAGCTCCGGAAGACCAGCTCGTAGCTGAAGCTGTGGCGCAGTGAGAGGAAGACGATGGTCAGGTCGGCGAAGACCAGCACCGTGTAGAGGCTCTCGAAGAAGCTGTCGTACGCGGCCGCCCCCTCGTGGTCGAGCAGAGACTGGCTGACCCCGCGTCCGGCAAGGATCAGGAAGATCACCAGGACCGCCAGCGCGACGGCCTCCTTCGAGGCGGCAAACAGCTCGGGCGTGCGTTCCGCGGTCTGCTCGTCGCCCTCGCGCTGCAGCCGATAGAAGAGCCCGACCAGCGCGAACACCGCGACCGCCCCCGCCGCATCCGCGACCATCGGCCAGACGAAGGGCCGCAGTGCCTCCCACTTCAGTGGCTCAGGCGCGTTGACCAGCTCCTTGAGGCTCGTGCGGAGGAGGATCAGCGACAGGATCTCGAACTGTCGCCCCAGCGTGCGGCCGGGGCTCCCGGTAAGCCCGAATACCAGGCCGATCACCTCGACCACCAGGAGGAGGTTGAACCCCAGCCGGACCGCATGGAAGTGGTTCGACGGCATCCATGCCAGCGGCAACAGGCCGAGTCGCTTGAGCTCGATCAGCAGCAGCGCGCCGACGAAGGTGAGGATGAGCGCGGTCGCCACCCCGTGCTGGACCGGCTTCGACTCCCACGCGCGATGGAGCCACCGATACAGCCGTCGGATCCACCGCAGCGGGGCCGGGAGCGCCATGGGGGCGACCACGCTGCCATGAGCGGTGGGGCGGCGGGAAACGGGGACTCAGGAAGCGTTGTCGATCACCAGATCGGTGAACCCCCGCGTTTCGCCCGCCCGAAGTGGATCCGACCTGTGATCGGCAATGGTCACGGGACGGAGCCGCAGTGATCGGGCATGCTGCCGTCGTGAACCCCCGGGCCTCCACGGGGACGCGGCTCCCCACGGTCCAGGCGCTCGAGCGCGCCGCACGAGATCGCCTGGCACAGCTCGACTGGTCGCAGCTTCCCGAGGTCCGGCGGCAGGTGCTCGAGGCGCTCGGTCCCGTCCTGCACGGCGGTGACGCCGCCCGGCTCCTCACGGTGCTCCTCCGCTCGCATCCCGGCTGGGACGCGGCGCATCGCGCCGTCGCCGCCGAGGCCCTCTTCGGGGTTGCGCTCTGGCGTCGGCGGCTTGCGTACCATGCCGGCTCCGATTCCCCGGCTGGCCTCCTGACTGCGCTCCTGCGCGACATCGCCCACGTCCCCGCGCACTCGGTCCGCGCCTGGACCGGCAGCGAGCTCCCGGAGGCCCGGGCGCCGCCCGACGACTGGCCGACCCGGTTCTCCTGGCCGGACGCGCTCGTCCCCGAGCTCGAGCACGCCCTTGGTTCCGAGGCAGCCCTCTTCGCCGCGGCCTGCAACGTGCCCGCGCCGATCACCGTCCGCGCCAACCGCCTCCGGCTCGACCGCGACGCCCTCGGCGAGCGGCTCCAGGCCGAGGCCGTCGCCAGTCACCCGGCGCGTTACGCCTCCGACGCGCTCCACCTCGAGGGCCGCCCCAACGTGCTCGGCCTCGCCGCCCACCAGGAGGGTCTCTTCGAGGTCCAGGACGAAGGGAGCCAGCTCGCCGCCGCGCTCGTCGAGGCCCGGCCCGGCATGCCCGTGCTCGACCTCTGCGCCGGCGCGGGTGGGAAGACCCTGCTCCTCGCCGCCGCGCTCCAGGGGGAGGGGAGGGTGGATGCGTACGACATCGACCGGGAGGCGCTCGAGCGGCTGCGGCACCGGGCCGAGCGGGCAGGGGCGGCGACGACCGTGCGCATCCTGCAGGCAGTTCCGGAGGAGGCCTACGACGCCGTCCTGGTCGACGCGCCGTGCTCGGCGCTGGGATCGATCCGCCGCGGTCCGGACGTCCGCTGGCGGACCGACGTGGCGTCCTTCGCCCGGTGGCCGCCGATCCAGCTGGCGCTGCTCGAGACCGCCGTCGCACGCGTCCGTTCCGGTGGACGGATCGTCTACGTCACGTGCACCGTTCGACCCGAGGAGAACGAGGATGTTGTCCGTGCGTTCCTCGAGGCGCATCCGGAGCTCGCGCAGGCCGAGGCGCCGGTCGCGGCCGAGCTCCGTCGAGGACCGGCGCTCGTGACCTCTCCACACCGCCACGGGATGGATGGGTTCTACGGGACGGTCCTCATGCGCGCCTGAACCGGGGCGCGGGCACGGCGCTCGCAAGAGCCACCGCGGGTGTTCGAGTCAGGAGGGTCCCGCGCCCGGCGGAGCGCGGTCGGTGATCGCCTGGGCGCCTCGACGCGCCCCTGGCGGGCCCACCCTCACGCAGGTGGGCCGCCGTAGAGCGCTCAGCGGCCCTCGTACGCCGCCTTCAGCTTGGAGATGTCGATCTTCACCATCTTCAGCATCGCCTCGCCCACCCGCTTGCCGCGGGCCACGTCGCTGTCGGCCAGCATGTCATCCAGGATCCGGGGGACGACCTGCCAGCTGACGCCGTACCGGTCCCGGAGCCACCCGCACTGCTCCTCCTTGCCGCCCTGGAGCAGCGCCGACCAGTACCGGTCGAGCTCCGCCTGGTCCTCGCAGACCACCACCATCGAGATGGCGTGGTTGAAGGGGTCCAGCGGCCCGGCGCTGATCGCCTGGAACCGCTTCCCGAACAGCATGAAGTCCACCATCTTCACCGAGCCCGCCGGACCGCTCGGGCTGTCCACCGGCAGCGCCGCCACCCGGTCCACCCGCGAGTCCGGGAAGATCGACGCGTAGAACCGCGCCGCCTCCTCTGCCTCCTTCGTGAACCAGAAGTGCGGAAAGATCTTGTCGCCTCGCGTGCTTGCCATGGTCGGGCCTTTCTCGAACAGGGTCTCGCGGGGTGAGACCCCCCGGAGAACCGAGAATCATCGGTAGCCACTCCCCGGCCCTGTCACCATCTTCCCCGGCGGAGACGACCGCATGATCCGCCGCCTGCCCTCCGGAAAGTACCGGCTTTACTCCCAGAAGAAGGACCCCCGGACCGGCAAGCGGAGGAACCTCGGGACGTTCGCCAGCCGCGCTGCCGCCGAGAAGCACGAGCGCGCCGTGCAGTTCTTCAAGCGGCGCTGATCGCGGCCGGCCAACGCCGAGACCACTTGGGTCGACCGGATGATCGCGCCGCAATCGCGGCCGAGGCCTAGGAGCGACGACGGAGCGTGGCCATCGTCACGTGACGGAGGAGCGACGACGGGATGGGCCGCGAGGGCAAGCGAGGGACGGATCGATCCAGGTGGTTTCGGCGCTAAAGCCGGTGGACCGAGCGGATCTCGTAGGTGATGTCCTCGCTGGCCGAGGCCATCTTCGAGCACAGCGGGTCATTGAAGGTCAGCGTCGCGTTCCCGCCCTGCGCGGCGAAGGTCCACACGTCGGACGGGTACGGATACGACGTCGTCACGCCCTTCTCGGTCACCAGCACGGTGAGGAAGGTCGGATCGACCGGTGCCGGCTCGAGCTCCACCAGGCAGGGGTTTCCCTGGAGGATGGCCGAGCTCACCGCGGCCAGCGCCCCCGAGAGCTGCTCCTTCGAGGTCGCGCGAAAGAACTGCTCGGTGCAGAGGTTCGGGTTGGTGGACTGGAAGCAGGCGAGGTCGCTCGGGTCACACTCGCCGCCGCCGGCCGCGCAGCGGCGCTGGAAGTCGCCGGCGAGCGACATCTGCTGCAGCGACTGCTGTGCTGAGGCACCGAACACGTCGCCGAAACCGATGACGATCGTCTTCACCCCGGCCGTGCGGATGTTGGAGACCTTCCGCGCCGTCTCGTTGAAGTCGTTGCAGTCCAGCACCGGGTAGTAGGTGCACACCGCCGAGGTCGGACCGTCGGTGCAGTCGCATGCCGCCGGGTTCACGTTCGCGTTCAGCCCCGAGTTGGGATTGCAGTTCGGCAAACCGTCGGTCATGACCAGCAGGAAGCTCTGGCGCTGGATGGTGGACCCGAATCCCGCGTTCGCCGCGACGTAGACCAGGCTGTCTCCGGTCGGCGTCCCACCGCCCACGCCCCCGGACAGCGGCGAGGCGGTCGCGCCCACCCGCCGGATGGCGAAGTCCACCGCGTCCGCGCTGTTCTGGAGCGCGGTGTCGTCATCCGAGCTCGGGAGGGTGACG
>RPRB01000296.1 GCA_003818285.1 Myxococcaceae bacterium
ACCGGACCGTCCGCTCGGAGCCGCGGCGGATGCCCCCGCCGACGATGGAGAACCTGGAGGTCCGGCCGGCTGCCTCCGCCGCGCCCGCGCGAAGGCGGTCCGCCTTCGTTTTCCCCACCGCCCTGGAGAAGGAGCGGGGTTCGGTGGCCCCGGTCCGGCTCGGCCTCGACCGTCCGGCAGGGCGCCGGCGAACGACCGGCAGCACGCGGCGGGTCCGGACCGGCGGCGGCGGCCTGCGGGGGCTCGGCGTGGTGCTGCTCTTCCTCGCGCTCGCGGTGGTGGGCGCGTACCTGGGGCTCGCCGCCGCGCACCGGACCGATCTCCTCGCCCGCGTGGGGCTGCCCGTCCCGGCCGCGCTCGCCCCGGCGCCGGCCAGCGTCCCGCCCGCGGTGACGGCGCCCGGCTCCACCGCAGAGCCGGTGCCGGCGGCGAAGACCTCACCGACCGCCGAAGGACGGGCGCCGGGCACCGGGACGCCGCCTGCCGTGGTGGCGGGCTCTGCAGTCGCTGCGAACCCGCCCTCGCCGCCGCCTGCGGGGCCGAGCACGCCCGCCCTTCCCGCACCGGCCGCCGCCCCCGCGAGCACGCCGTCGGCGACCCCGGAGGCGAGGAGCGCAGCAAGCGCGCGTGCAGGAAGCACCGAGCCGGCGGCGACGGGAGCCACGAGCGGCCCGACCCCCGGCGCTGGAGCCCCTGCGCCGGGCGGACGTGCCGGTGAGCGCGGCAGGGCCGCAGGCACCGGGGTCGCCGCGGGTAGCGCGGCGCGAACGGAGCCCCCTGTCAGCGGCGAGGAAGCATCGGAGGCCCGGGTTTCGAAGCCCGCCACCACCGCGAGCCGCGAGTCAGACAGGGACAAGCTGCTCGGGGCCTTCGCCGACCTCGACTCCGCCAAGGAGTCCACCGTTCGGCTGGAGAGCACGCCGCGGCTGCGGGTGCGCATGGGAGGGAAGATGCTCGGCACCACGCCGGTGACCGTCACCCTCCCGGCGCAGGACGCGCCGGTCGATCTGGAATTCTTCGACACCGGGCTCGGACTGTCGAGGACCGAGCAGGTCACCCTGAAGCCCGGGGATAACGGCACCCACCGGGTGGTGATCCCGAAGGGCAAGCTGGTGCTGAAGCTCCAGGACGGTGTCGCGGTGAGCGTCGATGGAAAGGCCGTGGGGACGACCCCACTCGCGCCGCTGTCGCTCTACGAGGGCTCGCACGTGGTGCAGCTCACCCGCGGCGACCAGAAGGAGCGGCGGACCCTGGAGATCAGCGGGGAGGAGCCCACCGAGCTCGAGTTCAGCTTCCCGGAGGAAGAGTGAGCACGCCCCACGACTCGGAGCACTGGCGGCTGCACGGCGTGCGCGTCGTGCGGGGCTCCGAGCTGGACCCGAACACCGCGCAGACGCCGGGCATGAAGCGTGCGGCGGCCATCAACCGCGCGCGCGCTGGCGCGGAGAAGCTCTGGGCCGGGGCGGTCACGATCGATCCGAGCGCGAAGACCGGCGCGCACCATCACGGCGCGCTCGAGTCCATCATCTACGTGGTGAAGGGACACGCCCGGATGCGCTGGGGCGAGCACCTGGAGTTCACCGCAGAGGCCGGCCCGGGTGACTTCATCTTCGTGCCGCCCTACGTGCCTCACCAGGAGATCAACGCGGCGGACGAGCCCCTCGAGTGCGTGATCGTCCGCAGCGACCAGGAACCCGTCGTGGTGAACCTCGCCCTCACCCCCGTCGAGCCGCCGGAGACGGTCCACTGGGTGGATGACATCCACCCTGCTCCGTCGCGCTGATCACCCCGAGCGGGTCTCGATCGACACCGGGGCCGGACTGGACGCGGGGAGTGCACCTCTGCTTCATTCTTCCGCCAGCAGCGTCCACTCATGGCATCGACCCCCACAGCTCGCGACGTCTGCCGTCATTGTGGGAACGAGTGGCGGGCCGGGTGGGAGCGCTGTCGGCGATGCGGCGCGACGCTGCGAAACCGCATCACCGCGCAAGTCACCGCTCCCGAGGTGACGGACCGCTCCGGCCTCGAGCTCGATCGTCGTCCCCGCCCGTCACCGAGGGAAGCGATCACGGCGCGCGTGCCCCGCGTCGATGCTTCCGAGTCACCGACCCGCGAGCTCTCGGCCGAGCCAGCGCCTCCCCGCGACCCGGCGACGCTCATCTCCCTCACCCAGGCGCTGACCGGTGCGCTCGGGTTGCTGCTCCTCGCGCAGCTGCTCTTCCCTGCCGCGCTTCCCTCGCTGACCGCGCTGACCGTTCGGGCGATCCGCGGCGGGCCCGTGGGGGGGCTGTCCTGGTTCCTGGCCGCGGTCCCGTGGATCCTCACCGCCGGGGTGCTCGGCGTGGCGCTGGGCGCGAGCCGGGCGGTGACGGCCGCGTCGCGGATGCCGGCACCCGCGCTCTCCGCGGTGCTCGCCGTCCTTCCCGGTGTGCTGTTGCTCGGCTGGCCCGCCCTCCACGAGCATCTGGTCTCGGCGCTCGTGCGACGGGGCGGGCGGAAGCCGGGCGCGCTCCTCACTGGATGGAGCCGGGCGGTGCTGGGCTGCCTCTCGGCCGAGGTGCTGCTCACGTTCCTCCACGGCCTCGGCGTGCTCGCCCTTCCACCTGCCGCGCTCGCAGCGGTGACGGCGCTCGCCTTCGGCGCGCGACAAGGGCACCTCTGCGCGCTCGCCATCGCCCTGCCCGTCCTGCTCCTGCAGCCCGGCCGTGCCGGGGCGCCGCTGCCGAGCCAGCTCGTGTGCCCGCAGTGTGGCGAGGACGCACCGACCCTCCAGCGATTCCGGGAGGGCCTGGCCGGCAGCGCCTGCGCCCGCTGTGCCGGTGCGCTCCTCGGTCCGGGACAGATCTCCACGCTGCTCTCGATGGCGCAGGTGGAGGACGCCGCCTACCGGAGGGAGATCCGCTTCGGGTCCACCGGGACGCGTCCGTTGCACTGTCCTCAGTGCGGCTCGGCGATGCGCGGCGTCCAGCTGCGCACGGTGGCTGCCCACGGGTGTCCTGCCTGCGGAAGCCTCTGGCTCGACCGGGTGGGCCTGGCCAGGCTCGCCGGCGGGCGGCCCGTGCTCACCAACGCGCGGGCGCGTCCGCCCCCCTCACCCGGGCGCCTCTGGCCGGTGCTGGCCGCCGCGCTCACGCTGCTATTCGCGGCGCTCCCCTGGGTGGCGGTCCGCGCCCGATGGTGCCGTCCCGAGGTGGGAGCGTGCGCCTCGGTCTCCGCCAGCAGGGAGTGAGCTCACCCGGTCCCTCCGAGGCTTGCGCCGGGCCGGGTTTGCCGGTACGAGAGCGGCTCCGGTCCGTCGTCCTGCGCGATTAGCTCAGCTGGATAGAGCGTTGGCCTCCGGAGCCAAAGGCCACAGGTTCGAGTCCTGTATCGCGCGCACGCTGAAGGGGTCGGAAGCACGAGGACTCTTCTCGCCAGCTTCCGGCCCCTTCGTCGTCTCGGGCTGAGCGAGTGCCCGCCCCTCCCCTCGAAACGCGGTCTGTTCTTCCTTGGACTTACTCCCGTTGAGCTCATTTCAACGACTCAGAGCTTCGACGTAGCTCAACGAACCGGAGGGAAAAACATGGCAACGAACGTCGGCAGAGTCGACATGAAGCTCGAGCTCATCGTCATCCCCGTCTCGGATGTCGATCGCGCGAAGGAGTTCTACGCGAGGCTCGGTTGGCGGCTCGACGCCGACTTCGCCGCTGGTGACGACTGGCGCGCGGTCCAGTTCACGCCGCCTGGCTCCGGGTGCTCGGTCATCTTCGGCAAGAACGTGACCGCGGCAGCACCCGGCTCCGCCCGAGGCCTGTACCTGATCGTGTCCGACATCGAGGCCGCCCGCAACGATCTGCTCGCTCGCGGCGTCGCGGTCGGCGAGGTGTTCCACGGTCGCGACCGCGAGTACGCCGGCCCGGACGAGTCCTACCTGTTTGGGCGGATCCGGGTCAGCGGTCCGGATCCCGAGCACCGCACCTACCGCTCGTTCGCCTCTTTCACCGATCCGGACGGCAACGGCTGGCTGCTGCAGGAGGTCACGACACGGCTGCCCGGCCGCGTCGACCCCTCGACCACGACCTTCGGCTCGGCAAGTGATCTGGCGAGCGCGATGCGACGCGCGTCGGTTGCCCACGGCGAGCACGAAAAGCGCATCGGCGCCGCAGACCCGAACTGGCCCGACTGGTACGCCGCGTACATGGTGGCAGAGCAGTCCGGAAAAGATCTGCCGCAATGACCGACTGAGGACGTGATCGTAGCCGTCCGCGTCGCGACCTCCTCTGCCGTGGGGCAGCTCGCCCCGAAGGGGTCGGAGGCACGAGGGTTTCTCGTGCGTGCTTTCGGCCCCTTTCGTGAGAATCGCGAGTCTCGTCAATCGCCGAGCGAGCGCAGCCGGTGGTTGACGACGTAGTCGCCGACCAGGCGTCCCTGCGCTTCTCCGTCGATGACCGACTGACGGGTGTGGATGCCCACCATGACGCGCGAGTCAGCATTCTCTGCGGCCGCCTGAGTAAAGGTCGCCCAACTCCGAGTCGAGCCCGGCGGAACCGCTGTGGTGGAGGTCATCTTCATCGGTTCGCCCGGGTCATCACCGAACACCTCGACGAGTGCCGCGCGCGCCGCGAAGCCGGCCACGGTGTGAGCCGACGTCTGGTCCGGTATGGGAGGCGTAGGCCGGAGCGGAGTCCAGCTGGAGTCCTGAGCAGTATCGGGGTTCCCATCGTCCGCTGCGCGAATGAACGTGATCGGCCGCCAGCTCTGCCAGACGTACTTGCTATCGAAGCTCGCGATGTAGCCGTCGGCCAGCGCCATGTTCATGAGCGCGAACATCCGGGCCGTCTTCCAGATGTTCTTGGGCTGGATGGCAAGGGCGGTACGAGCCAGGCGGTTCCAGCCCACCGCCGATTGCTCAAACCAGAAGTGAGCGTAGCTGGTCTGGTCAGGGCTACGGACCGCGCTGTTGGCCGAACCGTAGTCGCGGACCTCGACGAAGTCGGCCGTGTACTCGGCACTGGTCAGTGGATACGGTGCCCGAGACCGAAACTGGCTGCCCGACTCGAGGCCCCACGTTGTCACATTCCCCCAACCCGGCTCGAGGGCGGGCGCCGAGGCAGGAGGCGTCGGACGCCAGTACCCGAGCTGGTCTATTGGCGTGTAGCTGACCACGACGTTCGAGGCGTCATTGGCTCGCGCCGAGAGAAGATCCGCCGCGGCCGCCTGACCCAAGGCGATCCCGCGGGCCCTGCGGTCCTCGTCGTTGACGCTGCCGAGCGAAATCACGAGCTTGGCGTCGAGCTCGGTCCGCTTGTCCGGGAACAGGGCGACCAGGACATCGTGTGCCGCCTGCGCTGCGGCGGCGACCGGGGAGGCCTCGGGATCGCTCGCCGAGCTGGCGTAACGCGTGTAGTTGGGCTCGATGCCGTTGAGCGCATCGTGCATAGCGACGGAAACCATCGCGAATGTCCGCG
>RPRB01000297.1 GCA_003818285.1 Myxococcaceae bacterium
ATCCAGACCCTCGCGGTCCTCGGCCGGCTCACCGGGACCGGAAGCCCGTCGGTCGGGCTGGGCAGGTTCGACGACCGCACCGGGGGCACGCCGAGCGGGCAGGTCTCGATGCGCGCGGCGAACGCCGCCCCGGGGTCGAACCCCGAGGACGTGGGCGTGGTCTCCGGCTCCTTCCTGAGCCCCTTCGCCACCGCGGTGAGCTACGGAAACGTCTCCCAGTACCAGACCCTCCCCTTCACCCCGGGCGCGACCAATGGGACCGCTCCGCTGGCCGCGCGCGACTCGACGACACAGGCGGTGTGGGCGGCGGCCACGTTCACCAACGTCTCCGACACCGGGGTGTACACGGTCTACGTCATCGGGATCCCCGGCCAGACGGGGACGGCGCGCCCGGCGCTGCTGCTCTGCTCCGACAACACGGTCAACTGCGCGCAGTCCCCGTGACGAGGGGCGGGCTCAGACACCCGCACCAGGGGGACGCCTGCAGAAGCGCGCAGGGGCGCGCCAGCGATCGGGCTCAGTCCCCCTCGGGCTCCATCGGGCCACCGACGCGCTGGATGTCCGACTCCCTCACCTTCTCAGCGTTGAACTTCTCGGCGGAGCGGGTCAGCTTCTCCAGCGTCGCGTCGAACTCCGGCGGCGCCGCACCGGGCTTCGGCTTCACGAAGCGCAGATAGTTGATCCGCGCCACCACGAAGGGCCGGAGGTACGGGCTGGTCATCCCCCGTTCCTTCAACCGACCCACCGCCGCGCTGACCGCGTCGTCCAGCTTCAGGAGCGCGTCCGCCCGCTCCTCGCGGATGCCCAGCGCCTCGGCCAGGGGCTCGTCGAGGAAGCCGTCGATGCGCTTGACGATGGGGTGGTAGGCCCCGCCGGAGAGCCGGGGGCGCTTCTCGTAGGCCGCTCCGAGGGTGGCGAACGCCGGCTCCTCGAGCAGCGGCGCCACGTCCAGCTCGGTCCCTCCCCGCGTCTCCACGAGGCCGCGGAGCATCCGGATGACCTCCAGTGAGCGCTCCTTCAGGTTGTGCGCCTTCTCGGTGTTGAGGGCGAGGATCTGGAAGGCCACCTCGGGCTCCGGCAGCAGCAAGGCCAGCACCGACTTGCCGCCCAGGGCCCGGGTGGCCGCGAGGCGGTGGTTCCCGTTGGGAGTCCAGTAGCTGCCCTCGTGCCGCACGGCGATCAGCGGATCGAGGAAGCGGTCCACCCGTTCCATCGCCGAGACCAGCCGCTTCACGTGTGGCTCGGACAGGTCTCGCTGGTAGGGGGTGGGCTGCACCTTGTCCACCGGGAGCGCCGCGAACAGCACCGCGTGGCCGCCGAGCGGCTCGCGATAGGTGGCGAGCACCCGTCCGCCGTCCGCCTCCACCTCCGCGGCGAGCGCCCGGATCTCGTCGGGGAGCTTCTCTCCGGTCTCGGGGGCCGAGAGGCCGCGCTGGGCGGGAGTGGCCTTGCGGCGGCGAGGGGCCTTGCGCTTCCGGGCAACCTGACGGGCGGTCCTGGAGGTGGCGGGCATGGGTCGGGGGTGGGAGATTGCCCCGCCTGGGGGTCCCGGGTCGAGGAGGTTGCATGCGGGTGTCGACCATTGCGCTGGTGCTGGCCGGACTCGTCGCGGTCGGTGCGGCGGCATGGATGCTCCGGGCCGCGCCGGCCACTCCCGAGGCGAAGGTCCGGGCGGCGGTGGACGTCATGACCCGCGCCGCCCGCGAGAAGGACGTGGCCGGGGTGCTGGGCCACGTCTCCGAGGGATTCCAGTCCCCGGAGCTCGGCGGCAAGCCCGAGCTGCGGACCTACCTCGTGGCCGAGCTGCTCCGGGGTGGAGCGGTGGAGGCGCGCATGCTGGAGGGGCGGGCCGAGTCCACCGGACCAGGCGAGGTTCTCTTCACCGGACGCCTCCTCCTCGGACGGACCGCGGGCGGGGTAGACCTCGGTCAGCGCGCCGTCCAGGCGACCTTCGCCGACGAGCAGGGGACGTGGCGCGTGGTGCGGGCGCACGTCGAGACGGTGCGCTGAGCCTGGTCGGTGGCGCGCCCTGCGCGCTTCCGCAGGCGTCCCCCTGGTGCGGGGGCTAGGGCTAGATGCCGCTCAGGATCTTCCAGCCGTCGGGGCCGCGCCTGAGCTCCATGCGCTTGATGTCCGACTCGGTCATGCTCTTGCCGCCGAACTTGAACTGCGAGACCCAGGTGTAGACCGCGCTGGCCTTGTCTCCCTTGACGTCGATGGTCTTGATCTCGATCCGCACCGCGACGTCCTGCAGCTTCGCCAGCCGCTGGGGCAGCACGGTGCGGAGCCGCTCGATGTCGATGTCGTCGTCGGGGGTGAGGGTGCCGGCGTTGTCGCGAAACGCGGGGTCCACCAGCGCCAGGATGCCGTTGGCGTCGCGGGCCTCCAGCGACGAGTTGTAGCGGGCGATGGTCTCGATGATCGCCCGCGTGTCCCCGGTGTCCTCGAGCTCGGTCCCGGGGATCCGGTGGGGTCCGCAACCCAACGCGGCCGCCAGGAGAATCAGCGGAAGGAGCGCGCGCCTCACGCCCGCCCCGCCCGGAGCTCGGCGATGTAGCGATCCAGCACCGGGGCCTCGGCGTCGAGGATCTTCAGGCCCTCGGAGTGAATCAGTCGCTCGCCGATCATCGCCAGCGGCTTGAGGAGGAACGGCAGGAGCAGCTTGATCTCCCCCTGCAGCGTCCGCTCGGTGCGGGCGCCGGAGGAGCGGAGCCGCAGCGTCCCGGTGTTCACCAGCATCCTCGAGATGGCCTGGCTGGTCGGCACGTTGCTGAAGCTCATCTCCTTGCGATTGCGATCGTAGGTGGACTGCTCGACGAAGGCGAACCACTCCGGAGGGACCTGCTTGGGCCCCACCGAGGGAATGACGGGCCGCGGCCGGTAGCGGACCCGACGACGCACGAGGGGACCTTCCTCTTTGCGCTCCAGTGCCTGGACCTCCAGGAGGACCCCGTGGTGCTGCAAGAGGTAGTCCAGGTAGCGCGGATCCAGCATCGCCCGCTCCACCTCCTCGACCGTTCCCTCCAGGAATTGCCGCTTTTCGAAGCGCATCGCGGCGGTGCGGCTTAGCGGAAAGGACCGCGGGGCACCAGGGGACCGTTGAACGCACGCTCCTCGAAGGCGCAGCGCGCCTGCCATTCTGTCACCTCGGCCCGCACGGCGTCGGACAGATCCGGCATCCGTCCGAGGTCGGAGCGAACCGCGGCGCAGTCGCCGGCCCGGTAGTGCGCGGACACGAGCAGACGCCATGCCTCGCGGTTGACCTGCTCGGGGAGCGTGGCGGAGAGCGCGCGGCCGAGCGCCTCGGCCGCCTCGCCCGGGAGTCCCACCGCGAGAAGCCGCCGGCCCAGCAGGTAGTTCACCACGCCGTCGTCCGGTGAGACGTCCCGTGCCCGCTCCAGCGCCCACAGGCGCAGCTCCTCGCTGCCCGCGTCGAAGAAGGCGTGCAGCGCGGGACGGATGCGGGGCTCGGAGAGGGCGGCGCGCTTCACCTCCGCCTCTCGTTCCAGGTCCCGCCCGGGTCGGAGCGAGGCCGCCTGCTGGAGTGCTGCGCCGGCAGCCTGGAGGTCTCCTGCGTCCCAGAGGAGATCGGCGCGGGCCAGCGCCACCTGGGCCTCGAGCGCCGGCCGGCCCGAGACCAGCCCCCCGGCGTGTTCGAGCACCTCGGCCGCTTCCGCGGGCCGGCTCATCCGGCGGAGGAGAACGGCCTCGGCGAGGAGGAAGTCCGGCTCGGACGGCTGGAGTCGGGCGCAGGTCCGGAGGAGGTGCAACGCCCGGGAGGGGTTGGTGACGGAGAGGGTCCGTGCCTCCTCGGACAGCGCCGCCACCTCGCGCGCGCAGGGCCGGCGGAACAGGCTCGGCTGGCGGAAACGGGCGAAGGCCCGGTTGACCGCGCTCTCGTCGACGGGCAGCCCGTCCAGCATCCGCTCCCACTCCCCCACGAGGATGTCGAGGCTCTGCCCGTAGACGCGGGCGAAATCACCGCGCGCCAGCAGCCGCTGGAGGCGCTCTGTCCCGTGGGTGTCCCTGAGGAAGCGCAGGAAGCTGCCGGCGGCGATGTACGCGCGGGCGGGCGCGGCGCTCCAGAATCCCGCGGGGCCGACCAGGCCGCGGAGGTCCGGCATCAGGCCCTGACGGCGCATCCCGGCCGCCCAGACGTGGAGGCTGAGCTCCCCCGTGGGATCGTCCGCGGCCACCGCCACTCCCTCCACCACGCCCATCACCGGCACCCAGAAGCGCGAGGTGACCCGGAACGGCCCGCTGCCAAACGCGCCCGCCGCGACGTGCGCCAGCTCGTGCTTCAGCGTGGGGTGTGGAAAGGGCGCGTCGTTGAGGTACACGCTCCCGAGCCAGGGCTTCGCGAACTGGGTGGCGCCTGCGCCTACCCAGCGCTGTTTCTCCTCGGGCGAGCGGAACACCACCACCCGCACCGCGGGTGGCGGGGCGCCGAAGAAGCGCGAGAGCTGCTCGAGCCGGAACTCGACGTCGCGGCGGAGCCGCTCGACCTCCTCGGGAGGCTTCTCGCGAGGGAAGAGGATCTCGGCGTGCTCGGTCTCGGTCCGTCCGCCGAGCGTGGAGCGCACCGACGCGTCGCTGCTGCGGAACCCGAGACGGACCGCGGTCACCTCCAGCGCGGCGATGCCCAGGGCCAGGACCGTCAAGGTGGCGAGCACGCGCGAGCGATGCCGCGGATGCGTCGGACCGGGCGCAGGAAAGACGGCCGCGGCGCAGGCTCCCAGCGCCACGGCCCAGAGCACCGTCTCCAGCCGGAACCAGAGGAGCGAGGCGGGCACGCGCAGCGCCTCGTCATAGAGAGGGCCGGGGAACATCCCGATGAAGAAGTTGAAGACGAACACCTGCGGCCCGAGCACCAGCGGCCACGCCGTCCACGCGACCGAGGCCAGCAGCAGCAGGACGTACAGCGCGAGAGCCCGTCCCCAGGCGGGGAACGCGGTGCGGCAGAAGGCCCCCGTCGCCGCGGCGAGGAGTGCGGCGGGCAACACCAGCAACGGAAAGAAGGCAGCCTGGGCGAACGGGTCGCACCGGGTGGTGAGCGCCGTCCGGAGCACCGCGGCGAGGAACGGAACCGCCGCGGCAGCCCAGAGGAGGAGCGTCGCCCCGCCGATCGCCCCCGCCGTGGCGGTGCCCGGCCCGGGCGAGGGGAGGCGGGGAACGCTGGGCCGCGGCACCTTGCGCAACTCCGCGGCGGCACCGGCTCCGGTCCATCCACCGAGCAGGGTGCACAGCGTGGCCACCGCGAGCCCCAGCTCCAGCCCGGGCGCCTGGAAGAGCGGCAGGAGGACCAGCGCCGCTCCGCCGAGCGCCACCACGGCCGCGGGGACCCATCCCGCGGGTCGTCGGAGCAGCTCCTGGGCCGAGCGCACGACGGGCGGCATCGGATGTCCGTATACTCCG
>RPRB01000298.1 GCA_003818285.1 Myxococcaceae bacterium
TCCGGCGAGGGCCATTCGCAGGCGAACGCCGGCGCGTCGAGTCGGTCGCGCCGCGCACCGACAGCGCATGCCCCGCCCGCGCCGTCCTCGAGCATCTGCGGCTTCCCTCCAGGCCGCTCCCAGGCTGCCGCCGAGTCCGTGCCGATCCTTCACGGAATCCTCGTGGCGACCCCTCCTAAGGGATGTGATGGCTTGCCTCGACGGTGAACTCCCGGCCAATGCCGTGGCAGATCTGGCAGGTCTCGACGCCGTTGCTGGTCTGCGACCCGATGTGGGCGGTCGCCTCGTCCGAGTCGTGGCAGCTTCCGCAGGCCTCGGTCCAGACCTGGGTGGGCGTGCCGCTCGCCAGCGGGTGATCTCGCGTCGCAGGCTCTTTCCAGGAGCTGGAGTTCCCGTGGCACTTGGTGCAGTTCTTCGCCGCTCCCGGCATGGACGGGAATTCCCCTTCGGCGTGGACCTCGTACGGGATGCCCAAGAAGACGCCGTTGACCACGTAGGACTCCGCCTTCGCGAGCTCCTTGCCCATGTGCACCTTGTGCAGGAGCGAGCGGAAGTCCATCGAGGCGCCGGGCGTGGGTCCCACGTACCAGCTGCTGAAGGTGTACTTCGGACCATCCTCCATCCCCGGCGAGGCATGGCAGTTGATGCAGGTCTCGAACCCCCTTCGTCCGTTGCCGTGCGCCTGCAGATCGCCGTGGCAGGTGTCGCAGACCGCCCCCGAGGCGATGATCTGCCGCGGAGCCAGAGTCGTCGCCGAGCCGAAGAGGAACGTCATGTTCGCGGGCGGGGAGATGCTCCGGTAGGTGGTGTTGTCGGAGTTCCAGGTGTTCCACGCCTCGGTGGTGGTCAAGGCGTGCGCCGGGGTGACCGTGAACTCGCGATGCGCCCAGAGCCCGACCTGATAGGTACCGTCCACGAAGTCCAGAGCGTTCCAGTCGCCCCAGGTGACGTTGATGTCCTCGGAGTCGGCGGCGGCGGGAGAGTACTTGTTGAAAGGGTCCTTCCCCGGCGCCGGCTTCAAGCCGAAGCGACCATGCGTGCGGTAGCTCACCACGACCGGGTTACCGCTGGTGAATTGACCGGCGGTCAGCGTGATCTCCCCGGTGGCGCTGTCGCTCACCACATACTGGGTCCCCTCACGCCGCGCGGTCAGGGTGGCCTTCTGCACCGTGGCCCCGGAGGGGTGGTCGTAGCGCAGAGGGGTCGTGAACCAGATGCGATCGTTCGTGCCCAGGTCCGCGCCGGTCCAGTCATCGGTGGTCTGGATGCGACCCACGGTCAGATACTCCTCCGTGCCCGTTCCCGACTCGATGACCGCCCGGTCATTCACCGCGAGACCGAAGCTGGAGGCGTCTCCCACCACAAACCGCCCACCGGCCTTCACCGCCGAGGCGGCCGCTCCCGCCGCACCGGTCGCGGTTCGCTCGAAGACGACCTGCCGGCCCCAGTAAAGGGGCAGGTTGGCGACCTTGAAGACGTCCCCACCGCCCGTCGCGGTCCCCACGCGCTCGAAGGTGACGTCCGTGGGCACCGTCATGGTGTAGCTGTCCGCGGTCGGGACGACCTCGAAGTAGAATCGGTCCTCGTTCGCGAAGTCCGCCCCACTCTTGGACACGGTGAAGGTCACGCCGGCGTAGGTCACCGTCGCCTTCCCGGTACCATCGAGCGTCTGCCCAGCGAGGGGCGCGCTGACCGAACCCCGGACGTCGAAGGTGGTGGCCCCGGTGAAGACCACGGCGATGGTCTGCGCGGTCGCACCGGCAGCGATGGAGAGCCCGCCAATGCTGCCTCCCCCGGTGAAGGGGCTCGCCTTCCGGAAGCCGGTGTCGTTGGGGATGACCGTGTTCACCACGACCTGGGGGTTGGTGCTGGGGCCCGTCACCATCATCTGGAACCGGGTGAGCTTCTGGAGGTTCACGTTGGCGCCAGCGCGGTCCTTGACGCCGAAGGTGACCACCACCGGATCACCGGGCGTCTCCGGCCCGGGGACCGCGGGAACGGCCTTCCGGTGCTTCCCGCCCGGTCCGGTCCCGCCACCGACCGCAGAGATCGCGAACTCCACCCCGGGGTTGAGCGCCGGGTCGCTGTAGGGATGGAGGTGGGACGTGGCGATGGGCACGGGGGTGCTGTCGCTCCCGTGGCAGAGCGTGCAGGCGTTGTCGTTCGGCTGCGCGGGCATCGTCAGGCCGTTGGCAACGTAGGTCTTGGTCCAATCGATGTCGTCGTGACAGGAGCCGCAGCTCTTCCGGGTCAGCTCGGTGAGGTGGCGCTGTCCCGCTGCGGGAGCGGTGAGCGGTCCAGACCCGTCGGGGTCACCGTGGCACTTCTCGCAGGCCACTGTGCCGGTGCGGATCTTGTCGTCCAGAAGCCGCTGAGCGGGCGTGAGGAGAGTGAAGCCGACGTTGCGCGGCATCGGGCCGTTCCCCGCGGCGCCGGTGTACGTCGTCCCCGCCGTGTCGAGGAGATAAGAGACGTATGCGCTCGGCATTACGGGGAAGGAGAGCTCGGAGAAATCCAGGAGCCGGTCGCCGAAGCCAATCATCTCGTAGGGCTGGGGCGTGGCGTCATAGACGCGGTTTCCGCTGGAGTCCGTGGCCACGCCCAGAACCGACGGGAGGTGCGCGGCGTTGTGGAGTCGGTGAATCATGACTCCGAAGTCCACGGTCACCCCTGGAGTCCCCCCGGCGACGGTCGTGACGTTGCGATCCTCGGCCCCGGCGGTGTGGCAGAGCAGGCAGTAGCTCAACTCGTTGCGAATGCTTCCGTGCGCTTCCAGGCTGCTGTGACACTGGTTGCAGCTTTCCTCCTTCACCACCTCCGGGTGCGGCTCGAGCGTCGCCCCATCCCCGATGAGGAAGTCGAAGGTGGAGTTCCCTGAATCCCGGACGGTCGTTCCCCGGATGCTGTAGTTCGCGTAGGCCTCGATCCCCAGCGTGTACGTGCCCGCCTCGAGGGCTTCTCCTTGCCGTTCGCCTTCATCCGGTCCGAACGCGGAGGTGTCGTTGTAGGGGGCCTCGTAGGCCGCGGGAACCGCTGCCTCGAAGGTATAGGTCAGCGAGCCATCGGCATTCTGGACCGACTTCGTGTGCACGTCGCTCTCGAGCTTGAGAACGCGCTGATACCCACGGGTCGGGCCCGAGACCAGCGCCGACGCCGCCGCCAGCTGGTCGGGCGGCATCGTCCTTCCGTCGCGCGTCTTGACGGTGAAGGTCACCTTGGGGTGGTCGCCGATGCGAATGCCTCCACTGGGGCCGGAACCACCCGAGACGCTCAGCACGGAGATGACGACTCCTGGAAGGCTTCCGTCAGGGCCGAGGACGATGGGAGGCTCGCCCGGTGGACCCGCCGGGCCCTGTGGACCGGCGGGGCCGGCGGGGCCCTGGTCACCCGTCGAACCGCATCCAGCCGCTACCTGAAGGAGCACACCCAGGAAGAGGACCGGGAGCGCAGTGAGTCTCGGGGCATCCGCCGGGTGACGTGCCATCTGTTCCCTCCAAGCCCGAGGACCCGCAATTACGGTGGCAAGTGCAAGCGGCCGGCCAGGCAATTCGCTCCCCTGGCGCTCGGTTCCCCACCTAGGGAGGACCGGGCGAGGCAAGCGCCCGCGCCGTGAAAGCCCTGCGGTGAGGCCCGCTTCCGGCCGGGGGACTGGCGGGCTCTTCGCCCTGCCTCCGGTGCGTTAATGGCGCCCGGCTCGTCTGCCTCGCGGGTCCAGCCTCGTCCAGAGGGATGTCGTCATCGCTGAACGGATGAGAGGCCCCACGCGCATTTCCTGCAAGGGTCCCCGGCGCGTTGCGCACCCCGTGCGCCTCCGCTCGATCGTCCGCTGAGGGCGGCTGAGAGGGCGTGTCGTGGGATTGGGCGCTGTCCTAACAGGTCCCCGCATCGGCGCGAGGCCCCTCGTCGGACAGCGACGCTAGCCGTGGCCCCCATCGACACGGTCAAGGAGCTGCTCTCCTAGATGGTCATCCGCCTCATGGAGGCAGCGGCGGAGTCCCTCTCTGCGGGCGCCGGACCGGCTCAACACCCGGAAACGCTACCGCCTCGTCCAGGGCGTCTCCACGGTGGAGCGGCGTTTCCCGAAGGCCGCCGGGCTGCTCTGCGAGGGCGCGAGGAGATGCTCGCTTTCGTCGGAGTCCCCAAGGAGCACCGGAAGCGATTTGGAGCAACAACCCCCAGGAGCGGCTCAACAAGGAGGACCGCCGGCGGACGGACGTCGCCGGGATCTTCCCGAACCACGAAGCCATCATCCTCCTCGTCGGGGCAGTGTTGATGGTGGTGCACGACGACTGGGCCGTTGTGCGTCGCTACCTCGCCCCAGGTCAGCAGTGCGGCCCCAGGAAGTGCAGCGCTCGAGCCCGTGACGAGCCTCACGAAGAAGGCAGGCTGATCAAAGCCGGGTCACGTGGCGCTCGCTCGCATACGGGGCTCACAACCTTGAAGTCGGCTCCCGCAATCGATTGCGGATTGCTTCTTTCGCCCCGCGAAATGGCCCTCCAATGCGCCCGGAAATACGCCCCAGAACACGCCCGCCGATCGGGCGCATTTCCGGGCCGTTTCCTGGGCGGAAAGCTGGGCGGCTTCGAGCAGGCGTCATCAGGCGTGTCGCGCCGTTGCGCCCTCGCCCACCCCATCTTGCGTGCAGCCCCGGGAGCAGCGCCGAGTTTCCCGCTCACGCCCTCACAACCATGAGATGAGGGCGTGAGCGGGAAACTCTGGGTACCCCTGAATTCGAACGGGGTGGGCGAGGGCGAAAGGACCCTCATTTATAGAGTCCTGATGAGGAAGGTCTTGAGATGGAGTGGGTGAGGAAGGGAGGGCAGTGAGAAGGCGTGAGCAATGATGCAGCGCGGATCCGAGCAGTGCGAGCAAGCTGATCGAGCCGGCGGCGGAAGCGAAAGGACCGATGCTGGGTGGCGCACTTGGATCGTCGATACCTGACAATCCCGCAAAGTCATCGAGCTCGGAGTGGGCGTCGGGACAGAGAAGGCGATCGGGTACGGGCTCCGCGGACTGGCCGGCGAGGAAACCAGGTCCGCGAGCGTCGAGGCCCCCGTTGTTGAGACCCTTCCCTCCCCCGAATCGACTTTGGCGCGCAATCCGCCGAGGACTTTGTGCTGCTCACCGACCTCCTCCTTCAGCTCCGTCTCCGCCCGCTCACTCTTGGACTCCTTGGCTTAGGCCCCGGGCGGACCGCTCTGAATCTCGACTCCTCTCCACAATGAAAGAACAGCCAGCCTCTGAGCGACCCAGCCTCCTCGAGCACCGCCCAGCCACGTCCCCGAACGTCATCTCCCTCGTCCTTGCCGTCCCAGGAGAACTCGACCGCCGGCCGACCTTCTCGGGTTCCGTACCGGCAGTCGAGCCACCCGCGCACGGCGATCATCCCGA